>JAKROC010000162.1 GCA_024509075.1 Endozoicomonas sp.
ATATAAGGCTTCGCTCAATTGCCGCCGCGTAGCAACATGAAATCCATTGGGTATAGTAATTGGCGTTTCGCCTCGACTCTGACCTTCTAAATCTGGTCGAGGCGATTACCCTCTTGCTTGCCCTGCTTCATTATGAGGATGAAGTACCATTATCCACGGCCAAATTGGAGTGGGTAAGCACCAATATTGAGGGCTCTGGCAGCCCGCTATCACGGGGGTTTAATCCGTTCAGTGGCTGAGGCGGTGCGCGCCTAAGCGCTCGCCGACAGGGACGAACGCCCGACGCTGACTGGATTGACTCATGATGCCAGCAAGAACCCAGCCAAGAGTAACGATACACCACCTGCCACTGACGTATACCGCCATGGTTTGTCTCTCAGTGCACTTACCCAAACTGAACTTGATTCATTTGATTAATAACTTTCGCAAGCCTCACCTGGAATTCGGATGAGTGCCGGCTTGCCGTAAGCCGAAGTCAGGGCTGAAATGGTAGAGACTTTGGCGTCAGTGCCGGAATTAGTCAAACAAAACGACAGATCACTCCCTTTGCTGATAGACGCACTAGCCCTGCCGTAGCTGTACAGGGTGCATGAATTTTTTACCACGTGAATGGTCGAGCTTTTGCGGCCGTCCGAAACGGATACATAGAAATCGACGGGGTTGTTGGATATATAAGCGCTACCGGCGGCAGACCAGCCGGTCATCTGTTTGACCAGCAGCAGATTGGTGATGCCTCGGTTTTTGGGTACATAAAGATCATCGCCAATGTGCTCAAACTGTGAGTCATTTTGTATGGAACCCTGATTAACCAGAACGCTGTCAATATAAAAGCCGTCCTCCGTGGTCAGGGTTATCATGCCACACACGTAGTCGTTGGCCACAGGCAAAAGACGTAATGTCTGGCTCAGAATAATACTGCCTGCAGCCCGGTTCAGGTATCGGTTAGACTCTTGAAATTCGATCAGGGGGTTATTGGGAATGGAGCTCAGTGCCTTGGAAAAAAAACTATCTGGATTGTGGTCGCCTGAACCCACAAGCAGAGTAAGATGACTGAATGCTTCGAGCAGGGTAAATACTCCGGAACTGATTGATGACAGGGTACTTGTGCCAGATCGTCCGCGATCGACACCTGTGCCGGCATTCGGATCAGTAGCCAAAGATGCCGAGGTGAACGACAACAATAAGACGATGGACAAACACTTTCCTCTAAACATGCTAACCCCTTATCCGGATGGCTGTTTTAATTGAGTAAATACGACTCCGACACAATAAAGAACGGAACCGAACGGTTGGACAGTAGGCAGTTCACGTTATTCCAAGCTTTAGATATATTTTTTCGAAATAAACCGTCAACTGCTCGGTCCCAAAGGTTCCTTGCGATAAACCCTAAACCGCAAACCTTTCGAGCGGCAGGCGTGTGACTCCTTCAGTGCATTTTCCAGTTCAACGGTTGCGTTTGTTTGCCTCGCGGGAGGACACTACAGGGATTCTAGAGTAATTTTTTGTTTCCGCAAAAAGGTGTGGTTATATAAAAAAAATGAATATTTATTTTAATTATATGAAGGCGTTGGCTTGATTTATTTGAGGGAAGACTGGATTAACTGATACATCAGAGTTTTATTGGTACTTCAATTTACGATGTTGCGCTGATGATTATCGATGGATGAACTGGCAACCAGAAAAATGGTCTGAGCACTGGACGCATAATCGAGATTTGTTAATTATGGACAGCCTTCACCAACCCTTACCCAGGGTTGTGCCATTAGCGAGGTGCGGTGACAGCTTTGGGGAGCAATCAGGGCCACAATGCAAGATTTATGCCCTGGCTATTGTGCACCGCCTCTTGTGCGCCTGTGGGCAACTGCTGCCCTACAAAAACGGCAATAGCCACATATTAAGTGCCCGTAAAATTGCCAAGTCTTGTGGCTCTGCTGTCGGTGAGATTACTTCACCCGAACTGTTTCAGAAAGTGGCTAGCCTGATGGGAATGGATGCCAAAGTATGCGATTACCAGAACCTGTCTGAGATGCTATTGCTGTTCGACCGTGCCTTTCAAGTGGGGTGTTACGTTATTGTTTTTGTCCAGATGGATAGGGATACCAACACTCACCCGGCCGCGTCGGATTGCCATGATCAGTGGCTTGAGCATGCCATTGTGGTGTCCGGGTGGAGTCCGGAAACTCTGGAAATGGCCAAAGCCGAGGGCGACATTGGCCGGCTGGAGTTCAGCGAACTTGCCGTGAGCTGTTTTGACCGTAGCGGTGATTTAATCGTTATCAACCTGAGTGAGATTTACCACAGCTCATGTCAAGTGATAACACAAAGAAAGCCAGAGCGTTTCTACAAGCATCTGACCATTGAGCGCCACCTGACTGATCTCACCATTAAAGATTCCTGGCTTGGTATTTGTGGGCAGTTTTGCCAGGAGAGAGACGCTTGCCATTGGCATGATTTTGACCAGCATTACCAGCATTATCTGAAGCTTCGTGTTGAACAGTTTCCGGATTTGAATCTGTCCTGTGACCCGGAGAGGTTGTTCAAACAGGCAAAAGTAGGGCTGATTCCCTCGATATATACCCGCGAATCGTCGAGCAGTAACGGCAGTTTCAGGAAGAAAATGGCGATTGTCTCCCTGAAATCGACGGATCAGGCATCCCGCACATTTATTAACGAGAACCAGGGATAAGGTGGGGAGTGTCAGATAGAGGCGCTATACCCGTCGCCTTTCGAGTTGCTACTTTGTTGGCTGCACTTGTGCCCTCTAGGGTATTCGCTCGGCAACTGCTCCATGCGTTGCCCTACCTCCTGCATCCATGCAGTCGTCACCCCGGTCACGTAGTATTTCTACGCTCCCGGCACCCGAGGGCATATAAGGCTTCGCTCAATTGCCGCCGCGTAGCAACATGAAATCCATTGGGTATATACCCACGCTCTGTCAGCCGTGGGGATAGTACTCAACATAAGACGGCTGTTGTCGTTTTCAGTTGTTTGCGCACCGAGATGGCGTAGAACAGCGGGATAACCACCAACGTCAGGATGGTGGCAAACAGCAGACCAAACATAATGGTCACCGCCATACTCTTGAAGAACGGGTCAACCAGCAGCGGTGCCACACCCAAAATGGTGGTCAGCGCGCCAAGCAGTACCGGTCTGGCACGGCTCAGTGCCGCTTCGATAATGGCTTCAAACGCCGGCTTGCCGCCCCGGATCTCGGCATCCGCCTGATCCACAAGGACGATGGCGTTTTTCACCATCATACCAATCAAGCTCAGGAAGCCCAGAATCGCCATAAACTCAAACGGTGTATTGAAAGCCACCAGGCCGATGGTGACCCCCACCAGTGCCAGCGGAACAGTTGCCCAGATGACCAACGGTTGACGTACGGCATTGAACATAAAGATCACTGAGAGGATCATGGCTGCAAAGCCGTAGGGCGCTGAAATCACCAGACCTTCGTTGGCGTCGTTAGATGCCTTGTACTCACCGTACCAGGTCAGCTTGTAGCCAGGTGGCAGTTCGATGGCTTCGATCTTGCCGCGCAGGGCATTAAAGGCATCGCCAGTCAGTACGCCCGGTGCCGGGTCTGCTTGCACCAGAATGGTTGGTACGCGGTCGATACGGCGCAAAATGGCGTCCTGATAGACGACATCCACCGAATTCACCAGCTGGCTCACCGGAATGTAACTCTTGGTGATCGGGCTATACACTTCGGTGTTTTCGATGGCTCGCTGGTGGGTTCGCTCATCTTCCGGCGAGCGCACCACCAGCGGAATCAGCTTGTCACCCTCGCGGTACACCCCAACGTTACGTCCGGTCAGCGTCTGGGCGATGGCCTGGTTGATGACCGGCGTGGTCAGGCCAAAGCGTTGTACCTCTTCAGCGGCGTATACCGGTCTCAGCACGGGCACCTGTTGACGCCAGTCATCCTGCACCGCAATCAGGTTGCTGTCGTCAAGCATGATCGCCTTGGCCTGTTCGGCTAAATGGCGCAGCACTTCGCTGTCCGGACCACGGAAGCCGGCTTCGATCTTCTTGCCACCGCCACGGCCAAGCATAAACTTCCAGACCTTGATGGAGGCATCCGGGTACTTGGCCGTCAGCTCGTTTTGCAGCTCGCCAACTAACGGCGCGATTTTGGTGTAATCGTCAATATCGATCAGCAGCTGGCCGTAGCTCGGGTTACGCGCTTCCGGCGAGTAGGTCAGCATGAAGCGCAGACCGCCACCGCCAATAAAGCTGGTGATATCGGTGATGCCGTTTTTGACCTTGATGTCCTTTTCGATGTCCGCAACCACGCTCTCGGTGCGCTTGATATCAGACCCCTGGGGCAAGTACACGTCCACCACAAACTGTGGCCGCTGGGAATCCGGCATAAAGCCTGGCGGTACAAACTGCACACCCCACACCGCTGCCGCCATGGTCGCTGCCAACAGGCTGCAACTGATCAGACGGTGGGTCAGTACCCACACCAACAGACCGCGATAAGCCGTGACCACGCGCCCCGGTTTTTTGTTGGGGTCTAACGGTTTGACTTTCAGATAGTCGTGGCAAAGCAGAGGCGTGACGGTAACGGCAAAGACCCAGCTCAGGAGCATGGAGTAGAGAATTACCCAGAACAGCGAACCGGCGTACTCACCCATATCTGATGGTGACAGACCAATAGCGCTGAAGGCACAGATGCCCACCACCGTACCGCCCAGCAACGGCCATTGCGTCGCCTTGACGATCTCTGAGGCCAGCGCTTCACGGTCTTCGTCGGGGTTTTTCTGCAGGCGCACCAGAATCGCGTCAGTGACCACGATGGCGTTATCCACCAACATGCCCAGAGCGATAATCAGCGCACCCAGGGAGATACGCTGCATGGCGATGTCATCCATCAACATGATGCACAGCGTACCGGCCACGGTGAGCAGTAGCACAAAGCCGATAATGATCCCGGAGCGCACGCCCATAAACAGCAGCAGCACCACAAAAACGATGGCGATGGCGGCGATCAGGTTGTTAACAAAGTTGGTGACCGATGCCCGAACGGAGTCCGACTGCATGGAGATCACATTCAACTCCATGCCCAGCGGGCGCTGGTTTTCCAGCTCGGCAATGCGTGCCTTGACCGCATCGCCCATATCCACCACGTTGCCGCCGGTGATATTGGAGATACCAAAACCAACGGCACGCTGACCGTTGTAGCGCATCAGCATGGAGGCCGGTTCCTGGTAGCCTCTGGTCACTTTGGCGATATCGCCCAGACGCAGGATGGCGTTGTTATCGCCCACGCCCACTTGCAGGTTTTCCAGGTCTTTAAACGACTGTACTGTGGCATCGGGAATCACCGGGATGCGCATGGAGTCGGTTTCGATGGTACCGGCCACGGCCACCAGGTTTTGCTTTTGCAGTACCTGCAACACGTTCTCAAGGGAGAGGCCAAACTGAGCCATTCTTTCGCTGGAAATTTCGACGAAAATGGTCTCTGGCTGTTCGGCCAGGGTAGCGGTTTTCGCCACGCCGGGCACCAGTACCAGTTCACGACGCAAGGTGTCAACGTAGTCCTGAAGCTGCTGGTCAGTAAACCCTTCGCCGGTGACGGCAAAAAACAGGGCGTACACATCGGCAAAGTCATCGTTAACGATGGATGGGCCGGCACCCGGCGGCAGTTGTCGTTGGACATCGCTGATTTTGCGCCGCAGTTTGTCCCACACCTGCTGCAACTCATCGGGGCTTTGGGCAAAGTCCAGCAAAATCTCCACCGTCACCTCGGACATCCCTTGCTTGGAAACGGACTTAACCTCCTTCAACTCCTGCATGGTCTGTACGGCCCCTTCGATCACATCGGTGACCTCATCGGAGACTTCCTGGGCGGTGGCACCGCTGTAGGGCGTATTAATTACTGCTTGTCGTATAACGAACTCAGGGTCTTCAAAGCGCCCCAGTTTCAGGTAGCTGATATAGCCGCCGAACAGCGTCAGGACGATCAACACCCAGACGCTGGTTCGCTTGGCAATGGTATAACGGGCGATATCCATGCCTTAGTCCCCCGCACTGTATGGGTTAACTTCCATGCCGTCTTTCAGGCTGGAAACGCCGGCGGCAATAACCCGTTCGCCCGGCTGCAGGTTTTTCTCCACCACAATGCGGTCGTTGCGCAAACTGCCCACTTCCACGGAGCGTTTGCTCACTTTGTTGCCGCTGCCCACCACCCAGACGAACTGGCCGCCCTGGTTGTCTGGCACAATAGCGGTCAGTGGCACAGTAATGCTGCCACCGCTTTGCTCGCCCGTGATCTCGGCCGCCAGTACTTTTACCGCCATGCCCGGCAGCACGCGCATGCCTTTAAGGTCGCTAAAGCCCAGTACCACCGGATAGGTCTGGGAGACCGGGTCAGCCTGAGTAGCCCAGGTGCGCAGGCTCAGGGGGAACCGCTCACCGGGAATGGCCGCCAGTTCGGCATTGGCTGTGGTTTCGCGCAGGCCGGAGAGCATGACTTTGTCCGGCAGGTTGATTACCACTTCCAGGTCGTTCAGGTCGTGCAGGGTGATGGCCGGGGTATTGGCGGTAATCTGACTGTGATTGTCCACCAGTTTACGCCCGATGATGCCGTCAAAAGGCGCTTTCAACTCGGTGTATTCCAGTCTTCTGGCCGCCTCTTCGGCCTTGTTGCGGGCCAGGTTGTATTTGGTGGTAATGGTGTCCAGGTCACTACGGGAGATGGCCTGGCTCTTGTTGAAGATGGCGGTGGCACGCTCATAATCGTCCTTGGTGTTTTTCAGCTCCAGCTGGGCCGACTCCAGATCGGTTTTGGCGTCCCGGGAGTCCAGCTTGGCCAGCAGGTCGCCCTTGCGCACCTGGTCGCCTTCCTTGACCAGAATATCAGTCAGCATACCGCCAACCCGGAAGGACAGATCGGCCCGTTCCGCCGCACGTACAACACCGTTAAAATTCAGTTCTTCACCGGCGCTGCTGGTCACCACTTCGGTCAGGGCTGGCTGGATAACGACTTCTGCGGTCTTCGGTTGCTCGGTCTTTTCTGAGCAGCCTCCGAGCAGTAGCGATGCCAGCGCAACACCCGCTGCCAGTCTGGTGATTTTCATAGCTAGTTCCCGTCCAAAAACAAAATCGTTCCGCAGGCCGCAGAATTCGCGGATTGA
>JAKROC010000163.1 GCA_024509075.1 Endozoicomonas sp.
CCCGGGGCTTCGCTCATTTGCCGCCTCGAATCAACTTGAAATCCATTGGGTATAAGTTCTACTGATCCATAAGAAACTCCACACTGTCGTGTTCTGTAAACAGCTGTGGTGCTTCGCCATAGCGGAACAGCTTCATGGGTTTACCGTTGGCACTGACAAAACGCAGAGCCTCACCATCGACATGGAACAGAGTTCCTTCTGGAATTCCGGCCACGACCTCGTGGCGGTTGACTGCCAGGAACTCTTCAATGCGCTGGTCACGGGTTTCACCGTTATGGCCGCTCAACGTCATGTCAATGTAGTGCGGGTTAATCTGGAACGGCACCAGGTTCAGGGAGTTCATCACCACGCTGGTGACAATGGGCATATCGTTGGTGGTACGAATGGTCGGACAGGCAATATTAGCACCGGCACTCCAGACAATGTAGGGTTTGTTGTGACGAATAACCGCCTTGCGGATCACATTCACAAGACCAAGATCGTGTAATGTCTTGTTCAGCACCCACGTGTTGCCGCCGGAGACAATAATACCATCCGCTTGCCCGATGGCCGCCACCGGATCCGGACAACGATGCAGGCCGATCACCTCACAACCCAACTCGGCCATGGTCGCCTGTACCAGAGCAACCCGGTCGTCGTGGCTGGAACGGATCACCGCATAAGGGATCAGGACAAACTTGCGTGCACCGGTTTTTTTCCACCGCGCGAATCGTTTCCAGGCCGTATTCTAACACGCGCTCTTTACCGGCAATAATGCCATTACTGAATAGTGCCATATTCATCACTCTACCTTCAGACGTACATAATGACCGATGTGATAAGCACCAGAATGATAGAAGTAATCATTGGTACAAAGGTACGCCTGACCACATCCAGCGGGGTGATTTTACCCATACCGGCCACGGTGATAACCACTCCGGCCACTGGCGAAATGGTGCGACCGATACCGGCAGCGTAAAGAATCGGGATCAGCGCCATCAGTGGGTTAACCCCAAAGTTCTCAGCAATCATCGGTACGATAGGGATAAAGGCCATCACTGGCGCATTGCCAGAGCCGGTGATAAACGCCGCCAGTAGTATAAATAAAGAGAACACCACCGTGATACCCACTGGCCCCAGGGACATGCCTTCAGCAAAGTTGATCAGACCGGAGATAGCACCGGCACTGGTCAGACCGGCAGAGAAGAATTCTGCCGCCAGCATCAGTGTCAGTACGCTGCCGAATATCATTCCAGTGCCGTTTAACCAGGCCGTGAAATTATCAAAAGCTTTGGCCACAGAACGCAGAGTCAGGGCATCCACCACCATACAGATACTGATGGTGGTCATCATGGCGATGGGAATGTTCATCCTGATGGAGCTGATCACCATATCCGAAAAGCCAAACAGCAGCACAAACGGAATGACCGGCATAAAGGCGTAGTAGGCAGGCGCCTGTTGGGGATGGTCGTCGCCCTCAGCCAGGTACTTGCCCCGGTCATCGGCCGGGTTGTAACCGTCTTTGCGGTCACAGTGGCGCTGCCAGAGAATGTTGACAAACGGAATCACCGCCAGCAAAACCAGCTGGACAATGCTCTGATGGTTGATGACAAAATCCATCACATTAACGTTGATGGCCTCGGCACCGATCACCGCGTTCATCTGCCCGGGACCAAACTCCCACGCAGTGGGAATAACAATGGTGGCAATGGCAGTGCGGGCGCTGATACCGGCGTTACGCATCACGGGGTAGAGGGTGCCCATCAACAGCAGCGAGAGTGATGTGGCGCCGGTGATGAAAATGTACAGAAAGAACACAAACACCAGCATGATGGCCAGCAAGGCGTATGGGTTCTTGATGGCCATAATGGGACGGGAAGTCATGCGCACCATGGCCTGAGAAGCACCAATATGGGTCAGATACGTGGAGACACCGGCGATGGAAACCAGCGTCAGACCGACCTTGGACAGGCGCACGTTGGTGATGTCAGCGAATTTTTGCCACAAATCGAAAAACATCAGTCCGGTGCCTTTGCCTTCGGGCAAAATGGGTGCCAGGCCCTGCATTTGGGAGAAGGCAAGCAAGGCAAGACCAGCAAGGAGTAGTGTTGCCTGTGGATTGAGCTTTTTCAGCATGGCATAGGCCACCAATCCAACGACAACCAGGATAAAAACAATATTCATCTGTATTTTTCATTTCCGATAGAAGGGAAAATTCCGGTAGGACGGACCATTGAGCACCACTGAATGGCCGGCGTATTCTCGACCAGAACTGGCAAAAAAAAACTGATGCAGGTCAACAAAATAAACGACCGTTGAAGAACACCTTACTCCAGGCATTGGGTGGCCTGACTGACAGCTATAGCCAATGGATTTCATGTTGCTAGACGGCAGCAATTGAGCGAAGCCTTTATGCCCTCGGGTGCCGGGAGCGTAGAAATATTACGTGACCGTGGTGAGCGAATGCAGCCAACAAAGCAACAACTTGAAAGGCGACGGGTATATGCCACTTTGTGAGCGAGCAGCTACATTGATCCGATTTTGCCTTGGTGAACTCGTTTGCAAAAGAGCCTGACAAGGGCTGGCTCACACATTGTGTGCAGCAACCTTGCCAGGTGAAAACAGTGCCGCGGCGGATTGAAGAGGTTTGGCGCTTTAGAGCAAACCAACAATTTGCAGGTGACGTAGTCACTCCCCGACCTATCCCACCCGCAAGGGGCAGACACCCACAGGATCAATGCGGTCGCACAACCTCCGTCACCTCGCCTTGAAATTGCATTTTGTGCAGTTTAGCGTAGTGCCCACCTCTGGCGAGCAGTTCGGCATGAGTCCCCTGTTCAACAATACGACCATGATCCATTACCAGAATACGGTCAGCACTTTCAATGGTAGACAGTCGGTGAGCAATGACCAGGGTGGTGCGCCCTTTCATAATATCGTCCAGCGCGGCCTGAATACGGCGCTCGGACTCGGTATCAAGAGCTGATGTGGCTTCATCAAGAATCAGAATCGGAGCATCTTTTAACATCGCACGAGCAATGGCCAGGCGCTGACGCTGGCCGCCGGAGAGCAACACACCATCTTCGCCCACCAGGGTCTGCATACCTTTGGGCATAGCGTTGATAAATTCGCTGGCATGGGCCGCATCAGCAGCCAGACGTATGTCCTCTTCAGCGCTGTCTTGCAGTGCGCCGTAGGCAATGTTGTTGGCTACCGTGTCGTTGAACAGGGTGATATTCTGGCTTACCAGGGCGATATGGCTGCGCAGGTTGCGCAACTCGTAATCGTGAATGGAAACACCATCAATCAGGATGTCACCTTCGGTGCGGTTATAAAACCTCGGCAACAACAGCGCCAGCGAGCTTTTGCCAGAACCGGAACGGCCAACCAGCGCATAGGTCTGGCCGGGTTTAATGGTAAAACTGATGTCGGTAAGCACCGGTGTATCAGCCTTGTCGTACGTGAAGCCTACCTGACGAAACTCCACTCGCCCCTGAACCCGACCGCTGGTGTATTGGCCAGCGTTCGCTTCGGGTGTTTCATCCACCACCTCAAAAATACTTTCTGCCGCTGCAATACCCTTTTGTATATTGGCATTCACTTCGCTGAGCTGGCGGATAGGTTTTGGCAGTAACGCGGCGGCAGTCACATAACCTATCAGGATAGCAGTGGTTGAATCGCCCTTGATAAACAGCACCATAAACAGCAGGATAGCCAGGGCAATGGAGACAATAAACTGCAACACTGGCGCATGCACTGAGCCCGCACGGGCCAGTTTGAGATTTTGCCTGGTGTTGACGGCACTGGCCGCACGGAAGCGATCACATTCGTAATTTTCCCCGCCAAACCCGCGCACCTCTCGGTAACCGTTAATGGTTTCGGAGCTGACATGGGTGAGGTCACCCATGGAGTTCTGCATACTTCTGCTGATTCGTCGGAAGCGGTTGCTGGCGAAGGAAACCACCAACGCAATGATGGGCAGAGCAGCAATAAAAATCAGTGTCAGTTTCCAGTTGGTATAAAACAGAAAGCCCAGCAGGAAGATCACCGTCAATCCTTCACGCACAGCCACGCGAATGGCGTCGGTGGCGGCGGAGGTGACTTGGGCCACATTGTAGGTAATACGGGCAATCAGGTGGCCAGAGTTGTTGTTATCGAAAAAGGCGTTGGGAAGATTAACCATGCGGTCAAACATCTCTGTGCGAAGATCATGGATCACATTGTTAGCCACTTTGGAGATGTAGTAATTCCCCAGGTACGAACCAACTCCGCGCACAATGGCAATGATAACCATCAACATCGGAATCAGCCATAACGGTGAGACGCCACTGCCCACTAGCCAGGACAGACTCTGTTGCAAGGCGGCATCTTCCCCCTCAAGAGCCCGGACAAAATATTCCAGTAGTTTGGCAAAAGCGGGTTGGGTCAAGGCAAAGATGGCCAGCCCGAGAAGACTCAGGGCAAAGTAGCCCGTGTAGGGTTTCACGTAAGACAGCAGTCGCAGATAGACCTGCAAACTGCCAGCAGCGCTTTTCTGTTCTAACATGATTGGCGTCGTGTCCGTTTCATGACTCATGGCCATGAAAGTCAAGGGCCACCTGTTCATTATTGGCGGCATTTTCTGATGTAATTTCAACCGGCGAGAATAACAGCGATATCTGCTGAGCATAAAGGTTTTTTGTTGAATTTTGCATATACCCAAAGGATTTCAAGTTGATTCAAGGCGGCAAATGAGCGAAGCCCTTGTGCCCTTCGGGTGCCGGGAGCATAGAAATACCATGTGACCGGGGTGACGACTGCATAGATGCAGGGGGTAGTACCCTGAAGGGCATAAATACCCTGAAGGGCATAAATACCCTGAAGGGCATAAATACCCTAAAGGGCATAAATGCAGCCAAAAAGTAGCAACTTGAAAGGCGACGGGTATAGCCACGGGGGAATGACTATAAGACAAGGGACAGATCAAGCTACTCGTGGCTCACTGTGAAACTAAAAGCACTTCTGGTTGTCTGTGCGTTTATGCATAACATAAATCACTCAACCGCCAGCGGTGGCTTATTCACAGAAAACCACAGGCAACATTCGACGCCTGCAAGGGGTTATGTGTCGCCAAAGCCAATCGCGGGCACTAACACCGTCGGTTTAAAAGAACCCGGCACAGCTTCGACCAGCAGAGCAGCGAACTCAAGTTCTTGCCATCAAGATTCCCATTCAGTCAACACCAGCCTGTTACTGGCCAGATGTCAGACTCTACAATCCCTGGGGTGCAATGAAGATGCCTGTAAGCTTTTGCTGCATGCTTTTAAATCGGAGGGTGGCGATCCGGAGGCTGCCGTACCTTGTCGTAATCAAGCAGTCAATCTGGCGTTGGTTCATTTCTGGTGGGGTATCAATGAGTCACTGAATGCAGAAAAATTATTGATTGCCGCTTTCCAGCAGAGTTCTGGCGATCTGCAAAGCGGCAGGCCGTGCAGGTCTCCTGAGATTAACCTGCTACTGGCACAGCACTTCCTGCGCACCGGCTGGCTTGACTCACTGATCAAACTGGCGATAGCAACTCCGACTGCCGGCACCGATTGCAAACCCATGAAGCGCACGGTTCACTTCATTCGCCATGCAGAGGGCCAGCATAACCTGGCCGCACGCCTTGATCCAAAAAACTGGCACCTGAGATACGATTTGCTTGACCCGCCTACAACCGCAGCCGGGAAGAAACAGTGCAGGGACTTTGCCTTGTCGACTACCCAGAATCATTTATGCAATGCCAGACTGATTGTGACATCACCAATGAACAGGACGATTGAGACGGCGACGTACTGCATGGCGCAACTGGTGAATAAAGCTCAATGGATTGCTCTGGAGAGCATCAGAGAGCAAATTGGTACTGTCCCGTGTGATCATCGCAGAACGGTATCCTCGCATCGTGCAACCTTCCCTCATGTTAATTTTGACCAAATCACTTTCGACGACGATATCCTCAAAGCTGTATACCAGCACAACCAATGCCCCGAACCTGATGAACACGTTATTCTGCGCTGCCTGGCGTTTATGAAGTGGCTGAATACTCGCCCTGAAAAAGAGATAGTCGTCGTCTCACACGGCAACTTCTTATTTCAACTGTTTAGTTATGTTTTAACCCAATCCGCAAACAAACAAGATGAATGCACGATAAATTACAACGCCGACCGTCGGCAACCTGTCAAACCGATAGCCAGGTTTCGCAACGGTGAAATGCGGTCGCTGGTATTAAACACCATTCCGTCGTAAATATACCCGTCGCCTTTCAAGTTACTACTCTGTTGGCTGCACTGGCTCACCCCGGTCACATAGTATTTCTATGCTCCCGGCACCCGAGGGCATCAAAGGCTTCGCTCATTTGCCGCCTCGAATCAACTTGAAATCCTTTGGGTATAATTGCCTCGGCACTTCCCCGAATCCCAACTGCGCTGGCAGCCGAAATATCGGGGTCTGCTGCTACCGTCAAGCGGCATGCCACCAGCAGAGCAACAACCTATCGAAATGGCCTGCAAAAGGGGTCATAATGTCCGAGCCTGATGCTCAAGTCAGCAGCGTATTTACGTCGCCTGCCCCCTGGGGCACAATCAACAAAACCCCAGTTTGACAGTTCGCCGCCTGGAATTACCGCGGAGGCCAACTCCGCAAGAGACGAAGAAAAGTTAGTTCAGAGGCCAGCTCCATGCAAGCTCTGTTTACGCTGCCCTTTTGCGGTGCTTTGGGCACTCGGGATATCACGCGAGGTTAAGATGAATCCAGTATCTTACCGGCACGACAAAGAGAATCGGACAGACAATCTCGTCGAGATTCGGGGTATGTCTTTCCAACGTGGTACTCGGGCAATTTTCAACAATATTGACCTGATCATTCCCCGAAACAAAGTAGTTGGCATCATGGGGCCTTCAGGCACCGGCAAGACCACACTTCTGCGCCTTATTACCCGCCAACTGCAACCCGATCAGGGCGTGATTTACGTTGACGGGCAAAATATAGCCACACTGTCGCGTGACCAGTTGTTCATCGAGACGAAGAAAAGTTAGTTCAGAGGCCAGCTCCATGCAAGCTCTGTTTACGCTG
>JAKROC010000164.1 GCA_024509075.1 Endozoicomonas sp.
TCCTGCTCGGTCAAACCCCATTGCTGGCAGTAGTCCAGATGCAACGTCATCTCACACACCCGTTTTTCAGCCGGGCCGTGATAGCCGGGTATCAGAACGAGCAATCCAGCCCCATCTGCCAGAAGCCAATTTCCAGACGAGTTGCAGCGCGGAACGTCTGACACAGTGAATCCATACGTTCCGGGCTGAAGCGCGAATGGGCCAGCTGATCCAGTTGCTCCACTTGCTTGCGCGCACCTTCCTGAAACTCAGCGCCACCGTACGTGGTGATCCAGGCCCAGTACGGATTGCCTTCGCACAGGGTGTCCGGTGAGTGCATCAGACGGTAACCAATCTCTGCGTAACCAACGGAACAAGGTGACAGGGCGGTATAAAGATCAAGAATATCGCCAGCCATGCCACGCTCCAGCACGTAGCGGGTATAGGCCATATTGGCCCGGGCTTCGGGCAGACTGATGACATCCTGCTCGGTCAAACCCCATTGCTGGCAGTAGTCCAGATGCAACGTCATCTCACCCAGGATGCCACTGACTGCATCAGCGGCAGAGCGCATATCTTCAAGGTTGTCGGCCTTGTAAACACCCAGCGAGTAAGCCCTGGCAAAATGAATCAGGAACAGATAGTCCTGCTGCAAGTAGTGACGAAAAGCCTCCAACGGCAGTGAACCATCGGCCATGCCTTGCACAAACGGGTGATGGCAGTAGTCTTGCCAATCTTGCTGACAGGCACTCTTCATCCGGGCAAAGAGGGTATTTTCGTTATCGAAAAAAGGGGTGGCCGAGTTCATGGCAAATATTCTAATCCGGTTGAAAATCCGCGCACATCATAACCATGAACGGTGATCTTTGCAGCTATTTTCAGGGTGCGACGCGCAGCACTTCAGCAATGGTGGTTAGTCCGCTGGCCACTTTACCAGCACCGGATTGGCGCAGGCTGGTAACACCTTCTTTGCGGCACTGACTGGTCAGCCGGGCAATATCGGGATGGTCATTCACCAGGGTCTTGATGGTTTCGCTCAAGGTCAGTAGTTCATAAATGCCAGTGCGCCCCCGATAGCCAGTATCCCGGCAGGCGGGACAGCCCACCGGCTGACAGACCTCAGTTGGTTCTGGCTGGCTGTCGGTCAACACCTGCCAGTCAGACGGTGCCAGTGATGCTGCGGTTTTGCAGTCCGGACACAAGGTTCGCACCAGGCGCTGGGCCATCACACCCAGTACGGTGGAGTTGATCAGGTAAGGGGGAATGCCAAGCTCCAGCATGCGTGTCAGAGCTGACGGCGCATCGCTGGTGTGCAGCGTGGACAGCACCAGGTGACCGGTCAGTGCTGCCTGAATAGCCATGCGGGCGGTTTCCAGATCGCGAATCTCGCCCACCATAATAACGTCCGGGTCTTGACGCAAAAGAGCTCGCAGACCTGAGGCAAACGTCAGGTCAATATTGGTCTGCACCTGCATTTGGTTAAAGTCTGGCACCACCAGCTCAATAGGGTCTTCAATGGTGCAGATATTCACCTGCTCGCAGGCCAGCTGTCTGAGTGTTGAGTAAAGAGTGGTGGTCTTGCCCGAACCGGTGGGACCAGTGACCAGAATCAATCCACCAGACTGCTGGGACAACACCCGCCACTGCTGCTCATCACGGTTAGACAGACCCAACTCACTGAATGATTTTACCAACACTTCCGGATCAAAAATCCGCATTACCAGTTTTTCCCCGAAAGCGGTGGGCAATGTTGACAAACGCAGCTCCACCTCACGGCCCTGATCACTGCGGGTTTTCAGGCGGCCATCCTGAGGCCGGCGCTTTTCGGCTACATCCATCCGCCCGAGGATTTTCAGCCGGCTGGTGACAGCGGCCGCCACCGCAGCAGGCACCTGGTAAATGGTGTGCAGCACACCGTCGATGCGAAAACGCAAGTTACACTGTTCCCTGCGTGGTTCAATATGGATATCGCTGGCGCGCTGGGCAAAGGCGTACTGCATCAACCAGTCAACAATATTGACAATGTGCTGATCGTTGGCATCGGGCGCATTGACACTGCCCAACTCCAGCATCTGCTCAAAATTATTCAGCGTCATAGCCCGCACCGCCCCATTGGCGCTGGCCCGGTGCACTGACTGGGCCAGACGATAAAACTCGGCGGTGTAACGGCGGATATCGGCAGGGTTGGCCACCACCCGCTTGATCTCTCGACGGCTGACATGGCGCAGGTTATCTTCCCAATTGTGATGCCAGGGCTGGGCCGAGGCAACGACCATCTCGCCGGGGCTGACGGCCACTGCCAGTATCTGGTGGCGCAGGGCAAAAGCGTGGGACATCAGCGGGGTAATAGCGGCAACATCAATCTTGAGGGGATCAATGACGATGAACTCTTGCCCGGCTTGACCGGCCAGCCAGTGGCACAAACGGTCAATATCCAGAGGTTGTCCAAGGGAGTCACTCAGCTCAAGGCTGGCCAGGTACTCCAGAGGATGCCCCCCCATCTGCTCAGGGGTGCGGGGGCGGCTGAGAATGTCATCCGCTGTGACCTGGCCAATCTGCTGGCTTTTAACCAAGCCTGAAACAACCGTGATCAGGTCAAGCATTTGCTCCGGGGCATTAATGGTGCTCACATAAAATTCCGTTTTGCTGGCCAGTCTATCTCCTTTTTTTCGGCGTGGCTGGCGCCGATTTTACCGTGCCAGCAAGGCAAAGCCCCGTTCAGCCTTGCTCTGATCACCAGGGGTCATGGGGACGGACTGGCACAACCAGTCGGCAACAAGCATGAGGGCTGCTTCGTTGCCCTCAAGCAGCTCCAATTCCAACTCACTGATAGGGTCGGTATTGGCCCCGGCCCGGACTTCACCCTGATCCAAAGCCACTTCCAGGCGTGCGTAGGGTTGATGCCAAACCAGCAGCCAGCAAGTACGCTTGAAGTCCGTACTAAACTGCGGCAGCAATTGCGCCACGCTGACATCGCCAAGCTGTTCAGGCCAAACCGGGATCAGTACCACACCGTCGAGTTCAGCATCGGTCAGGGGCCACTCCCACTCACCTCGTCGACTGAGGCCATTGACACTCTCTCCCTGAGTTTTGAGAGTCTGGATAAATTGCCCGTCACGCTCACGAATGCGCAGGGCCACCCTGACTTGATTCAGCCGCAGGTCGGACGTATCAAAATAGGTATTTTTCAACTGCACAGCGCTGAGGGCCTCAATAGTGCCTGCCTCTGGCGGGAGGGTCGTGGTCAGCACTTGCCTCAGAGCCTCGGCCTGAGCTGGCGCAACACAGAGTTTAAGTTCGGTTTCCTGGCTCATTGTTGGTTCACTAATTAGTCTTGGGAAGCTCAACTTCAGATGCAGTCCTGTAGTATCCACAGGGATTTATCGTTTGTGCCCGTTGATTGTCCCGGCTGCAACGGAATTCGGCGCGAATAAATGGTACAATTCCACCTTCCACTTCCAATTCCTTTGAGCACAATAAAGTCTTGCAACTATCCGCTCCACGGGGGGTATTCCCGCATAACAATCGCGTCAGTGATACTAACGGGTGGGTTTATGCAAAAGCTGGACGCGCCTTCTATAATCAGGCGTTCAATCGGGTGGATTTGAGCAATGCCTACCAGCAACCTTCTTGCAAGTGTTTTCGGGCGCTCACCCATAGGGCCCATTCAGCAGCACATCTCGGCAGTACACGCCTGCGCCTCACAGCTAAAGCCGTTTTTTGAAGCTGTCTTTGCTGAACAATGGGAGCTGGCCAGCGAAATTCAACTAAGAATCATCACCCATGAGCATCAGGCTGACGCGATCAAGCGCAGTATACGCCTCTCCTTGCCAAAAAGCCTTTTTCTTCCTGTACCAAGAAATGACCTGCTGGAAATTGTCTCCACTCAAGACAAGGTGGCCAACAGAGCAAAAGATATTGCCGGTATTGTACTCGGTCGCAAAATGCTGGTGCCTGCATCCATGCATGAGACCTTCATCACCTTCGTCTGCCGTTCCATTACCACTTCGGCGCAGGCATTAAAAGCCATCCATGAACTGGATGAACTGCTGGAAACAGGCTTTCAGGGGCGAAAGGCTGATCTGGTAGAGCAGATGGTCGATGAGCTTGACAGCATTGAGAGCGAAACCGACCGTGATCAAGTAAAAGTGCGCCGGATTCTGTTTGACCTTGAGCAGACCTTGCCCCCGGTGGACGTGATATTTTTGTATCAGATTATCGAGTGGGTCGGTGACCTGGCCGATCGGGCCTCTCGGGTTGGCAGCCACTTGCAATTGTTGCTGGCCCGTTAGGACGCAGTCTAATGACTATTATCGCTAACTATGGCAACGTTCTTCTGATTCTGGCTTGTCTGTTCGGGTTTTTCATGGCTTGGGGCGTTGGTGCCAATGATGTCGCCAACGCCATGGGAACCTCTGTCGGTTCCGGTGCCCTGACCATCCGTCAGGCCATCCTGATCGCCGTCCTGCTGGAGTTTACCGGGGCTTACCTGGCTGGCGGCTCGGTCACCGAAACCATTCGCAAGGGCATTATCGACCCGTCCATGCCACTATTGGTGGCAAACCCTGACTTGCTGGTTTACGGCATGCTTGCCTCGTTGCTGGCGGCAGGCACCTGGCTGTTAGTGGCAACCAATTTTGGCTGGCCAGTCTCTACCACTCATTCCATTGTTGGCGCCATCGTTGGTTTTGCTGCTGTGGGCATTTCGGCTGAGGCCGTCAGCTGGGGCAAAGTAGGCGCTATTGTCGCTAGCTGGGTAATCTCGCCGCTAATGTCCGGACTGTTTGCCTTTTTTATTTTCCTCAGCGTACAGAGACTTATTCTCAATACCGAAAACCCATTTCGCAACGCCAAGCGGTTCATGCCGGTCTATATGCTATTGGTGGGATTCATGATATCCATGGTGACCTTGATCAAAGGTCTTAAGCACATTGGCCTGCCGCTGGATTATATCGAAAGTATCGGGTTGTCCCTGGTGTTCGGCCTGATAATTATGTTTATTGGCCGCAAAGCACTGGCCAACATCAAGGAAGATGCCCGTGCGGATCAGACGTTTTACTTCTCCAGTGTCGAGAAAGTGTTTGGGGTTATGATGATTTTCACCGCTTGTGCCATGGCCTTTGCCCACGGCTCTAACGATGTGGCCAATGCCGTGGGGCCGTTGGCGGCAGTGGTGAGCGTGGTATACAGCGGCGGGGAAATCATCAGTCACGCAGCCGTCCCGCCCTGGGTATTGCTGCTCGGTGCGGTGGGCATCGTGGCAGGATTGGCCACCTGGGGTTACAAGGTGATCGCCACCATTGGCTCGCACATTACCGAATTAACTCCAAGTCGTGGCTTTGCAGCTGAGCTGGCAGCGGCCAGCACCGTAGTCATGGCATCGGGACTTGGCCTGCCCATTTCCACTACCCATACCCTGGTTGGTGCTGTCCTGGGTGTTGGGCTGGCCAGAGGCATTGGCGCGTTGAACCTGCGCGTTATTGGCACTATTTTCATGTCCTGGCTGATCACCCTGCCAGCCGGTGCTATTCTGGCCATTGTCTTCTTCCACACCCTGAAGTTGATTTTTGGCTAACCGGGGTCGGCTTGCGGGACACAATATCTGATGCCAGATCAACTGCTAACGAGACAAACATGATTCCTTCATTTGCCCACGCCCTGACTCGACTGATTGAAACGCCCTCAGTCAGCTCCACCCTGCCTGAACTTGATATGAGTAATCTACCGGTGATCAACGAGCTGGCCACCTGGTTTGAGCCTCTCGGTTTTACCTGCGAGATTCACCCTCTCCCTGGTGCGCCCCACAAGGCCAACCTGATCGCCACTCTGGGTACAGGCTCCGGCGGGCTGGTGCTGGCCGGGCACACTGATACCGTACCCTGCAACGAAAACCTGTGGCGCACGAACCCTTATTCATTGCATGAGCAGGACAATCGGTTCTACGGTCTTGGCGTCTGTGATATGAAGGGCTTTTTTGCCCTGATTCTGGAAGCAGTCCAGGCATTTGCAAACACGCCGTTGCAAGCACCGCTGATCATCCTGGCCACTGCCGATGAAGAGTCGTCCATGAATGGTGCCCGGGCTCTGGCGGCACTTGGCCAACCCAAGGCACGTTTCGCCCTGATCGGTGAACCAACGGGAATGCGCCCAGTGGCTATGCACAAAGGCATTATGATGGAGCGCATCCGGATTCTCGGGCAATCGGGCCACTCCAGCGATCCCTCTCTGGGGCGCAACGCCATGGAAAGTGCCCACAAGGTGATCAGCGCCCTGATGCAGTTTCGCAGTGAGCTGAGCACTCGCTACCAGAACCCGGGGTTCACGGTACCGGCGCCGACCCTGAATCTGGGCTGCATCCACGGTGGCGATAACCCTAATCGCATTTGTGGACAGTGCCAGCTGGACTTTGATATCCGAATGCTACCGGGTATGGATAGCGAGCAAATACGCCAGCAAATCCGTCAACGATTGGAACCCATAGCCAGAACCGACCAAGTGAGCATTTCGCTGGAATCGATCATGCCTTCCATAGAGGCTTTTGCTGGTCACACTCCTTCAGAACTGGTCGCCGCCTGCGAACAATTGACCGGACACAGCGCCCAGAGCGTGGCCTTTGCCACTGAAGCACCATTTTTCAGCCAGTTGGGAATGGACACTGTGGTACTCGGACCAGGCAATATCGACCAGGCACACCAACCGGACGAGTACCTCGACCACGAGCGAATCAAGCCTATGATAAACATCTTACAGGCCCTGGTCCGACAGCATTGCCTGGGAATTGCCGCTGGGTGACACTCCCCGCCCCGTCGTACCCGAAGGGCATAAATACCCGAAGGGCATAAATACCCGAAGGGCATTAAGACTGGGGTTTGCGGCGTTTTGCTAAAAACCCCAAACCATCTGCGGTTATCTTTATTTATCCTCGCCCGTCAGCACCCCCGCTTGCTCTGAGACAAGAGCCAAGCGGGCTTCGTGCCTATAACCGTCGCCTTTCAAGTTGCTACTTTGTTGGCTGCACTCGCTCACCCCGGTCACATAGCATTTCTATGCTCCCGGCACCCGAGGGCATAAAG
>JAKROC010000165.1 GCA_024509075.1 Endozoicomonas sp.
GAATATACTCACCGGACGACACCCGCTGACAGCCAGCGGTGAAATCCAGTTCGCACAGACTCTCATTGTCGTATCTTGGGGCCGCCCGCAAATGTTCCGTCCAGGCTTTGTTGTACTGATGCAAACAAACTGACTCAGAAACCACACCGTCTTTCGCGCAGCTGGCCACATCCTGATAGACCAGTGCCTGAGCAGACGGTTCAGCACAACCACTGACCACCAGTGGGGCTGTACTCACAATAACCAGGCGCAAGGTTGTTGAACGCTTCATTCCCTTCACCCCGGCACTAATAGGTAAGACAGGCAGCGTTCAAGAGACCTGCTGCGATGGAAATACCTCCCAGCCAGATACCTGAGGCCAATTCATTATTGGCAATACGATCAGAGATTTTCGGCAGAAACAGCCGCAAGCCGAAGAATGTGGCCAGCTGAACAACCAGCGCAATGGCACCCCATAAGAACATATCGACAAGATTGATGGAGTTTTCAATAACGCTGGCCAGGGGCAGAACAAAACCGATCAGGCTTCCGGAAAAAGCGACAGATGCCGCAGGAACGTTATCCTTTATCAGAGCCATTTCATCATGTGGCGTACAGCGGGCGTAGACTACAACGTAGATCCCAGTCAGTAACAGAGCCAGAGCAAAATAGGCAAGAAAGAGTGGCACACCTGCCAGATAGTCGGTGATGGCAATCATCGCGGCACATCCTGAAATTATTGAAATGGACTGATGAGGATAACCTCATCAGACGAAAAATTTACGACCACAACCTAAATAGACAACTTTTGTCGTAAGAAAACACTGTTTTTATCCCGGGCAGGTCATCACCAATCGGCTAATCCGGCATTTTCCGCCCAAAACCACCCAAGTCAAGCAACGCGCATTGAAGAAGCATCCAGATCAACGCCCAGACTAACGACAGCAGTCGCTTCATCCTCACCACTGAATTCGAGCGACGCCAGCAAATACTCGCAACGCTGGTCACCACCTACCGAACGCTGGTAGAGCATCGCCAGGTGATCGACGTCGTAAGTGGCAATGGCGCTGTCACGGTTGTGGACCGTCTCGGTAAAACGGACCGGCTCAATAGCGTCGGGAATGGCCTCATCCCAGACACGCTGATAGGTGGTGTCATCAAGTTGAAATTGTCTCTTGCCAATCAAGCCGTCATCAGAGACCCAAAGATTCACACCACTTTGACTGGCAATGTTGTGTGTCTGGGTAAAGACAAAGAATTTTATATCATCAATATGCTGGGCTTCATAACCGCCAGTGGTAGAAATCTGGATAAACCCATCGTCCGACGTATAAAAGCGGCAAAGCGAAGCACCGGCACCAAGATCGACAAAACCCGCTGCCTCGATGATTTGCAGGCCTTCTGGCAAAGCACAGTGCAACTGCTCACCCAGCATTTTCCAGGGTAAAAGATCCAACTCGACCGCACAGCCCACACGCAAATTCAACGGTGAAGGCACAGCAGCCTTACTTTCTTTGTCGTCTTTTTGGCCTTTTAACCAGTCAAAAATCATAGCAGCAACCCACCCATTAACGCCCCAAATCAAGGCTATACTGTCACACCCCTGTTGCCTTTCTGAAAAGCTACCGTATGGACGGCCTGCAACTTACGGCAATAAAAAGAGAATGTATTATGTCTGAGTCATCACTGGTGCTATTTCTTATAGCAGCTCTCGTTCTTGCCTTGGCCCCCGGTCCGGACTTACTGTACATCACAACCCGGGGTCTCGATCAAGGTGCTCTGGCAGGACTCATCTCTGCACTCGGTGTTCATACCGGTGTTCTTATCCATACCATTATCGCGGCTCTCGGACTCTCCACCCTGATCGCTTCATCAACTGTAGCATTTGCGCTTATTAAGTACGCTGGAGCTGCGTACCTGTGCTTCCTTGGGTTAAGGACTTTGCTCACGTGGCACGAAGCCTCCGTCTCCTGCCCCCAGCACTCTATATCCGGCACTGCCCTGAGAAAGGTATTTTACCAAGGCATTATTACTGACGTACTAAATCCAAAAGTCATTCTGTTTTTCCTGGCTTTTTTCCCCCAGTTCGTAGATCCGGCCAGCACCTCAGCATCAATCGATATGTTTTTGCTCGGTTTAGTATTCGTCGCTGTTGCCTTTCCGATTGACGCAGTCGTCGGACTGTTTGCCGGCAATATCGGCAAACAACTGGGCCACAACCGCCAGCATCGACTGTGGGGGAGGTGGGTGACCGGTTCAGCCTTTATCATTCTGGGCATTGGCACGGCGTTAACCTCACCGCCCTGCTGATACGGACAGGACTCTATTGTTGGCGAGCCTTGAGTCGCTCCAGCACGCTGGCGGCATCCGCGTCACCTTTGGTGATGCCGGCTGCTTTCAGCTTGGCTTGCAGGTCGTTCTCGGCAGTGTCACCAGACAGCTCGCTGGCTGCCTCCATCTGGGCCGCCCTCTCTGCCTGACGACGTTTGATTCGCTCAAGAGACTCGGTTGCAGTGGCCATTTTTGAGTTGACGCCGCTGTGTTTGGCAGCACAGGCAGCTTGCGCTTTTTGCACAGACTCTGTCGCCTTCACTGTGTCCACCTGTTGCTTCAGACGACGCAGATTAGACTCCGCATCAGCAATGGCTTTTTTCAGGCTGACCGTACTCTGGGCAAAACTTTTTTCCATTTCCTGCTCGGAGGCCAGGCTGTCTTCATACTCGGCAATCTTAGTGGCAACATCAGAGGCCAGTGTCTCATCCCCTTGCCTCAGCGCCGACATGGCATAGCCTTCGTACTCTGCTATTTTCACCTTCAATTCAGAGCATTTCTGTCCGGAAAGCTTCTTCTTGGCCATAATGCCGGCAAGCTGGCTTTTGGATTGTTGCAGCTGATCACTGGCCTCACGTATTTCCTGATCCAGAATTCTCAGCGCATTGCTGTCAGCGATTGCTTCGCCGACTTCGTTGGTAGCCCCTTTCAGGGCAGTCATGACCTTTCCCCAGATACTCATTGCAATCACCTGCTAAAAAATAACTATAAATTGTCGTATTTATGTCACCGATCAGGCAGACAAGTGACTTGCGTACGCCTCTGTGGCCTTGATGGCATTGGCCGCCAGGGTTTCTATTTCCTGAATAATGTTCGACAGTAACGAGGCTGAGCTGAGCGCACCAAAAATAGTGTAGTACTCGCTCCCATCCGGAAAGCGGTCAAGGCTGATGGTGGACAGCGGAAACAGCTTGTGGGTACGCAGCACCTCGTCGTTTAATGCGACCGGGTCTTTCACTACAGACAGGGGCCACAGGACTGCGTCGGCAACAATTTGCTCGCCAGCCACCGTCAGGTAGATGGGCAGGTCGCCATACTCCGTCATACTTATCTCCAGACAAGGATCCGTCCCGTCCACCAGATTAAGCTCCATATCAGAACTGAGGGACTCAGTGGCCAGTGCCTCGTACAAGCTTTGCATCGTCCAGACATTGTTCGCACTATTTGACAGCGTCATGATGGTTTTCCTGATGGTTGACAGGAACTGGCTTGCAGAGGCTCCCGCTCAACGGCGCGAGGCACACCGGCAATCTCTGGCAAAATCCAGTTCTATTTCTTGACCAGTCCCCTCTTATCCTTAAGCAGAACCGGCACTGATAGTGAGCAGTGGTTTTTCGAAGTGCCGCAGCAAATGTTACACAAAATACAATTGATCGCATCTTGTTTGCAATGGCCTTTTTGGTAAGGAATTGTCAACGCCGCCAGTAGGCAGAAGTGAATAACACGAGCACTGTGATGACCTCAAGGCGTCCCATCAACATGCCCACAACAAGAACCCATTTGGCCATGTCGGGCAGGGGAGCGAAGTTACCAGCCGGTCCGATAATATCGCCAAGCCCCGGGCCCACATTGGCAATGGCCGTCACCGAACCGGTCAGACTGGTGATAAAATCCAGCCCCATCAGACTCAGCAGCAGTGTCATGATGCCAATCAGCATCAAAAAGAAAAACGTAAATCCGACAAAAGAGCGGATGATGTCAGAATTTATCGGCTGGTTGTTGTATTGCATGCTGAAACAGGCTCGCGGGTGACTGAGCTGCTTGAGCTGAACATTAAGCAACCTTAGCCCGAGCTGGAAGCGAAAGATTTTCACGCCACCGGTGGTCGAGCCGGAACATCCACCGGTAAACGTCATAAGAAAAAAGGCCGTAACCGCAAAGCCACCCCACAGGGAGTAGTCGGTCAGGGCAAAGCCAGTGGTGCTAATGACAGATGTCGTATTAAAGGCAACCAGAGTCAGTGCTTCAAATACGCCATAGTCCGAAGTCATAACCAACCAGACGGTCATGATACTCCAGATAACGGCCAGCAACTTGAGAAACCCCCGAACCTGACAATCCTGCCACAATGGATCCGTATTTCCTGAACACGCCCGAACCAGCAAAACGAATGGCAGGCTGCCCAACAACATAAAAATGGTGCCGGTCCAGTGGATGACGGGACTATCAAAATGCGCCATTGACGCATCGGAAGTGGAAAATCCTCCGGTAGAGAGTGTTGCCATAGAGTGATTGATGGCTTCAAACATGGTCATCCCACCCAGGTAGTAAGCAAGGGTACATAAGGCACTCAAACCGAGATAAACCTGAACGATCCGCTTGGCAATGACACCCGAGCGAGGCATTACCTTATCCGACCAATCGGAAGACTCACTCTGGAACAGGCGCATCCCACCGACTTTTAGAAAAGGCAAAACAGCTACGGCCATAACAATAAAGCCGACACCCCCGAGCCAATGCAAAACAGAGCGCCACATCAAAATGCCGGGGTTCATATTATCAAGACCAACCAACACCGTAGACCCTGTGGTTGTAATTCCTGACATGCTCTCAAAAATAGCGTCGGTGAAGCTGATATTGGTAGCAAAAATAAAAGGCAGCGCACCGAATATACAGACCATCACCCAACTCAGATTGGTCAACATGAATATTTCTCTGGGCCGCAACCCAAAGTACTCCACCTTACAAGATCGCCATAACAACGCACCAAAACTGAGAGTAATCAGCGGTGATAACGTAAAAGTCATAGGATCTGAGGGGGTATCCAGCACAAGATTGGTAATCAGCGGTATGCACATCAGCACCGCCAGAGTCATAAGTAGTAATCCAATGACGTATAGAACAGGTTTGTAATTCATGATCTTAAAAAGTACGCCTGTTTTAGATTTATGTTGCTCTAAAAAATTATCTAACTCGTCAGGCAGGGGAGTTGAACTTTTTTTTACGTCCCGGTCTAAACCATTAGAGGATCAACGACTGACAGCTGGTCAGAGGACGACATTATTGTCAGCAGGTGTTGTTGTGTCTGTAGAAGCTTATACCTAGTTTTCTTGTAACTTTTACCACTCAGAAGCCGGGTTTCTTTGGCTGCCTGGTCCGGAGAAGGTGGGAACTTAGCTATCTGGGAGGATAAACTGTGGGAGCGGATATACATATTTATGCAGAGTACAGGAACACCGCTAATGTGTGGGAGGCAATTCCGGACTATGAGCCTTTTGGGCAGCGTAGCTATGCCGTTTTTTCACTTTTTGCCGGCGTCCGTTTTTCAGATCATTATCACAGGGTGACTCCATACCCAATCAGTGAGCCACGGGGTTTACCAAAAGATGTCAGCACTTACGTTAAAAAAGATTCTGATGAATGGGGTGAGGATGGGTTCGGACGCTCGTGGCTCTCCGTTGAAGAACTTTCCTCGTTTGACTACAACAAACCACTGAGAGAGAGGAAAGTCGATGCTTTTCAGGATGGGTACGTACTCCGTTTTTGTACTCTCCCCCCTAGCTTTTCCTATGTACAGATAGAAAACCCAACTATCGGCAATGCTCTTGGCGAATACTATTTTGACGAGTTGGAAAAATTAAAAGAAAGTAAGGCCGAACGCATAGTATTCTGGTTTGACGCATAATTTTCAGGCCGCCTCGTTGCCCCACAGAAAAAACCCCGTCCGAATAAACGATCAGGGTTTTATTAAAGGTGCCTGGCGATGTCCTACTCTTTTATGCCCTTCAGGGTGCACATGGGGAGACCCCACACTACCATCGGCGATAAGTCATTTCACTGCTGGGCGCCTGCGGCGATGGATAGCGGATGGGATCAGGTGGTTCTTTCCCGCATAGCAAAAACCCCGACAGATTGCTCTATCGGGGTTTTGCAGCCTTGAGCGAACTCAAGGTAAAAATGGTGCCTGGCGATGTCCTACTCTTTTATGCCCTTCAGGGTGCACATGGGGAGGCCCCACACGACCACCATGGATGGTGGAAGTGCAGAAAATGCAGGAGCAATTTTCTGCCTACCATCGGCGATAAGCCATTTGACGGGCAGGAGTCTGAATGCCGTGGAGGGCAGGACGCCCGGAAACGGCCACTGCTGGGCGCCTGCGGCGATGGACAGCGGATGGGATCAGGTGGTTCTTTCCCGCATAGCAAAAACCCCGACAGATTGCTCTATCGGGGTTTTGCAGCCTTGAGCGAACTCAAGGTAAAAATGGTGCCTGGCGATGTCCTACTCTCACATGGGGAGGCCCCACACTACCATCGGCGATAAGTCATTTCACTGCTGAGTTCGGGATGGGATCAGGTGGTTCTAACTTTCTATGGTCGCCAGGCTTAACTAGTTGCTAGTGTCAGGAAACAAGTTTCAAGACAATAGCTGGAATCCGATTTATAAGCTGTTTTCTTGCTTCACACTCTATCTATGCGTATGGCTTCTTGATACTTGTCTCTTGACACCAGTATCTTGGAAATCGCTTTGGCGTTATATGGTCAAGCCGCACGAGTCATTAGTATTGGTTAGCTCAATGCCTCACAGCACTTACACACCCAACCTATCAACGTCATAGTCTTTAACGGCTCTTTAG
>JAKROC010000166.1 GCA_024509075.1 Endozoicomonas sp.
GGAGCTGGGGAGAATGATGCCAACTGCTTCACTCAAGTATCGTTTGCCTGAATATTAAACACTCGTGCATTAGAAACTTGAGAGTCGAGTGTTAGCTTTATTCTGACCAGATCGACAAGAATTCGACTGGCCAGCAGCACTTACCGCATTGGGCATGATAAAACTCCTTTTCCGAAAAGCGTGTCACACGCAATTGACTGTCAGGCCAATCAGTTACCTGCAATACACGCTCCAAAACGAGGCCATCATTAGGCGTGTTTTCGACAATCGCTCAACGATATACCCGTTTTCCTCATTAAAAAATAACAGATCGGTCAGTAACCCTTACATCCTTGATCATCAGCCCAAAACTCGCTCATCGGTAATGCCTAATCAATCGGCTTCAACAAGTTGAACACCTCCTTGGAAACAAGCGGTTTAACTGAGGATGGCTGACACTCACCACTGGTTGGCTGGGGTACCGTTCTAACCCAGTTTGGCCATGTTGGATTTTGTCTTCTGGTATGTTCAAAGTTGGGATTTTTCACCCGAACAACCACCGAACTTTTGGATGTATCAGAAAGACCAAACTGAGCATGGTAGCCAGAAGGTTCAGATTTACTGTCACGGTTATTATTACCGATTCTGCCATATGAAATAACGCCCTGATCGTCATCAATACCAAACGCCATAAATGGTGAACCCGTATCGTTGGTTCCTGAGTAGTCAGAAAATTGCACATTAAACTGCACGTGGAACCAACCCTTCTTGAGAGGCTCAACATAAACATATTTAACATCCTGACGCTGATTCTCTCCATCGGTACAACACTTGGCACTACCCAGAGCATTTCCCGTGATCGGCAATGGAATATCGCAATGGTTATCTGCACTCTTGAATGGGCTGTAATCAGAGCGGGTCTTTACAGTGAAATAGTGCTGCCCATCACGATGCTCCACACGCATAGTCAGCGGTGCATCACCACGGCTCTCAAAACGTGCTCCGATGTCCAGCAGCGCAATACAATCATCGGTGGAAGAACCATCTATGGATAATTTTTGAACTTTGTTGAACCAATCAATGTACTGTAAACCATCACTGTGAGGTACCAACTTGAAGACTGTCGCATTGCCAGGAGTCCTCATATTGATTTTTATATCAAACTCTCCGTTGTAAAAGTGTTTCCCAAGACCGTCGCAGGCATTCATATAGGCTCCGGTCATTTTTGCCAGCTCCTGATTGTTCTGCCAGGGAGACCCAGCCAGATTGTCACCTTTTGTGCTCGGGTAAAAACAGTTAGTCAGTTCAACACTGCCTTGAGTTTTCAAACTCGGTCCATAAGGTCCTAATGAGTGCTGATTCTTAAACTGGTAAATCGTCTCTCCCTTGGCGTTGTCCCGCTCAAGAAGAAATCCCGGAAAACTTTCTCCTACCCTGGCAAACTGCCCATTGAGAGATAAATCGTCAGGAATTAACCCCTTTTCAATGGATAGCGGCCTGCTAATGGGTCTTAAGCCTTGTGTCTCTTGTTGTACTGGTTTGCGGCCATCGGGTACTACACTGCCGGGAACTTTTTCATCACCACCAGACTGAGAGCCACTGCCTCCTGACACAGTACTGTTTTGTGTCTGAATGGGGCGCAGTTTAATCAGTCTTTGCAGGAGTTTTTGGAATGACGCCTTGCCACTGTCTTTTTCAACCTCCTCAAATAATTTGCCTCGTCCCGCATCTTTGTCCATCTCAGCGAGTCTTCTGCTCACCGTCTCCAAATTGAATCCATGTTTGACCAACCTTGAGGAAAATGTTGCACGGGATATATTAAAATTGGTGACATTGCTGGCAGGCTGGAGAAAAGTTTGGGGATTGAATGGAACATTACCTGATATCATTTTGTTAACCTCGACGACTCAACAACTGAAACAACAGTGCTTTGGGTAAACACCCGGCACAACGAAGACGAATTTCCCACAACAGACCCTCCTGTGTTAATAGTGGCAACAACACATTGAAACCACTGTCGAGAACGAAAAGATTGAATAAAACACCGCAGTAGACGGAACTACCGCACTGTTTCAATCAACCAACATGCCTGACCTTTCCAACCGGCAAAAGGACAGTCCCCCAAAAGAGCCAGCAGCGAAGGGCTAGTGTACGACCAGTTCAAATGGCACCACCGACCAGCCTTTCTTCCATGACGGATGTTGACTGGTTAAACACCGAGCTCAACTTCTAATTCGTTGTTATCGTTATGTTCTTGGAAAATCTCTGCGTACTCCTCCTTCAACGCCTGTTTGACCACATTTTTCCATGAACCCAAAAGAGCGCTCTGTAACCCCTCCAGGCTGGTCTGCGCCACAAGTATGATCAGTTCCCAGCGCAGTTCTGGATCGCTGATGGCGTCCCCAAACACCTCCGCAAAGTGTTTTTCAGCATAACTTTTGAGTGCTTCATAGCTGCCAATCAGCTCGCCAATTTGCACCGGGCCAAACTGGTGCAATTGAACCAGTGTCTGAGAGTGAGCCTGTTGTGCCGGATGCGCCAGACTGACCGAGACGAAGTCGCTGGCGCTGGTACGCTGCGGTAACAGGCTGACGAACAGCTTGCTGAGCTGTTGGGCTTTCTCACCGCCGATGAGACCCCGGCTTAGCGTGGTTGTCATGTTTATCCGGTTGACGGCCTCAGTGGGTGCTGCAAATTCACTGTCGCAGAGGTGCGAGAACTGTTGCCAGGCCTGCTGACTGAACTGTAATGACTGCCAGTGCGGGATCTTGCGACCATTCTTTATGCTGGCAAACATATCAGCCCTCAGTTGTTCCAGTGGTGCAGCCGAGTAATCGAGTCCCAGGTAATCCGGCTCGTTGGCCAACGCTTCCACACGATTGAACTGCTGTAGGGCAGAGAGCTGCATGAACAGCTTTTTGCCCTGATCGTATCGTTCCCGGGACAGGAAGGTGATCACCGGATCAAGGGATTGTGCCTCAGGCATGATCGAGTTTCTTGCCGCTATCCGGGCATCAAGAGTGTCGACGATGCCAGGTGCTGATAGAGGCCCGGCAATGGTTGCCCACCAAGACCCGCTGCATTGTCGCAGGCTCAGGTGAGCGGCCTGACGCACAATCCTGCGGTGCAGGGTTTCGGGGAGACCATCATCTTGATAACTGGCCAGACACACCCAGGCCAGGGCCTGCAGCATGGCTTTTGCAAGACTCATGCCGGGACCGCCGGTCGAGGTTTGGCCCGTTACCTGGTTGTGGAAGATGACCGGGTCACCGTCGGGTCTGTCCCGCACGCGGCCGTCAGCAGCAAAAATATTCTCCGGGCGCTCATGGGCCTCGCCAATGTGTGGAGATTTGAGCACTTCGTACAAAAAGGTCTCGGACACCTTTGCGGCTGTATCAGGCAACACTTTCAGGATGGCCATGTTGACCAAATCATCCAGATCCCAGCTGTTGACAATGGGTTTGCCGTCATCAAAATGGTTTACGAAGTCTGTGACTTCCATTTGCAACAAGAGTATTATACGACTATTGACGTTTAATAGTCGGATACCCGGTGATGTGGCCAGCAGGTCCTGCTCACTAAAAGTCGGTATCTCTACCGGACTAAAAGTCACTTGTCGGTCATTGAATTTCGCTGTCAGTAATGTCGCCAGGGCCAGATTACCAGTATTGTCCAAACGGGTACTGTGGTTGAGGGGGTGGACTGAGCCACCGTCCTGATGTTCGTCAGTCGGACTGGACAACGCAGGCGGCATGGTCGTCTGTCCCCTGCCTGATGCGAACAAACCACCCAAGACGCCAAAGACAACGCTGTCAAGAATGCCTCCTGGCCTTGCTGCCGATGAGGTTGCCGGTGGCAATCCTGCCTCCCGACGCATTCTGCGAGGCGCTGTTTCCTGAGTGGGTTCAGCATCGGAGTCTTTTTTATGATCGAGCTGGAGGCGGTATGCATTCGGATATCTTATGGCATCCAGCAGATCACTGCCCAGAAACAGCAGGCGTTTACGCTCTTCATCCAGAGGAATGTCGGCACTGAAATGCTGATTGTCACGCAGTTGCAGTCCCTTGACCTGGTCAATAAACAGGCCTTTTTCACTGTCAAGAATAGTGTTCAGCCGTTGCAGGCTGGCGGTGCTACCGTAGCCTGAAACCAATAATGGTTTTTCATCTTTTATTTTTTGGTAGCTCTCACGCAGTGTTTTTAATTTGCCACTGCCGTCTGGCTGGTGGGACAGCTTGAGAAGAAACAGGTCGAACAGGTCATGCTCCCGGCGCGTACTCAGGTTATTGTTAATTGCTTTGATCAGGTGGACTGGAGTGAATACTGGCTTGCCCTCCTCTGTAAGCGTCTGGTTCAGTGAGCCTCGAAAGTAGCTAACCCCGGTAATTACCTGCTGAGCCAGAGAAGTTATGCCGGGGAACGTTTCCTCCGATGATGCAGCTGTGCTCTGCTGTCGGTGTGCCTCTGAAGACGACTGCCGTGTTTGATCCGCCGGTGTGGAGATTACCGGAGGCTCAGTCCGGATGGCCAGTTTTGTAGTGTCAGTGATCGAAGTGCCATTGCCCGACTCGGTGGTGTCTGCAGAAAAGGTTGGCCCAGCAGAGTGGTGGTCGCTCTGTGTTCCTGCAGCCGTGACCTTATCAGAGGCAGCACCCAGGCGAGCCACCCGCAACGAGTCATAAACGTAACCGTAGGCAATGATTTCATGCAACGGCAGCGAGGCAGGAGAACTTTCTGTGATGTGCCACAGTGCCTCATTGGTCAACTCAAATTGCTGAAATTTGTTCAGCAGATCCTTGTAAGGGTCTTCAAGAACTTTGTCTGCGTCCAACTCTCCATTCTCAATGAGCAGGTCGGCAGCCCGGAAGAGAATGTTGACTTTCGGGGCCATTTTGCCCACTTCGGCAAAATCCCTTTTGGTCAACAGATCTTTGATCTGCCTGTTGTAGGCGTCCATAGCCGAGATTATATTGGCGCCACTGTTCATGTTCTGGAACAGTTCCTGAAAATCCGCAGGCACATCAGTAGTTTGTTCAGACATGATTCGGGCAAAAAGATCTCGATCCGCTTCAAAACCTTTAAAAAACTCTCTCATCTGCAGATTCATTGGAGCATTTACAAACTCATAGAGATCGGTCAACATCAGCTTGACCATGTCGGCAATGGGAGTCCTGCGCGATCTATCCTGTTTTTTACCCTGGCCCATGACCTCCTTGAGGTCATCGGTGAATTTTTTCAGCTTTTCGTCGTATATTTGTGCAACATCCGGTAATGAATCTTTTATGGAGCGGATAAAGGCACTGATACCCATGACCAGGCTGACGGCTTGGTAATAGGCAATCAACTCATCAAGACGGGGAACCATTTCAGACACATCTGCGCTCTGATTTTGTTTCTTATATTCAACCGGTGTCCTTTTTAACCCATTGATCAGCGTTGAACTGGCGGTGTCCACCAGCAGGGTTTTCAGGGAGGGCAACGGTGTGGTTGGAGTAAGCGGGACCTGAGAGTTGGATAACCCAGCAGGCATTGCCGATGAACCAAGCCTCGCAGAGGTGGACTTAGCCATCGGATTAGACGACGTGATGTCTTGCCTTGAGACCACCGTTGATGAGATTTTCGTGGGACTCTCATCGGGAGAGAGACCTTTCAACTCCTTTTTGAGCTGCATAATTTCCCTGGAAAGCTCCATTACTTCGATTCTGCACTCTAATAAACGCTGCTCATCGCCAGAGTATTTGGGTTTATATGTGCTGCCACGAACGGTATCGTTTGTCGGTCGGCTGTAGGGATTGGGTTTGACGCTGTGAATATGGACCAGCTTCTTCTGGCTTCGTTTATTTCGCCTGCTCCTTGTCGCGGTTGCGACCTGAGCATTGCGGTTATTTATATCGGCAGGTACAGATCCGAATAACGGAACATCCACAAGCTGAACCTCAATCATTATTGGCACACGTATGCTTATAAATACTAACGACAATTGACATACAATCAGAAATCACTGCCAAACTCGCCGACAAACTGCCTCTAAAATCGTTTCGAAATCCTCCTGATCTGGTAGTTTGCTGATTTCCTGCCGGAATACGTCGGTATTATCCACAAGGTATTTGGCGATAAAGTTGTAAACACCAACAGTTTTGTTCTGCTTGAGCCATGCAAGAAAAAGGTGACCAGCTCTGGCAACTCCTGTATGTGCGTGAAGTCAAGCGGATCAATCAAACGAGCGACACTTTCGTTGACATTCGTACACACACTCTTTTTGTCGTTTTTCCAATTAGACGACGTATGGCGTTGGCAACAGATCTGCTTAATCAGCGTGGTACGCTTCACGGACACGACGGCAGTTCTGAAGCCTGGCTCAGACACTGAAGCCTGTGCGACAGTGTCTCCGGCCGAGACAGCAGGGGAGGTTGTTGTGATCATAGCCACTCCTTGCTGAACTGGCAGGATTGAAAAAGCTCTGTGAACACGACCTTGCGCGAGGGCCGAAGCGGACGTGACCGCAACCACGACGCTGAACAATCTTCGAGTGAACAGGCTAGTATCTGTCTTGGCTTTGTGAAGTAAAAATCAAAAAATATTTTGCATTCATCTTTCCATGCTTACGCGATGTTCGACTTTTGAGCCGACCTAAAAAGGCATGACTGACCTCCTTTTCTGCTATTAGAAGCAGTCGTAAACAAGAAGGAGATCAGCCATGCCTGTTGAGCAGTTTATCACTACCGTCTTCTGTATAGTCGATGATTTGCTCAAAGAACTCTTCCCGCTCCCCCTGCGCAGTCGTGGGTTTCCCCCCAAGCTGTCTGACAGCGAGGTTATTACCATGGAAGTCACTGGTGAATGGTTGGGGCATCATGCTGACAAGCATATCTGGGAATATTTTATGCGACATTGGCAGCACTTG
>JAKROC010000167.1 GCA_024509075.1 Endozoicomonas sp.
AATATCTTGAGCCGCTGATTGAAGGTGAAGAGTACCCGCCTTATTTGAACGGCCTTCCTCGTTTTGCCCGCTTGAGGAAAGTGTTTGTCGAAAAACAGCTCAATATCCCGTTTTCTGAACTTTAGTAATGCTGTCCGCCCTGTCGTCAACTATTTCCCGTACCGGGGAGAGATGATATTCGTTACGCTGGATGACATCAGCGAGCATCGTCGTAAAAACGAAAGCCGTTTCGCCCCTGCTTTTTCGCCACGTACATGGCCTCATCAGCGGCCTTGACCAGTTCATCTGCATCTTGAGCATTGGCCGGATAAAAGGCAATACCGATACTGCTACCAACTTTCCTGACAGTACTGCCCAGATCGTGTGGTTCCGACAGCACATTGAGAATCTTCTGGGCCACAGTGCGAACATCGTCCTGACTTTTGGCATCATCAAGCACCACAGCAAACTCATCGCCGCCGAGCCTGGCCACCAGATCCACTTTGCGGATACAGCCTGTCAGACGACTGGCAACACTGGCCAGTAGCAGGTCACCAGCATCGTGACCAAGCTGGTCATTGATCTGCTTGAAGTGATCCAGGTCAAGGAACATCACTGCCGTGTTTCGCTGATAACGGTCGCTGCGATCCATGGACGACTGTAAAAACTCGTGGAACAGTGTGCGGTTGGCCAGCCCGGTCAGGCCGTCGTACTTGGCCATTTTCAGGAGCTGGTCTTCCAGCTGTTTGCGCTCAGTAATGTCTTGAAAAACCAACACGGCACCCTGCACCACGTTGCGAGCGTTAAGGATGGCGGCAATATTCATCTCTGCCGGGAACTGCCCATGAAGCACATTGACCAGACCACTGGACTGCCTCAGACGTTTACCATGGCCCAGACAGTCCCGGTAGATATTCGAATCAAGCCACTGCTTCATGACCGTTGCCTCTGGGGTCTCGGTAAAGCAAAACTGGCTAATGTGACGGTTAAGAAAAAATGCCTCGGCACCACCAAGCAGTTCACAGCCGGTGGGATTGATAAAGGTAATGTTGCCTTCTTTATCCAGCCCGACAATACCTTCACTGGCGCAATCAAGCAGCAGTTTGTTTTTCCGACTGATCCAACGCAACTCCCGGGTTACCTGCTCCAACTCCAGCCGCTGCTGCTCAAGCTGCAAGAACACCTTCACTTTGCCCAGCAGAATTTCCGGCACAATGGGTTTAGGCAGGTAATCCACAGCTCCGGATTCATAGCCTTTGGCTACATAGTTGTGGTCTTTATTGATGGCGGTAACAAAAATAATGGGAATATTGGCGGTCTGCTTGTTGCTGTGCATTAAAGTAGCGGTTTCAAAGCCATCCATGCCGGGCATCTGTACATCCAGCAGGATAACGGCAAAATGGTGAGTCAGTACCTCTGACAGCGCTTTCTCGCCAGAGTCAACCTTGTGTACCTCGGCGCCAAGCGGCTTTAGCAGCCGATCCATGGCCAACAGGTTTTCCGGACGGTCGTCCACCACCAGTATTTTGACTTTGTTGTTTTTGTCCATATCAGACAATCCCTGTCTATACCCGTCGCCTTTCAAGTTGCTACTTTGTTGGCTGCATTCGCTCACCCCGGTCACATAGTATTTCTATGCTCCCGGGGCTTCGCTCATTTGCCGCCTAGAATCAACCTGAAATCCTTTGGGTATAAGCAAACGCGGCCACTTAGAGGCCAAGTCTGCTAACCCAAGTTTCGTTCAAGAACCCAGCTTGCGATAAATACGCAAGGTATTGTCTACATCCTCAAGCTGGTTGCGAATCTGGCTGAAGCCCAGGCTCTCACGGCGCCCAATACACAAAAAACCCCGCGGGCAAAGGCTATCGTAAATCAGACTCAATGCCCGTTCCTGTAGCTGCTCGTTGAAGTAAATCAGCACATTGCGACACATCACCAGGTTCATCTCACCAAATACACCGTCGGTCACCAAATTATGGTTGGCAAAGGTAATCCGCTGAGCCAGACGACTGTTGATCTTGATAGCATCGTACAGACTCACCCAATAATCCGCTGGCTGACGCTTACCGCCGGCCCGTTGGTAGTTATTTTCATACTTGGCAATATTATCGCCGCAATAAATACCTTTTCTGGCCAGATTGAGAGCATCATCGTTGAAATCGGTGGCATAAATCTGGCAACGATCGAGAATACCTTCTTCCTCCAGCACAATAGCCAGTGAGTAGACTTCCTGTCCTGAGGCACAGCCAGCGTGCCAGATTTTGATGAACGGATAGGTCTTCAGGACCGGTATCACCTCGGCACGCAGGACGCAAAACACCTCTGGATCGCGAAACATCTCGGTAACCACCACCGAGAGACTTTTGACAAAGCGGTAAAAGGCCTGGCTATCGTGCAGAAACAGCGGAATCAACTCACTGATCTGGCCAACACCTGCCTCGTCGAGATGCTTTTTGACCCGACGAATAATTGAAGCTTTGGCGTAGTCGTGAAAGTCATAGCCGTAGCGCGATTGAACCGCGCGTAACAGCAGATCCAACTCCAACGCCTCCAACTCCGCGATCGAATCCGGTTCGATCATCGTGACAACCAAACCTTTAACATTGCCATGAGTTTGTCCACATCCAGAGGTTTAGTCATGTAGTCGTTGGCTCCAGCCTCCAGGCACTTGGCTTTGTCACCAGCCATCGCCTTGGCAGTCAGGGCAATCACAGGCAACTTGCTGAATCCATCCATCTGACGTATGGCGGCGGTTGCCTCGTAGCCATCCATAACCGGCATCATGATATCCATCAAGACCAGCTCAATGCCCTCTTCCTGTTCCAGTTTGTCCAGCGCATTCTGGCCGTTGTTGGCCAACACCACCTCCAGCCCTTGCCCCTGCAATGCCTTGGACAGGGCAAAGGTATTTCTCAGGTCATCATCCACCAGTAAAATCTTGTGACCGTGCAGATTTATTTTTTCACCATTTTCTTCAGGTGTTGCCTCATCAACCGCCTGCTCTTTGTTTACACTGTGCAGGAACAAACTGATCTCATCCATCACCCGCTCCATGGCTCGTTCACCTTTCATTACCACGGTCTGGGTAAACTCCTGCAACCGGACGTGTTCCTCCGGCTCTGGCGGTTCAGCGGTGTGGATAATCACCGAGGGCATGCGATCCCCAAACTGCGCCTTAATCTGCTGCAAAAATGTCAGCCCCCGAGTGCTGCCCAGATCAAGGTCGAGAACCAGGCACTGCCATGAGTGAGCCTGCAGCTCTCGTTCAGCGTCTGCTGTGGTGGCAACATAAACTGCGTGTATCCCTTTAGCTTCAAGCATGCCAGCTACTTTGGCACCCTCGGCTTCGTCCTGGTCAAGAATCAGGACATCATGGATATCACTCTCAATGACCGTTTCCAGTTTGACAAAAATGCTGTTGATCTCGGCCTTGCTTACCGGTTTGGTCAAATAGCCGATGGCTCCGGAGTTGGACACCGCCCCGGGTTCACGGGCAGAGACAATATGCACCGGTATCTGCCGGGTCAGCTCATCATTTTTCAACCGAGCCAGCACCTCCTGGCCATCCATGTCTGGCAGTCCCAGATCAAGAATTATCGCAGATGGCTGGTGGTTGCGGGCCAACTCTATGCCCTGAGCACCGGTCATCGCGTGCAGGCAACCAAAGTGATACTTGTCGGCCAGCTGGGTTAAGATAGCCACAAACTGAGGATCGTCCTCAATCACCAGCAGCTGGTGATCGCCGGTCAATGCTGGGTTATCAGGTTTCTCATCTGCTGTGGACGGTGCGGTAGTTTTTATCGACTCATGAGTAAAGGTCTGGGCTACTCGATTGTCAGCCAACACTTTATCTTCACCAAGAGAGCAGACTGGGTTAGCGGGCAAAAACAGCGTAAAGATTGTCCCCTTACCTTCCTCACTGTGCACCTCGATAAAACCGCCGAGCAGTTCAGCCATCTCCTTGGAAATAGTCAACCCCAGTCCAGTCCCGCCATACTTGCGACTAGTGGAACCATCGGCCTGCTGGAATGACTCAAAAATTGACGCCTGTTTCTCTTTCGCAATGCCAATGCCACTGTCTTGAACGGCAAATCCTAACCACTCATTCCGGGCAAAGCGGCCAGAGCGAATTTCGTAAAACATACGCACCTGAACACTGCCAGCCTCGGTAAACTTGAAGGCATTGGAGAGGAAGTTTTTGACGATCTGCAGCAGGCGTTGGTTGTCAGTAAAAACGGAGATTGGTGTACCTTGTTCGATGGTTACCAAAAACTTGAGGGAACGACTGACAGCCAGTGGTTTGAACAGACTCTCGATACTGTTTTTGATGTCCTCCAGTGGTGTATCTTCAAGATTGACCGTCATCTTGCCCGCTTCCACTTTAGACAAGTCAAGGATATCGTTGATCAACTCCAGCAGTTGCTTACCACCATTGTATATAACCTGCGCTGATTCCACCTGGTCTTCGGTCAGGTTGCCCTCGTTGTTATCCGCTAACATCTGCGAGAGCAGCAGCAGGGAGTTGAGCGGCGTGCGCAACTCATGGGACATATTAGCCAGAAACTCCGATTTGTACTTGCTGGCACGGGCCAACTCCTGAGCCTTTTCGGCGATTTTATCACTGGACCGCTCGATATCTTTGTTTTTGCGTTCAATCTCTGCTTTTTGCAGCATCAGCTGTTCGCTTAGTTCCTCAAGTTCGGCATTGGACTTTTGCAACTCCTCACTCTGGGCTTTCAGCTCTTCTTCTGACTCCTCAAGAATACCGGCACGTTTTTCCAGCTCCTCATTCACAGAACGCAGTTCTTCCTGTTGCTCTTTGAGAGCTTCTGACTGTTCCGTGGTGGTGGCCAACAGCTGGTTGACACGGGTTCGGTACTGGGCTGAATTAATGGCAATGGCAATGCTTTCAATGGAATGCTCCAGGAACAATCGTTGCTCGGCAGTCATGGGCAAGAGCCGGGCAAACTCGAATACCCCTTTGAGTTCATTCTCATAAGCCAGCGGGATGATGAGCACGTGGGCTGGTCTGGCCGCGCCCATGCCGGACTCAACACCCAAGTAACCCTCTGGTATGTTGGTCAGCTCGATGGTTGTCTTTTCCAGCGCCGCCTGGCCAACCAGTCCCTCGCCAATGGCAAAGCGATTAGCGTGCTGGTTGCGTTTACTCCAGGCGTAGGTGCCCATCAAAGCCAGTTGCTGCTGGTCATCTTTAACAAACATGGCGCCGCTGTGCATATCGAGGTATCGGGCCACGTAGGTAACAATGTTCTGACACAAGTCGGCCATTGCCTGCTCACCGCGGACGCTGCTGTGCAGTCCGGCCATGCCCTCCTGCAACCAGTTTTTGCGAACATTTTCGCTACTGACGGTACGCAACCGTTCGGTCATTTCGGCAAAACTACGGCTCAGCTCACTGATCTCGTTAGTGCCTTTGAGCACTGTCCCCTCGGCATAGTCCCCGGCGGCAACCCGGTTGACCCAACGGGTGATAAGGCGAATGGGTTTAACCAACCGGCGAGTAACAAACAGGGCAATCACCACCACTAGCACAAACGTGATAGCAATCAGGACCAACAGTCGTGTACGAAAATTGCTCACAGAAGCAAAAGCCTGACGGTGAGTTACTTCCGAAAGCATTATCATCGGTGTACCGGCAATGCTCACAGGCAGGAATATGCCCAGCATCTCTTCGCCATGAACATAACTGCGGATATGGTTAATACTGGCTTTGACTGCCAGGTTCAAGGTCTCCTGTTCTTGCGTGCTACCTTCAGGGTCAAGCGGACTGTTTTCAAGATCAAGCACGCTGCCTTCGAGATCCATATGAAAATCCCACTCAGACTCGTGGTTGTCGTGTGTATCCTCTGATGCCGCATGGCCTTTTTGCTCGTGGTACTGGCCATCACCATCCAAATGGGTCAGCCAGAGTTGAATCAGTGGGTTATCTTCCCGAAAAGTTCCCTCATTGATGTCCTCCAGCTTGCTGCCAAAGCGAATCCTCCGGTCTGTACCTACTAAAAACGATGACAACCCGGCAATGCTGGACTCGCCGCTATCGAACATGGCTTGAATATTTTTCGGGTGTATCTGAACTGCGACAAAACCGAGCGCGTTCTGGTAAGGGTCGGCCAGCGGCAAAATGAAAAACACCACTTGCTCACGACCTAACGGGGGGTAACGGCCCAGATCGGCATACTTGGGTTGCTGGTCAGACAGACTGGCCTTGACAGCCTGAGCAAAGTGGGTACCCGCCAAATCAGCAAACAGATTTTTGCCCAGGTCATCATATTCATTGACGGTGTAGAGGATATTGCCCTGAGCATCACCGAGAATGACATCGGAGTAGTCATAAAAGCGCAGAAAATCCACATACTCGGTGGTATAACGCTGATGAATCGCTCCATAGGCCTTAGAGTTGACAAATTGCAACAGTGACTGCTGCTTGCCATTAAACACCTGCCCCAGCTCAGAGATAAAAGCTTCGGAGGGAGCCGCCATAATAAACAGATTGGTCAGAACTGTATCGAAATACTCATTGACTCGTTGCGTCAGCTGAAAATTAACCGATGACAGCTGCTCATAGCGACCTTTGATGATCTCTTCCTTGCCGGCCTGGTACTCATTCAGCCCGACAATCACCACTGGCCCAATAGCCAGCACCATAAACCAGAGAAAGAGAGTTAGCGCCAGACCACCGGTTTTTCGCTGTTTGTTATTGGCTTCCTGACTCATGAGTAACCTTTGTGCTGACGGCAAGGGAACATTGCTTCTCCCTATGTCATCGTTTCTGTACACAAAAGTTTTAGGTTGGCTCTGGCAGGAGGAGAGATTCAGTTTCGTTAACTATACCCAAGGGATTTCAAGTTGATTCGAGGCGGCAAATGAGCGAAGCCCCGG
>JAKROC010000168.1 GCA_024509075.1 Endozoicomonas sp.
CGACCCAGACAGTCACTGGCATACATGGTCAAAAGAGCAACTCCGGGAACGCCAAAAAAATCACAGGCCACTGATCAACCCGATTATATTCTCAGAGCTGTGCGCAGGCATGGAATCACCGCAAGCAGTACTCAAGCTGTTAAAGACCCTGGGGATTAGCGAACAACCTTTGGATCACGAAACATTGTTTCTGGCGGCTAAAGCCTATATCCGCTATCGAAAACAGGGAGGAAAAAAGACCGGTGTACTACCGGATTTCTATATTGGGGCACAGGCCGCCGTACATCAATGGCCATTGGTCAGCCGGGACAAGGGGCGGTATACCAGCTACTTTCCTTCTGTACAGGTCATTATGCCTGAGCCTCATTAACGAATCTGCGAAACTGGCTTTTTCCTCCTGAGTGCAAAGGCTCAGGCAGTCATCAGACTGAAAGCCAAAAATATAAAAGATGTCGGTAGGGGAGAACGACGGTTTGACCACCTGACCATCTGTAAACCAGAAGACTTTATCAGGGAGATCAGACAATGAGCGTACTCACCATTCGACTGACCGAAGAAAAACACGAGCGCCTGAAGCAACTGGCCAAATCCAGGAATATCAGCCTCAACAAGCTGATGGATGAATTATCAACCATCGCCCTGGCAGAGTTCGATACTTACAACCGTTACCGTGCCAGGGCGGAGTCCGGTAATCCGGAGGAAGCTCTGAAAATACAGGATAGGTTGGATGGTGAGTTATGAGTGAACAGGGAATAGCCCAATTCACTCATAACCATTCCCTCACAACCCATAACTTTCAAGTACGCGCAATAATCACAGTAAAAGTATTCCCAACACGATCATCAATAAACTCAATATCCGGATGTGCTTTCAGAGCCCTGCGAATACCACTGCCCAGTCCCCGGTAGGGCAACACCTTCGAGGCAAAAGAGGCCAGAATGGGGTTTCTTATATTTGAATTGCCCATTATGACATTCTCTACCGTTAAGTTATCAGGAAGCACCCCAGGGCTTATTATCTCGATACGGTCGGCAAAAACCAACAGGCGTACAGGGGCTGAGATAAAGTAATCCCGATGTATCAGAGCATTGGTGATGAGCTCTTCAAAAACAATCCTCGCTATCTCCGGCACACCGGTAGAATTAAAACTCTGGTCGTTCTGGACGTGGCGGATATTAGCCAAGACAAAACTCATGGCTTCCCGGAAAATATCCGACAACTTCCCACTAATATCCCGGCTGTCGATATAGTGCTCATCAGCAATATCGTTTCCCGGGAAGGCGACTGCCTTGATGATATAAACGGGCAAGCGAATCTGTGGCCTGTTCGCGAACAGTAATGCGCCACTGATGTTCAGCTGTCCATCTCGCATCAGATTCATGTTTTCCATCAGCCGCGCGCAGGAAATACCCTGATCAGCAACAGACTCACCAAACTCACGTTCAAAAAATGAGCTGAAGAAGCCTTGGTCCACATCAGCTATGGACGAATTTCTCACCGGTATCTCATCCGCATGCACCAGGGCGGCTGACTGGAACATACGTTGCAGTTCTTCCCGTGCAATTACTTTTCGCTTATCGGCGCCACTTTTCACGAACACATGTAGATTCTTGTCCATATAGGGCTTGCTGATACCCTCCGGTACGGTTACCACCATAACCATGCCATCAGGATAAGACATATTTTGAGTAACAGGCGCAATCGGTGGCCGCATATGCTCCGTTGCCGCATTTGAAACCAGCTGGTTTAATCTGCCAATATCATCAGGTGTCAGCCCCGCCAGGGATCCATCATCATTGACGCCAATCACCAAACGACTGGCGGGATCCAATTGATGAGACTTCCAGACATCCAACAGATCATCCCATCGAACCTGTCGCCCTCTCACTTGGTAAAGATCTCTCAAAGCCCTGGATACAGCATCTTTAAAACGCTTTCGACAGCGCTTCTGATAATCTAACCGCACCCGTGCCTCACACATGGCAAGGGCCGATAGCGAACTGTGCCGCTCAAGCTCCAGACGAATGGTTCGTAACACCAAGCGAACATTGCGGATCATTGCCGCATTACCAGTATGCAGCTGCAGCTGCCTGGTCTCATAATGATCCAGAGCCTGCAACGAAGTGAAGTGATACTGCTGGATATCCACCAACCGTAAAACCGATAACTGTAAACCAGTCTCTGAAAAAGTCTCTGAGGATAAAGGAACACGAACCACGCATCAGGCACCACGCGCTTCAACAATGGTTAACAACGCACCTGTAAAAGACCCCTCATTTAACAAGTTAAAAACAGGCTTGTTGTCCATATAGGGCTTGCTGATACCCTCCGGTACGGTTACCACCATAACCATGCCATCAGGATAAGAAATATTTTGAGTAACAGGCGCAATCGGTGGCCGCATATGCTCCGTTGCCGCATTTGAAACCAGCTGGTTTAATCTGCCAATATCAGCCGGTGTCAGCCCCGCCAGGGATCCATCATCATTGACGCCAATCACCAAACGACTGGCGGGATCCAATTGATGAGACTTCCAGACATCCAACAGATCATCCCATCGAACCTGTCGCCCTCTCACTTGGTAAAGATCTCTCAAAGCCCTGGATACAGCATCTTTAAAACGCTTTCGACAGCGCTTCTGATAATCTAACCGCACCCGTGCCTCACACATGGCAAGGGCCGATAGCGAACTGTGCCGCTCAAGCTCCAGACGAATGGTTCGTAACACCAAGCGAACATTGCGGATCATTGCCGCATTACCAGTATGCAGCTGCAGCTGCCTGGTCTCATAATGATCCAGAGCCTGCAACGAAGTGAAGTGATACTGCTGGATATCCACCAACCGTAAAACCGATAACTGTAAACCAGTCTCTGAAAAAGTCTCTGAGGATAAAGGAACACGAACCACGCATCAGGCACCACGCGCTTCAACAATGGTTAACAACGCACCTGTAAAAGACCCCTCATTTAACAAGTTAAAAACAGGCTTGTTGTCCATATAGGGCTTGCTGATACCCTCCGGTACGGTTACCACCATAACCATGCCATCAGGATAAGAAATATTTTGAGTAACAGGCGCAATCGGTGGCCGCATATGCTCCGTTGCCGCATTTGAAACCAGCTGGTTTAATCTGCCAATATCAGCCGGTGTCAGCCCCGCCAGGGATCCATCATCATTGACGCCAATCACCAAACGACTGGCGGGATCCAATTGATGAGACTTCCAGACATCCAACAGATCATCCCATCGAACCTGTCGCCCTCTCACTTGGTAAAGATCTCTCAAAGCCCTGGATACAGCATCTTTAAAACGCTTTCGACAGCGCTTCTGATAATCTAACCGCACCCGTGCCTCACACATGGCAAGGGCCGATAGCGAACTGTGCCGCTCAAGCTCCAGACGAATGGTTCGTAACACCAAGCGAACATTGCGGATCATTGCCGCATTACCAGTATGCAGCTGCAGCTGCCTGGTCTCATAATGATCCAGAGCCTGCAACGAAGTGAAGTGATACTGCTGGATATCCACCAACCGTAAAACCGATAACTGTAAACCAGTCTCTGAAAAAGTCTCTGAGGATAAAGGAACACGAACCACGCATCAGGCACCACGCGCTTCAACAATGGTTAACAACGCACCTGTAAAAGACCCCTCATTTAACAAGTTAAAAACAGGCTTGTTTTCACCCTGAGTTTCGATACACCAAGCCCACTCGGAAGCAATAGCTGATTTTATGTCCGCACCTTCAACATGGTCACGGGTTACGCGCGAAAGTTCAATATCACCATAAGGTCCCTCAACGGTCACCGAACCTTTACAGCCAAAATACATGGTACCCGAAGGTTTGAACTTGATGGTATCCCGGCCGATGGTGATCAGGAGCGCCGGCACCTCATAGCTACCAAGCAGCTCCTCATAGACAGGCTGGCGAATTTTTGAAACACGCACCGTTTCATCATCGATAAGTTCTTTCAGCCACAACTGAACCTGAGCGTACAAATGCTCAAGCTCACTCTGAAACGCCAGAATCTCACGATCAGGAAACCAGACATCTTCCGGCTGATTTAGTGCCGCTACTGAACGCAGACGATCTTTATTGTTCATAACGCAGTCCGTTAAACCAATAAGGGATCATTGTGTACTATTCTCCTGCCTTCGTCGGCTCCTTCATCAAACGCCCCCTGTTTAGGGTTTTAAATTCAGGAGAGGCGACAACTATGCTGGCACAGGGGGGGGGCGGACCATATATGGCACAGGGGGGGCGGACCATATATGACCCCGGTTTTTTTTCAACCTTTCTTGCCCTGCGTACAACCTTTACCTACGATAGTATTACTATTACAACAAAGTAATACAAAGAGGTGTAACGTGCATAAGTTAACAACCAAAAGGCAAGTGACTATTCCTCAAAGTATCTGCCAAAAGCTCGGGCTAAAACCAGGCGACTTTATACAGGTTTTCGAGCGCGATGGTGTGGCACATTTGGTAAAGATGACCTCCGATGACCTTTCTGGCACCATCAAATTACCTGATGATGCCCAGCTACACCTAACGCCAGAGGGCACCAAAAAAGCCATCAAAGACAAAGCCGCCAGAAAATTCCGGGGCGAATCATGATTGCCGTTGATACCAATGTGCTGTTGCGTTACCTGTTAGCGCCGGTCGATGCCCGTAACCCGCCCTGGCAGGCGAGCGTGGCGACTGAAACCATCAATTCTGCTGACTCCGTTTACCTCTCGGACATTGTACTGGCCGAAACCGAGTGGGTGCTGGAAACCGTCTTTGAGTTAACCAAAGCAGAAATACACTCCGTTCTCAAACAGCTTGCCAGTAACACCCGGTTCATTTTTGAAGACTGGAGTGCCCTGCAGAGCGCGCTTATGGATTACAGCGAAAACCCCAAAGTGGATTTCTCTGATTGCCTGATTGCCCGGCGTGCCATCAGCAAAGGCACCCAAACGCTCTACAGCTTTGAAAGCAGCAAAAAGCTGGGGGCATTGTCACCACGCTGGTAAAGGAGCAAGTTGGGAGAGACTCAGCCGGTCAACAATCTTTTTAACATCCTGTACAGTGTGGTACCAAAGATTGTGCCTTGATTATATAAACGTCAATAGTCATGCATAAAGAAAGACCTGATCCGGGTCTGTTAAAGAGGGAAAGCTCACTTGCTCTGTTCTGCTATACGTACTAATTTATAAAATGTATACGTATAGGAGGTTTGGATGAGTAAACTGACGCTTACCATCGATCCGTCAGTGATCAAGCAGGCAAAACGCTACGCAGCGAGCCAGGAGCAAAGCCTGTCAAAACTGGTTGAGAATTACCTGAAAACACTGCCTGAAACACCAGCAACCGATGAGCCTGCATTGAAACTCACCGGCCTTGTTGCAGAGTTGGCAGGCGTGCTTGATGATAAAGCCATAAAAAATGACCGCTCCGAATACAGAGACTATCTGCAGGATAAATACCAATGATAGAAACGCTATTTCTAGATGCGGATATCATTCTCGACCTTCTGGCTCAGCGACAACCCTGGTTTAAAGACAGCGCGACGGTTTTTCAGAAAATACAGGCAGGCGATTTCCAGGGATTCACATCGCTAACCATATTTGCCAATGTATTTTATATTCTCAGAAAACAACTGGGGCACAAAGAAGCAAGGCAGGCACTGGTGAAACTGAAAAGCCTGCTGAAAATCATGGTAACTTCCGAAGCCAGTTTGGAGCAGGCCTTAACCTCCGGCTTTAAAGACCTTGAAGATGCCATTCAGTATTACACCGCTCAAAATGGCGGGGCCAGCTTACTGCTGACTCGAAATATAAAAGACTACAAAGCAGAGAAGTTACCAGTCATGACACCTGCTCAGTTTCTCGAAAGCCTTAATTGTCGCTAACAGCAATCCAAAGAAAAATGGCACTCTCTATGTCGGAGTAACCAGTAACCTTGTTCAACGAATCTGGCAACACAAAAGTGACCAGACACCCGGTTTCACTCAGCAGTATCAGGTTCATACACTGGTTTACTTTGAACTTCATGAAACGATGGAGTCTGCTATCACCCATGAAAAGCAGATTAAAAAGTGGAATCGGCAATGGAAAATTAATTTGATTGAAGAAAAAAACCTTCATTGGAATGACCTATGGGAGAGCATTCAATGATTGGCTGTACTGCTTCATATATAACCACTGTCGTTTCTGTATACTCGGTCGTCATTCCCGCATACTCAGCCGTCATTCCCGCATACTCAGCCGTCATTCCCGCATACTCAGCCTACCTATAAACCCACCACATATTCATGCCGAGTATCAGGGACATGAGGCGCTGGTAGAAATATCCACAGGTCATATTCTGGAAGGTGGTTTACCAAAAAAAGCAGCAAAGCTTGTGGGTGACTGGTGTTTGTCGCATCAAACTGAGTTGGCAGACAACTGGCAAAGGGCAATGGATTTTCAACCACTTGAGCGTATAGCAGGAGCTGACAATGATTAAAATCGTTCAGGCTGTTTATCAGGCAGGAGTGGAAATAAAGCTTCATTTTTCTGATGGCAGCTTTGGTGTTATGGATTTTAGTGGAATGCTGTCACATAAAACCAGCCTTACCCGGGCTTTGGATGATGCCGCTTTTTCCCAACGTTTTTTTATCGAGCTAGGGGCGCTTTGTTGGCCTAATGGCCTGGAGTTCAGTGCAGGTAGCCTTTATAAAAGACTCGAAGAGTCCGGTAAGCTGGTTAAGCCTGCTGCTTAGAATTTGTCCCGGAATAGCTTCCTCATTTTACTCAGCTCCATCCTGACTTTCGCGGTTGCAACTTTGGCTGCAGCCTGCGCCGGTAGCTTTTGCCTTTGATGTTAATTGTGG
>JAKROC010000169.1 GCA_024509075.1 Endozoicomonas sp.
AGGCCTGATTTATGCACAATGCAAGCGAATTAGCAGGATTTCAAACTTGGAACGAGCGGGCTGGGTCTCTCATCGTTGCTGTTTTTGGATGGGAACTGGCTACATTCACTCACCCCGGTCACGTAGTATTTCTATGCTCCCGGGGCTTCGCTCATTTGCCGCCTCGAATCAACTTTAAATCCATTGGGTATAACCCCTCTAAGGGGTAGTCGGAAAACACACCATTGACGCCGTTATCGATCAGGTTTCTGGCGAAACTCTGGGAGTTAACGGTGTAGCAGTAGAGTTCATAGCCCGCCGATCGAACCTTCAGAATCTGTTTTTGTGATACCTTGGCAGCATTCAAATGGATAGCCACCGCGCCGGTACGCTCTGCTTTTCTCCGCCAGTTGAGCGGCAGTCGATCAAACAGATGAGCGACTGGCAGTTGTGAATGGGTAGAAAAGCAGACCAGTGCCCGATGGTTAAAGCTAGATATTCTCAGCTGCTCCCTGCTCAGGTCGGTTTTACCGAGTGCCTTGAGAACCGCGTCTACCAGTCGTCCTTCGTGACAACCGTTGGTCTTCAGCTCAAGATTCAGTCCCAGTCCCAGATCCTTTATTAACGACAGTGCCGTGCCAAGTTCGGGGATTGGCTCACCGGCAAACTGTGCTGAGAACCAGCTGCCAGCGTCAATGGTTGTCAGCTTTGTGTGGGTTAGCGATTTTAGTCGCCCAGTATGATTGGTGGTGCGATTAAGGCGCCGGTCATGGAACAGCACAGTGGTTCCGTCACCAAGTAGTGTTACATCGACTTCTATCCAGGACAGCCCCTGCCGCGCTGCCTGGCTGATGGAGGCCAGAGTGTTCTCTGGCGCTTCTCCGGCCAGACCTCGATGTCCTATCACCTTGTTCATCGTCATAAATTTGCCCGCCTGAGTAAGCCCGTCAAGCCGAATGCCGCAACCGGATTGTGCTTGATTGAGATGCCGATGTACGGACATTATCACAGATGTTGTCAGTTCGACCGGGTGTTAACGTTGCGTGCGGCCTGTGCCATAGAGTTTTTTCGGCGAATAGTCGGGAAGCGCTGCTGGTCAGTTTTTACCAAGCGTGGTTGTGTTGGGAAAAATAGAGAAGTATATAGAGAATGGGGTGGGCGAAGGGGCTCGAACCCTCGACCGCCGGAATCACAATCCGGAGCTCTGCCAACTGAGCTACGCCCACCATCAGGGTCTGGTGCGGAGGTTCATCCCTCACCAGCGCCGCCGATTATAAGGAAAGCTGTTGCGCATGCAAGCAGGATTCGAGTTTTTTTGCTGTTTTCTCCTCAAAGGGAAAAAACAACGCTTTTTTGTCCCAAAAATTGGGCGAAAAGGCAGAGTCTACCCCGCAGTATTTCGGTGGGCTGTGCCATGCTGAACCTATTCTGAGGTTGCCGTTGTCGCGGTAAAACTGCTAACAATCTGATTAAAGGCAACCGCCGCCAAAATTGTTGCCAGTGCTGCCCAGGTGTTAGTTGTCATTGCTTCGTTGTTTATGGTGGCACCGAGCAAGACACCGATCAGTGGTACCAGGTAATTGTTTAACGAGGCAAAAATAGGGCCTGCGTCTCGAATCAGGATCATATACAGGTAGTAGACCAAGCCAGCACACATGGTGCCCAGATAGGCTATAGCGCCGAGGCTTGATGGTGTCAGAGTGATTTCAGTTGCTGGCGTGATCAAGGTCATGAGGGTGGCAACAAAGACAATCTGCAGTGATGCACTGCCAAGGACGTTTCTGGCCACAATCAGTGGGTGTTCATCTTCCACTCCTTTAAGCAGCAAGATACCGACGGCAAAACAGGCAGAAGCAGTAATGATGGCACCTGCTGCCATCAGGTTGGTATTGCTGTTGCCCATGGCCAGCTCAGGGTAAAACAGAATCAACAGGCCGATAAAGCCCAGCAGTACACTGCTTATGCCTGCGAGCGTGATGCGTGCACCCCGAATCAGTAGTGGTGCCAGAATAACTGTAAAGAAGGGGATGGTTCCCATCAAAATGGCGGCAATAGCCGTGTCTGTGTACTGCTGGCCCCAGGCCACGAGGACAAACGGGATGGTGGCTTCCAGAAGACCAATCAAATTGAATTCCAGCCACTGACCACCGGTGCTGGTCAGCCTCATCCCCTGACAGATAAGAAACAGTGTTAAAAAGCCAATCACTGAACGACCGGCACCCACCCACACAGGGGGAATGTCTGCTACTGCCATTTGTTGGAAGATAAATTGGGATCCCCAGATAACACCGATCCCCAGCAAAAATAGGTAATTTTTAGCATCTGCGAGTTTTTTACTGATTTAATGTGAGTACGACGAAAGTCGTTTTTTGACATCCTGCAAGGCATGACCACACTTTAATCCGTCGTCTAAAACAGATTTCGTGATAGCCGGTGACAGCCATACCCGAGGAAGAGTTTATCATCAATGTCTTTTGTCTGATTGATGATTTATTTCAACAGCTTTTCCCCACCCTCTCTTTCAATGACAGGCATCCCGGTTTCACTGAGTCTGACACCAGAAAATGTTGACGAGGGAGAAGTCCTTATGAGCTGATAGCTGGGCTACTGCTGGGAGACGCAGGCTACATTACGCCGATTTTCAAAGAAGGCTGCGTAGCCGTTGGTATAGGGTGCCAGGTGATACTGAGAAAAAACATGAAAGATAAACGACCGAAACAGCTCGTCAGGTTGATTATGTGGGTGAGGTGCAGAATTGAAACCATCATCGGGCAATTGTTACATTACTTCGATATTGAGGATGGCCCGAATAGCGCGCGAGTTGTCGTTTTGTTACAGATGTCGCGGAGGGAGCCACTATGCCGACTGCCACTGTTGGGCGGTGAAAATAACTGGCGGTTTTTGCTAATAAACGACTATATTTTGTTATTAATTTTTTTTGATTGTTTGTTCAATAAAAATTATTGCTGACTTGGCTTCAATCCTCCGGATAGCGGACAAAGACCGTTACCCTGACCTTTTATGCGAATAATAAGTAATAAGCAAAAAAATTATCGCTATTATTTCTCAAGACGTTACTGTTTTGCCAATGGAGCTTATTGTTTGAGTGGCGTTTATTTGCCGTAATTTTCCCAAATTTTCCCATGGCCGATTGTTAGCTTTTGATAATGATATCGAACGACTTAACAGCATAAATTATGTCAGCCATAAGCCTGATGTGCTTGACTACCAAGCTGACAGTCAGCATTATGCGCTTGAGTAAAGATGCTGATCTAAACGTGATATTCAGCAGCTGGCTGATTGGCAGGCTAATATAGAATTGCTGAGTCGTTCAGTGTGGTAAATACACGAAAGCAGAACCAGCCGGGCGATACTGTGCTGGATCTCAATTTTTTGATCGCACTTTATAACGCACTGGTCGTAATGAACGACACAGTTGCTGCTGCAAATGGTTGATCCCCCTTGGGAGGCGGTGTGGATTTGTGTGAAGCGTTGTTTTTCACATAAAGTTCGCAACCCGTATCACCAAATACTCAGCCCTTGTTGATAAGCTTGCCCATTTTACAGATGTCTGTCTCGTGAAGTGGGCCCCCGGCACGCTATTGCTAAAACGACATCGGCTAACGACAGCTGTGTTGGTTGGTAATAAAGCTGGGAACACTGCTGCTGTCAAATCCTGTGATGCTTCATAGTGATTGGCAGTCAGGTGCTGTTCTGCGCTGCATGCTAAGAGATCCTGTTAACTGGATAAAAGCGGTTCCCCGCTTTGATTAACGGTATTGGAGATATCATGATCAAGATTGCTATTAATGGCTACGGCCGTATCGGTCGCAACGTACTGCGTGCACTCTACGAAGCAGGCCGTCGCGATGAGTACCAGATTGTTGCCATTAATGATCTGGGTGACACTAAGATCAACACTCATCTGACCAAGTACGACACCGTTCACGGCCGTTTCAACGCCCAGGTTGAGCAGGGCGAAGGCGCTCTGTTTGTCAACGGTGACGAAATCAAGACTTTCTCTGAGCGCGATCCTTCCAGGCTGCCATGGGGCGCGCTGGGTGTCGACGTGGTCTTTGAATGTACTGGTGTATTCCGCTCCAAGAGCGACTGCCAATCTCACCTGGACGCCGGTGCGAAAAAAGTTATCATCTCTGCGCCTGGCTCCAACGTTGATGCCACTGTCGTTTATGGTGTTAACCACGACATTCTGACCGCTGACATGACCGTTATTTCCAATGCGTCCTGCACCACTAACTGCCTGGCTCCAATCGCCAAGCCACTGAACGATGCACTGGGCATTGAAAAAGGCCTGATGACCACCGTTCACGCTTACACTAACGACCAGCGTCTAAGCGACGTTTACCACTCTGACCTCTATCGTGCCCGTGCTGCGGCCATGAACATGATCCCGACTGCTACCGGTGCTGCCGCTGCAGTTGGTCTGGTGGTTCCTGAGCTGAAAGGCAAGTTTGACGGTATGGCGGTTCGCGTTCCTACCATCAACGTTTCTCTGGTTGACCTGAGCTTTGTTGCTTCTCGCGAAACCACCGTTGCAGAAGTTAACGAAATCATCATTGCCGCAGCTAAGTCTAACCCTGCCATGTCTACTGTTTTGCATGTAAATCATGAGCAGCTGGTGTCCATGGACTTCAACCACAGCCCGTACTCTTCTAACTTTGACGCTACTCAGACCCGTGTTCTGGGCAACCTGGTCAAAGTGATGTCCTGGTACGACAACGAGTGGGGCTTCTCCAACCGTATGCTCGACACTGCCAAGGCTCTGATGAACGCCTGAAGTCAGTTCTGGCTGAATACAACACAGGCTCGTTCATCGGGCCTGTGTTAGTTGGGCTGTTTTGATCTGTTGTGAACAAAGAGTAGTCAGTGTTTTCCTCGGCATATGCCCTCCTATACTCAAAACCAGAGTCAGGCACTGCCTTCTTTTGTTCATATTTCGTTTGATAATCCAGTTCCCCGGTTTTAAACGTTTGTCGTTTATAGGCGGTAAGTAATAACGATTCACTATTGCCTGTCGCATGCTGTATTGGCTCCTGCGGGAAGACAAATGGCTTTCTCTGGGCTGAATAGGCTCTGGACCGCGGCGGCTGAACAAGCGAGAGGATAACCATGCTCAGACGCACCAAAATTGTCGCAACGCTCGGGCCTGCGACGGAATCTGAAGAGCAACTGCAAAAGCTGATTCAGGCTGGCGTAAATGTAGTTCGCCTCAACTTCTCCCATGGCGAAATTGAAGACCACAAGGCCAGAGCTCAGGTTATCCGGCAGATATCAGCCCGGTTAAATCGCCCGGTTGCCATTCTTGGTGACCTTCAAGGCCCTAAAATCCGCATTGCCCGGTTCCAGAACGGCAAGATTCATCTCCCCGATGGTGCACGCTTTAATCTTGATGCCAGTCTGCCGCCAGATGATGGCGATGAAACTCAGGTTGGGCTGGGCTACAAGGATTTGCCCAATGACTGCAAGGCGGGCGATATCCTGTTGCTTGATGATGGCCGCATAAGCCTTGAGGTACTGGCTATTAAGGGGTCATGTATCCAGACTCGTGCTATCAATGGCGGTGAGTTGTCCAACAACAAAGGCATCAATCTGCAAGGTGGCGGGCTGTCAGCAGCCGCATTAACGGAGAAGGATAAGCAGGATATTTTTCTGGCAGCGGAGCTGGAGGTGGATTACCTGGCGGTTTCTTTCGTGCGCCATGCCAGTGATGTAGAAGAGGCTCGACGTTTACTGCACGAGGCTGGTGGTAATGCAGCCATCTTGTCGAAGATTGAGCGTGCTGAAGTGGTTAATGACCATCAGCTGCTGGCCGAAGTGATTGCTGCCTCGGATGCGGTAATGGTGGCCCGTGGTGATTTGGGTGTGGAAATTGGTGATCCGGAATTGATTGGTGCCCAAAAACATCTGATTAACGAAGCTCGTCGTCTGAATAAGCCGGTAATTACCGCAACGCAGATGATGGAGTCGATGATTCACAACACTCAGCCCACCCGTGCAGAAGTATTTGATGTGGCCAATGCCGTGCTCGATGGTACCGATGCGGTTATGCTTTCTGGCGAGACGGCTACCGGCAAACGTCCGGATGAGGTAGTCAAGGCTATGAGTCGCATCTGCCTCGGTGCAGAAAAGCAGACTGTAGAATATATGACCGAGCGTCGTGTGAGTCAGTTCAGCCATGTGGATGAGGCCATTGCCCAGGCAACGCTGTTTGCAGCCAACCATCTGGACGATATCAAGGCCATTGTGTGCCTGACCAAAACGGGTTCAACACCGCTATGGATGTCCCGAATCAATACCCGTCTGCCCATCTTTGCCCTGACGCGTTACGAGACAACTGAGCGCCGCGTTGCCCTTTACCGAGGGGTGGAAGCGGTGGCTTTTGACAGTGGCGTTGAGTATGGTCCGGAGGTTAATGACCGGGCAATGCGAGTACTTAAAGAGCGCGGGCTGCTGGCTACGGGCGACATGATTATTTTGACTAAAGGCGAAAGTCAGGAAGTTGAGGGTGGCACCAACACCATGCAGATTCTCTGCGTGGAATGATCTGACGATTCACCATTGCCTGGTATTTTTGCCAATTATTTTCAGATTTTTTGTAGGAGATCATTCTGGCATGACCCAATTAAAGAGAGTCGGTGTTTTGACCTCCGGGGGTGATGCTCCCGGTATGAATGCAGCCATTCGTGCGGTTGTTCGTGCCTGTATCCATTACGGTATCGAACCGGTGGTGATCAAAGAGGGCTACAAGGGCTTGATTGAAAACCGCATGAAGACGGCCGATGCACGCTCGGTGGCCAATATTCTCAACGTTGGCGGCACCTTCCTGAAGTCTGCCCGT
>JAKROC010000017.1 GCA_024509075.1 Endozoicomonas sp.
CCATTGGCGCCAGTTACCCTTCGTCAAAATATTCAAACTGCCTGAGACGCCCGGAGCGCTGAACAAAAGCAAATATGCGGGTAAAAAACTTACGAAAATAACGAGTTTCAATCGGGTCAAGCATTTCCCGAAGATAGGTATCGCATGGGGCGCGGGTGACAAAGTAGGTGGATTTCAGGTTACGCAGGCCATCAGGGCATTTTACACAGTCCCGGTCAAACTGAAGCAATGACGGCTTTTTCAAGTGCATGACAGCAAGGCCGCCCATGATGGCATCGTGAAGCGAGATCGAATCCGGACCAACCCTTTTGCGAAAGTCCGGGATTTTTGCAGCTTCTTTGGAAACGATACTGACCAGTTGTTCGGTAACTGTTTTTCGCCTGGATGCTGGCATGGCAAAACAACAATGGTTATTTGAAGGTGGGTAGTGTACACAAAAGTCTGCGATTTTTGAATGAGTTAGTGTTTCTGTAGGCCTTGATTTTACTGGCCATAATCAATTGAGCGGGAATTGCCAGGATGGTGATAGTGAATATTATGCATTTTAGGCTCAATTAACTGGGTTAATGAGAATCATTCTCTTCATGCGTAAGCCCTGTGCTGTTGGTGAGCTTGACTTTTTTGGTTCTTTGCGGGCAACTAATTCCTTAATTCCTTAATTCCTTAATTCCTTGAGGTTGGTAGTGAGGTATATCCGTCGCCTTTCAAGTTGCCACTTTGTTGGCTGCATTCGCTCACCCCGGTCACGTAATATTTTTACGCTCCCGGGGCTTCGCTCAATTGCCGCCGGGTGGCAACATGAAATCCATTGGGTGTAGATTGCTGTTATATCGGAATGTCAGGATGGAACTTCTTTAGTGTTTTGCAGTCCAAATGGCATCGGTTTCATTGCTTTCAAACAAACCATCTCTTGCAAGCCACCCCCAATGAAACTTTATAAGGCCATAATCCGATGTCACGTTTGATTAGCGTCGGACTTTACCTACTGACTAAAAATCCAGTTTGGAGCAGGAAAATAATATGGATTGCACAAATACTGCATGTTCACTTCCACTTAATGATGGACTGCCATCCTATAATGAGTCACAGCGTCAAGCACGGCAGGGATTACGACAAATAGCATCAATCGAAAATAGATCCCAGGCTCTATATACCATGCTGCGGGGAGAAGGGTATAACAACTCAGAAATCAAAGCACTACTGCAACACACCATTACAATATTACCACCAAATACCAAAGCTTCCATACTCGATCAGGTTAAGCAGTCTGCTTACGATAAACTCCTTGATTATTTCCAGAAAAAATTTGGAGATAAAAAGTTTGAAAGCATGGTGGCCAATGATACGATTCACGAACTGGAATTGACGGATCAATCATTTTCCTTGATCGAAATACTTGATGAAAATGAAATCTATTATATCGCCCAGAGCCTGCTTGATGGACAAGTATTGCAAAATATTCTGGTTCATCAGGACAATCTGCTTGACAATGTCTTAACCTTTATGAGCGCAGCAAAATGCGACATGCGGATCTGTCAATTTCTCGCCATGTTGAACCCAGAGACTCAAATCGAGTCCGTATTACGTGACCTGAGCATCTGATAGCGGTGTAGAAAATAAATCACATGCGAGGTTAACTGACTATGCATTGCCAGTGCTGTTCATCCAGTCCTGCATCACTAATGGATAATGACCGATTAATTAACCTGCAAGCCAGACCTTCAGGTGGCTTGCTGCAAAGAACCTTTTATTACTACGACCTACAAAAAGGCACCCGATGCAGGCTGGTCAGCGCGGCTGCTACCGTTACCTCCTGCTCTGCCGGTGGAGCCTTGGGCATGCATCTGCTCACCTCTCAACTGCTTCAGCCTGCTGGCAGAGGTGACTCCCTTTACGAGCGCGCGGTTAAACAACTGGATGGGCTTTGTCCTGGCTCTTCTTCATACATTGGTGTTGCCCTGGGTGCGGCGTTGGGTGCTGCTGGAGCCATCTGCCTTATTCGCTCAGCCTATCAGGATGGCCTGAAACCCCGCACCGCAGCTGCTATCCAATCGATAATGAACGGACTGATTCATCAGGTTGAAAGTGATTGCAAATCCATTGAGCTGTGCAAAAACGCTGTTCATACCGGAAAGAAAGAACTTTCAATTCGTAAAGAGGAAATGTTGGCAGAAAAAGCGCGTAATCAGGCCAAGGCCCAAGCTGTTTATGATAAAGAAGTTCAACGTTATGAAAAAGATGCTGCCAGAGTGACGGGCGAGCTGAGGGGATTCCTTACCGAAGTATTTGACCGATTGACAGACCCTGACAGATTACCCACCTACGAGGAGTCAGTAAGCAATCACAGGCGCAGTGGCAGCTACCAGCTCGGTCAGGATGTAGCCAGCTTTTTTGAACGTGGTGATTTTTCCAGACGCGCCCAGGAAGGCTTGCTGAAATCCCTGATGCCTCACCTTAATGAAAGGGAGATAAAAAATACTGAAAGAATAATGGCTAAATACCCCAAATACCGCCCCATACTTTGGCAAATAACAGGACCACTGGAGCGGGAATACAACAAAATCGACACCCAGCGCCAAAAAGATCAACGCAAAATGGGAGAACTGGAAAAGAGAGTCAGAGAGCTAACTACCCAGTACGGCTGTTTTGAACTGGGCCCCGATGGCAAGGTAAAACCAACCTCAGTGGCAGATTTCAGTCAGTACTTGCCTGACTGACTCCACATGCAACAATCGTGAAAAGCTTTTGGGGCATATACCCAATGGATTTCATGTCGCTACCCGGCGGCAATTGAGCGAAGCCCCGGGAGCATAGAAATACTATGTGACCGGGGTGAGCGAATGCAGCCAACACAGTAGCAACTTGAAAGGCGACGGGTATATTCTAATGCAGTGGCAGTTCCAGTGTTACCTTCAGGCCAGCGGCGGTGTTTTTCAGGAAAATTTCGCCGCCATGGTTACGCACAATATTCCGGGCGATGGCCATCCCTAGCCCCATACCTCCGGTATCCCAGTTTCTTGAGCCTTCCAAACGGAAAAATGGTTCAAACACATGCTCCATCCACCGTTCAGGAATACCCGGGCCAGCATCCTGAATCACAACAGCCGCAAGCGATTGTCCTGCCCTGGTGTACAACGCGAGCTGAACATCCACGTATTGTCCATATTTCACTCCATTTTCGATCAAATTACGCAAAGCCCGCTTCAGGCTTACCGGTCGGCAACGGATGATAACCTTCTGACTGTCCTGATAATTTACCGCTTGACCAAGCTCGGCCAAATCATCGCAAAGGCTGCCGGTCATGGCATTTAAATCCACCTGCCGGGTTACTTCGTTCTCTGCCTCCTGACGCATAAATGCCAGTGTTGCTTCAGACATCTGCTGCATTTCTTCGAGTGTGGTCAGCAACCGTTCACGGTCAGCGCTATCTGGCATCATCTCAACCCGCAGTCGCATGCCGGTAATGGGGGTACGCAGATCGTGAGACAGTGCCGCCAACATACGTGTACGATCCGAGACAAAACGCTGCAAACGGTTATTCATCTGGTTAAACGCCCGGATGGTATCACGCAGATCAGCCGGTCCCTGCTCAGGGACTGGTGTCACTTGCTCACCCATTCCCAGCTTAACTGCCGCCTTTGAAAGCAAACTAAGCGGTTGAGTAGTACGCCGTACCATGACTGCCAGTACCACCAATACCAGAATCATGGCCGTCACCAGGAAAATAATGGTTTGCCGAGCCACCAGCGGCGGTACTATCGGAGCCATTGCCTGCATGTGCAACCATTGGCCGTTGTCCATATGGACGGCCACCTCCAGGCTGCTAACTGCCGGTGGTCGACGGTCTTGATGACGATCACGCAATTGCCAGTCAGGTGTACGCTCACTCCGGTCACATGCTCCTTGACAATCTTCGTTGAACGCAGGTCTGTGCCGCTCACCCCCACTGCGTTCCCAATGATCCAGATCGACAAACACCCGCCCATGGTATTGATCACCCAATAGATGCAATAAACGGTTTATCAGCCGTTTATCAGCAGGGCTCACATGTTTATCAGCCAGGGTATTGTGGTCATTAACGGCATACCACGTGTTGCTGGTCTGCGCAGTAGCCAAAATAGCTGGGTAATCACTGTCCGGATTGTTTTCCAGTAACCAGACCAGCGATTCAAACTGCTGCAATAGTGATCTCTGGCTGATATCAGACAGGACGGTGCGATGTGCCCGGCCAAGAATGACAAAACTGAACAGTTGAGCAGCAATCAGGGCAACCATGACCGCCAGCACCATGCGGGTTACCATACTCGACCACAGACGTCGAAAAAACAGAGCGCTGCGCTGCATACACTGACTGACGATAACCCATGTCATACGATGGTTAATTCTTCGGTAAACATATAACCCCCACCCCACACGGTTTTGATCAACGTGGGATTTTTCGGGTCTTTCTCGATTTTTTTCCGCAGTCGACTGATCTGGTTATCAATACTACGGTCAAAAGGCAGCGCCTCACGTCCTTTGGTCAAATCCATCAACTGATCACGGCTTAGCACCTGACGGGCATGCTCCAGAAAAACCTTCAGCAGACGAAATTCAGCTGCGCTTAAATCCACCAGCAGCCCATCCTCCCGGGTCAGTTGAAACTGATGAATGTCCAGACTCCAGCCTTTAAACTACCACTGCCCAACAACAGGCGCCTCTCTTGTAACAGTAGTCTCTGTGCGACGCAGTACCGCCTTGATTCTGGCTAGCAACTCTCTGGGGCTGAAGGGCTTACTTACATAGTCATCCGCGCCCATCTCCAGCCCAACAATGGTGTCGGCTTCCTCGCTCATAGCGGTCAACATAATTACCGGTGAACCGTCGTGTTCGCGTAAATAACGACACAGGCTAAGGCCATCCTCTCCCGGCATCATGATATCGAGCACCACCAGGTCAATTGACTCACGGGCCAGTATCTTGCGCATGACCTCCCCGCCATCAGCCAGGGAGACCTGGTAACTGTGCTGGCCAAGGTAGCGCCCAAGCAAGTCGGGAATCTCATTGTGGTCATCGACCACAAGAATATGTTTTGTCATTGCTGACCTGTACCGATCAATTGCTGATCCAGATATTATAATGTTAAAGTTGTCGTCTTTTTGATAGGCCGGGAAGAATTGATACAAATTACGACAATTGACAATTATTTAGTGATATTTTCAAGAAAAAAAATAGTGTCTAATCAACCCATCAAAACCCCATGCGGGTCAAACTCACTAGAGCCAATGAGAGATTACACTATGAAAAACCGCCTATTACTGGCCACCACCCTGATCACCGCCTTATCTGCTTCTTCTGCATTTGCCATGCATGGTGATGATGGTAAGCGCAACTGCGAATGTATGCGCTCAGGCCAATCCCACGCGAAAGGTGAACACAGTAGACGGGGTAAAATACCCTCTCAGGAAGAGATGAACCGGGTATTTACCGCCGAGCAAATTCGTACCCTCAACGAAGCACGTCTGATCATGAAAGGTAATCCCAATCTTAAGGTAGGCAACGTGGTTGCCACCGAAAATGGCTACCGAGTCACCATCGTGACCAAGGATAACTCTCTGGTCGAAGAGCGTGAAGTGGCAAAAAATAATATGCCTTTACGGCGCGCCAGAGACACCCCAAAAAGTATGACTGCCAAACCGCAGCAGTAAGCAGCATGTGATGTCATTCAGGGGCAAGTGAACTCATCGAAGTTCGCTGCTCAGACCTAATAAAATTTGGCAGAACTCGTAAATCTGCCACCCCCCTCTGACATCCAACACAGCAACAACTTGTGCAGACAGTGACAAACTTGATTTTCTGGTCTAAAAATATTGGTCGCAATAGATCAGAGGTTCTCTGCAATGCACCCCTTTTATCCAACACCCTTTGGGGAGCAGCGGTTCTGCGTCCAGCCCGTACCGAACAGCTCTGCAACCGGCGGGCGCGTGCGCTTATCTCGCCCGGCCGCCACTCAGTTACTGCCACCGATGGCTGTCCATTTCAACCAGGACTATCCACCGCAAGCCATGGGTTACCCCCAGCCTTCGTGGTTTGCCCGGCCCATCAACCCGGTCGCTGATGTGAGACCGGCCTTATACCCGTTTTCCCTGAGATTCCCTGTCAATTCAACCACCGAAATGGATCCGGTAACCCCTGCAAATTCACCGAACCCCCCCCTCTGGGAAACCACGGCCTTTGACCAGACCGATACTAATAATGAAGAGGCCGATGTTACCGGAATCGCCAAACCACTGAATACCAGCTGGTCCAGTGAAGCGGACAGTACGCAATCAAGTAAGGTAAAAGCGGACAAGAAGGTGAACTATACCGGTAAAAGAGTCCGCACCAGAATAAACTACACAGCTGCCCAACGGCATGTTTTGCGCAAACAGTTTGACCAAACCCCCTACATCACCAGGGAGGAAGCCAGCAGGCTGGCCAGTAATCTGGAAATAGAGATCAGCTCAGTATTTAACTGGTTCAGGAACGAGAGGCGGCGGGCAAAGGTTCGACATAGCTCATCAGCCAGACCCTAGTTTCAATTCCATAAAAGCCAGCAATATACCCGTCGCCTTTCAAGTTGTTGCTTTGTTGGCTGCATTCGCTCACCCCGGTCACATAGTATTTCTACGCTTCCGGGGCTTCGCTTGATTGCCGCCGTGTAGCAACATGAAATCCATTGGGTTTAAGCACGAACAAGATCGGGTGGAGTAGGCTTTGTTGACCATTTCAAGCACGACTGACCGCCCAATGGCTTTGTATTTCGGTTGCGTTTTAAGAATTGCCCGGCCAGCATCCAGAATGGGTTTGGCCAACTCGAACGATTGCGCCCCACCTCTTGCTGCTAAGGATTTGTCCTGAGATAACTTCCCGGCTTCTGTTCATCACGGGCAGAGTCGAAAGTGCTGTCACCGGACTTCGACGGGCTCAGTCCGGACGAGGTTCAGATTCCATAAATGCGGAAGTTATTTCGGGACTGTCCCTAATTGTTTATTCGGCAATCACTTGATTGACCAAAACAGTCATTTTCAGTTCAATGAACAGCTACCCAGCGCACTAGAATCATAAAGGCCGTTCATTGAAAATACTCTGGAAACTCCGATTTATCCTGAAAGACTTCTGGCGGCAATACCTGCTGGCTTTTGTCTGCCTGCAAATTGTTTCCGCCCTGAACCTGCTGCCGCCGTGGCTGATAGGCAAAGTAGTTGACGGAATAAAAAACAACACACTAACTCACCAGACACTGGCTCATTACGTTGCAGGTATTCTGGTCGTCAGCGTTGCCGTCTATGGTTTTCGATACCTGTGGCGTTCCTGGCTCTATGGTGCAGCTATTGAGCTGATCCGAAAACAGCGTAGCCGGCTTTTTGCCCATTTCACCCAGCTCTCCCCGGAGTTTTACCAGCGCCATACCGCCGGCGACTTGATGGCTCATGCCACTAACGACCTCAATGCTGTTGAAGAGAGCGTCGGGGTCGGCATTATGACCCTGATAGACTCAATGATCGCCGGCTTTACCGTACTGCTGGCCATGATATTCCTGGTCAGTGGCCAACTAACCCTGCTGGCCATGCTGCCATTCCCGGTGCTGGTGTGGGTTACCAGCCGTTATGGGGTCGCACTGCACTCCCGCTTTGAACGCGCTCAGGCAGCATTTTCCTCCCTGAACGAAGAGACCAGAGAATCCATCGCTGGCGTGCGCGCCGTCAAAGCTCACCAGTTGACTGAACGACAACTTCAGCGTTTCGAACAATTGTCGTATGAAGCGGTGGAGGCCAATACCCGGGTGGCTAGAGTTGACGCACTGTTTGGCCCAAGCATCAACCTGTTTTTCGGTCTCTCTTTTGTCCTGACCCTGCTCGGCGGTGCCTGGCTGATCAGTCGTGGACAGTTAACCGTTGGCCTGCTGACCAGTTTTACCCTCTACCTTGGCCAGATGCTTGGGCCGATGCTGCAATTTGGCTGGCAGTTCAGCGTTTTTCGTCGTGGCAGTGCCTCATGGGGACGGGTGGAAACCCTGCTGGCGCGCAAACCTCAAGTGGTGGATGCCCGCGATGCACAACATGCACCCAACGACACCGGGCTATCCATTAACATCCAGTCGTTTGCCTACGGAAATGCCGGCCAAGGTTCAGTACTGCAAAACATCTGCGCCGACATCCCCAGTGGCACATTTATGGGGATCACCGGCCGCACCGGCAGCGGCAAGAGCACTTTGCTCAGGCTGATTTTGCGCGAGTTTGACCTGCCAGCAGCATCCACCATTGAGATGGGTGGTATTTCCATAAGACAACTGACTATTAATTCCCTGCGCAAAAAACTGGCCTGGGTACCCCAGGAACCCATGCTGTTCTCAGGCACTATTGCCGACAACATTCGCTTTGCGGTACCAGAAGCACCACTGGAAACGGTGATCAAAGCGGCAAAAATGGCTGCTATTGATGCTGAGATTTCGGTGTTTAAAGAGGGTTACAGCACCATGCTGGGCGAGAATGGCATCAATTTGTCCGGTGGTCAGAAGCAGCGCATCGCCCTGGCCCGTGCATTGCTATCAGACGCTCCCGTACTGCTACTTGATGACTCATTCAGCGCCTTGGATATGAAAACCGAAGCCCATATCCTGAAAAACCTCATGACCCTGCGCCAACAACAGAACAAAACCATAATCTTGGTCACTCAGCGCTTGCCGGAGCTGATCAGTGCTGACCATATTCTTGTGCTTGACCGTGGTCGCATTATTGAGCAAGGCAACCACGAACAACTACTGCTCCAGAATCAGTCAGGCTGGTACGCCAGAATCTTCCGCCAGCAAGCCAAAGTGCTGTTGCAACCACTGGCTACTGAGTCAGCAGGAACCTCTTTATGACCACTGAACCAACAACATCATCTGGCTATCGCGCTCTGGCCAGACTGGTCCGGTTTGCCAGACCTTATCAATGGCAGTGCCTTAGTGCCTTTACCATTCTGATGCTGGCCACTGCCCTGGAAATGCTGGCACCATGGTTGATGAAAATTATTCTGGATGAACACGTCCCCCGGGGGCTGGCTGACACTCTAGGCGGCAACAGGGATTTGCTGATGACTGGCGGCGCACTGCTGGCCACCTACATTGGCTCAGCTATCTTGCAGTACATCCAGAGCGTTAAATTTCAGACAGCTGCCCTTTATATAGTGCACGACCTACGGCGTATGCTCATTGCCCACGTATTGAAGCTACCTATGCGTTACTTTGACAGCCAGCCTACCGGGCTGCTGGTTTCTCGCATTACCAACGACTCTGAAATGCTGCGGCAGATGTTTGTCAGCGTAATTCCAGCCATGTTGCAGTCTGTGTTTCGGGTACTTGGTATCTGCGTTGCCATGTCGTTACTGGATATACGCCTGATGTTTATGACTATGGTACTGATTCCGATCATTCTGCTGGCCATCCGCGTCTACCAGAAAATCAGCCATCCGGTGATACACGGCGTGCGCAGCCAGTTGGCCAATATCAATACGCGCATCAACGAGACCCTCACGGGCATTCGCATTGTCCAGGCCACGGGGCAGGAAGCTCGCTTGCAACAGCAATTTGACCAGGATAACGAGCAGTGGAGCCAACTCAAACGCAAGAATATCAATATCGACAGCATGCTACTGATGCCCTTTACTCACCTGCTCAACGGCATTGCCCTGGCCGTGGTGGTGGGCTGGTTTGGCTATCAAGCCGGATACACCACCATTGAGGTGGGTACTGTGTATGCCTTTATCAACTACCTTGGACGATTTTTTGAGCCGTTCCGACAGATCACTATGCAAATGAGTTCTTTGCAGCAAGCACTGGTGGCCTCTGAACGGATTTTCCATATATTGGATGAAAATGCCGATTCAACACACCAAAGTGACGGCAGGGAAGGCCGGATTGATAGCGGAAAATTGGCGTTCAATAACGTGTCACTGTCTTATGACTCAAAAAACCTGGCGCTGGACAACGTCAGCTTTACTATCGAACCGGGACAATTTGTCGCGATTGTCGGCCACAGCGGCAGCGGCAAAAGCTCAGTAATCAATCTGCTGATGCGCTTTTATCAGCACCAGAAGGGTGAGATTCTGATTGATGATCAGCCTCTGGCCAGTTTCGGGGAAAATGCCTTGCGCCAGGGGATTGGACTGGTCTTTCAGGAACCCTATATTTTCAGCGGCACCATGGCTGAGAATATTAGCCTGAACCATCCACAAATCACCGATGAGCAGGTGCAGACTGCAGCTCGCAAAGTTCATGCAGACCCGTTTATCCTGAGCCTTGCCCAGGGCTATTTACATAAGCCGGGGCCTGGCGGCAAGGCATTGTCCAGTGGTGAAAGACAGCTACTGTCATTTGCCAGAACCGTCGCGCAAAACCCCAAGGTTCTGTTACTCGATGAAGCCACTGCCAATATCGACGGTGAGACAGAACACCTCATCAAGGAAGCGCTGATCACGCTACGGGAAAATCGTACAACTATTGCTGTGGCGCACCGCCTGTCGACCGTCGTTGATGCTGACCAGATTCTGGTTATGGAAAAAGGCAAGATTGTTCAGCGAGGTAACCACGAGCAGCTGATCCAGCTCGAAGGGCACTATCGTGATCTCTATTTAGCACAACAAACCGCCCAACAGCTGCAAGCCAGGGATTTGTCCTGAAATAACTTCCCGGCTTCCGTTCATCACGGGCAGAGTCGAAGAGTGCTGTCACCGGACTTCGACAGGCTCAGTCCGAACGAGGTTCAGATTCCATAAATGCGGAAGTTATTTCGGGACTGTCCCTAATGAACAGCAGGACAACGGCAACACTTTGGCAGCTCCAGCCTGAGGAGGGTTTCTGAAGGTGTGGCAACTGACTGTTACGCCTTCTCGATATTAAAAGTCGATAGTCGTTAAATTGAAGTAACACGCACAAAAAAACCCGACTCAAGGAGTCAGGCTTTAGAAATAATGGCGCGCTCGGGAGGATTCGAACCTCCGACCGCCTGGTTCGTAGCCAGGTACTCTATCCAGCTGAGCTACGAGCGCGTCGTACCAACGAGAGGGCATGATACTGCAATTTCATCCGGAGTCAATAACTATTATGCGCACCGACAGGCTCAGTGGTCTTCAACTACCAGGTACGCAGTATCTCTTTCATATGATCAAGAGCTTCCGAAGCCTTTTTGAACTCCGCCCTGAGTTGAGCCACATCTTGCTCACGCTGCTGGTCGATAATGTTGTCCATCTCCTCATGGGAAATAAATAATGAGTTACTTTGTTGGCCGTTATCGACAACAAATAATCGAGTATACGAGCACACGCCATGACTGAATGCGCTATCAATCGAATCACTTTCTTGCGCTGGGTTGAAGAGAAAGAACATTTGAGTTTTTAAATCACATCCTTGAGCATCTCTGACTTGCACCAAAGCAGCGTCTGGATAATCGCGATAAACGCAGCCTGACGGTTGGTGCAAAGTCTGTTTATACAGAAAATCTTCAGCACCGCTTTTGGCTTTGTCCATGCCCTGACCCTCCACCAGATAGTCAGATACCCGCTTGCTGTCGAAGGTCGTTTTACAGTCACAAAACGAACAGAAAACAGATTCATTCTGTACCGGCGGAACTTCTACCCTGTCGCATGTCATACCGTGAATTCGTGCACTTGGCGGATGGAAGCCAGAGTAGAAGACACCCTCGGAAACGTAGCGCCGAATCTGGTCTGGGTGATCCAGCAAAAGACGGCACAGGGGTGACTCATCGCGGTGTCTCTCAAAGGTTCTGTGCCGGTCATCACTGGAGTTAGGCAGAGAGCTGAGAGCAGGGCAGCTGTGAGTATGAGCTTTGTGAGCTGTAGCAAACCCAACGACGGCAAGCTCCGGCTGCTGGATAAAAGCATTGACCCGTAAGGTTGCCCGCAGCTGGCTTTGCACCACCCAAATACCCCGTTCTCTGAGCTTAATGACCAGATTAGAAAGTTTTGCCGGGAAACTCGAACCCTCTCTGATAACGTAGATTCGCTCATCGTTCCTTATTGGTGTTACGAAGCCTTCTTTTCTTGAGCAGGAGGAAAAAAAGAATGCTGCGGTATCTTTTGCCAGAACGGCTTCCATATACAGGCCTTTGCCGTACTGACGGGACAAGCTCTGCCCAACTCCCCGGTCATTCCTGCGCTCCATATTGTAACTATCTGAACAATGACCTCTGGACCAATGCTTATCAGGTAAATAAGCGGGCTTGGGCACACACTTGACAATCATTATACGGGCAACTCCGTTTACAAAACCTGAAGTTTCATGGCGCAAGTAAGCCAAAACGCAATCCGTTAGTCTGAATGACCACCAATTAAGTTCAATCGTAAACGCAGAAACTGGCTAATCTTCCCCGGCGACCAACAAACGCAGATAAAAAGAAAATCATTCAACCCAAAACACAGCAGTTGACAAACGCATCGGGTGTAAATAATATGCACACCGTTCCCCGCCGGTATAGCTCAGTTGGTAGAGCATCTGACTTGTAATCAGAGGGTCCCGAGTTCGACTCTTGGTGCCGGCACCAGACACAGCAAAGCCCGTAGCGTTAGTAAGCACTACGGGCTTTTTGCTATCTGGCTGTTTAGTCCCCGTACTAGTCCCCGTTTCTCGTTAGATGAGAATTTCATCCTGCCAACCTGCGAAAGCGCCCTATTTGTTGAAATAGCTCCATTGAACCAGCGACTCTGACGGACAAGAGAACTACGCCGGCAGGCTCAACGGCCTTGCTGACTGTGAGGTAGAGACAATGAGTCAGATATGTTGCGACGGAAACTATCCGAGTGATGGCCACACTCCAAAGAGCAAGATCCCATAACAAGTGGCTGAAAAGGCATGAACAGAAGCAAACAACTGTTGCCACTTTTCATTGCGGTCTGGAAGGGTAGCCAGGGGTAGACCACCTAACCGGTCAGTAACTGCTTAAAACTGTTCAGCGACCCTGAAGGCCAGCAGACCGCCTTATCTGGAACAGACAATCAGAACCTGTATCGGACAAGATAGGCCTCTTGATCGTTTGTGCTGAACTTTTAAGACAGCATGGAATTATGAAAAGAGATTGACCCCAATCATTGTTTACATGAAGAAGTAGTTGTCCAATTGGACGGTTTGCATCTTTGCAGATTTTGACCATGTTTTGTTGTGAATTGTCGAGCTAGACTAAAACACATTAAAACGACACTGACCATGTAAATACATACCAACATGGACTAAACCATCAAAGAAAAGAGAGAAATGAAGAAATATGGAAGTTGATCTGTCTTATTACCTTCATTGCCCGACCCTTACTCTTAACGAAGCGGCAAAAATTCTTGCAGGCCTTGAACCCAAAGAACATTGCTTTAGCCTGAAGCAGGGTTACGGGCCTGTAAAAGTGCCAGATTATGACCCGGAATTGAAGGCAAAATGTTACAAAGCAGTGACCATGATGCAGCTTCTCCTACAAGAATTAAAAGCTTCGGATTGTCAACTGGAAATCGTAGACCTGTTTGCTATTGTCTGTGGCGATAGCGCACGGAAACGGAACATTGTCGTATCTGACCAACCAGTAGCAGTTGAAGATTGTCCCAGCTTTGATTTGCTGCCAATGCCACCAGATACCTTTAACAGCAAGGACTTCACGATTCATAAGCTTGGTGAGATTAAATATCTTCAGGTCAATAATCCCCCAGAGTATGTGAAGGAAGAACTTATTACCGGGCGTTTGGAATCTACTGAATTTACCACTGTCACGACCCTTTCTCTGGCAGGATGGGCAAGCCAAAAGGGTATCGATTCAGTTTTTTCTGCCATGCTTAATGCTGATCAGGGGCAGTACCAGTATACCGAGGCCGAAGTCCCGTATTTACTGTCGGAGTTGGTGCGGATCGACTCTAGTTACTTCGGTAAAGAATTCAATATTGCTCTAAGCGTTATGTGTGAACTCTGTGAAAAAGGGTCACAAGGTGAGAGCACAAAACAATATGTGACTAAATTTCTATACGAGAAATTTCGGATAAAATCTTCATCAGAACAGGGAAAGCGTTTGGCCACGTCATTGGGCCGAAGAGATGCCAAACCCTTAAATATGTCTGGGCAGTCAGTGATCACTGAACCATTTGCCGAGTACATTGCTAACAAAGAAAAGGCCACCAAATCTCAGCAGGAAAAAGAACTGTATAAAAGAGCTGTACTTAGCAAACGTTAAAAGCGAGGAAACGGTCAGAAGAAAAAAATATTTTCAGAAGATACCCCCCCTATCTGAGACCAGTAACCATCTAGCCTGAAGCCCCATCCCCCGGGGCATAAACATGCCGTGTCCGGGGTATACCGTGGTATGGCAACCTTTTTTTCTTTGTGTTTTTTTATTCATACGCCATGAAAACCCGTGGTACTGAGCAGGAGATCAACAATGCCCGAGAATAAAAAAACACCACTTTACCTAAACCGTTCAGACGTATTGGATCGGTACAGTATTGGCAGTTCAACACTGCATCGATGGATCGAATCTGGCTATTTTCCCAAGCCGACACGTTTTGGTTCTCGCTGTGTTCGCTGGAAAACTCAGGTCTTGGAAGCTTGGGATAAAAAACAGGATTAGCAACACCTCAGAATGGACTCGGGGGCAGGTAGTAAATGCCCCATAATGAGAAGGGTTACTCTCTATGAAACCAACTTTAAAGCTAAAGCATGTGCTTACCACCTTGCTGGGCGCAGGCACCACAGGGTTGAAGCAACTTGACGTGGTCACGCCTTACCACGGCTACCAAATGAAACATTTTCCCGGGCAGTTTTGGAGTTTTTGTCTAAACGCTGATATTTCAGCAGCGGGTGACACAGGCGTTGCAATAAGTCGTCGTAACGAGCCTTGCATCAGCCAAAATGCTACTCAAAAACAAGAGCTCCCAAGACTCTTTCTTCTGATCAGACCAAAGCAACCGCTGCACTTATGCACCTCCACCGTAGTGGGTCTGCCAAATGAAGAATAAGTGGTCAGACAGAGTAAAACAGGCCGCATGCGGCAAGTGGGACTTAATCCTTCAAGAAGTTTGCAGTTTCTCAAAAAAAGACACCAGACCGACCAAGATTGGAATGCCCTGTCCAAATTGTGGCGGGCGTGACCGTTACGAGTTTAAGAGCACCATTGACGGCTATCACATGTGTCGCGGCTGTGGAGCTGGCGATGGAATTACCATGATCAGGAAGCTCTACAATTGCAGCTTCCCAGAGGCATTGAATCGGGTAGCCCAGTTTCTTGGAATTCATCAGCAAGGCGACTGTAGCCTCCATTACCAGGAGGGCCATAATAGAAAAATAAATGAAACCCGAACAGGTGGTGAGAGAGTTGACTCTGCACAAAAAGGCCAGAAAGTCGCTGCTCAAGAAGCTCGAGAAATTTTTTTATCTGCAACAGGTGCCAACCCTGCATTTCCATACTTTATCAATAAGCGGGTTGGGGTATATGGAGTCCGGCAGCAGAACAATCGTATTCTAGTCCCGCTAAAGGATATCGACGGTAACATCAGGAGCCTTCAATACATCTACCCGAACGGAAAGAAATACTTCCACAAAGGTGGAGCCATAAAAGGCTGCTTTCACTTGATTGGTGAAGTCAATAATACAATCTACATTGCCGAGGGCTATGCGACCGCTGCCAGTGTATACCAGCTCAATAAAAGAACTGTACCTGTTGCTGTAGCCTTCACTGCTGGAAACCTGAAGCAAGTTGCTATTGAGCTACGAAAAAAATATCCCCAAACCTATATCGTCATTCTTGCTGATAACGACAGATTCACTCCCGGTAATCCGGGGCTTACCAAAGCCCGTGAAGCTGCTGATGCTGTTCATGGCGAAGTTAGATGTCCCACATTCAGGGAAAACGAACCTGGCACTGACTACAACGACTGGATCAATAATAAGCTTCAAGGGGAAAAGGCATGGGCTTAAAAGACTCCCCAAAAATCAGGCACCTTGGCAATAGCTACTATATTGAAGCTGGTTATCTGTATTACCAGCCTGAGCCAAAAGGCAAATCGGATGATGAGCCTGCCCCTATTAAAATTTCATCAGAGATAGAAGTCATTGCACGTACCCGAAATCTGGATGGCCGACAGCACGGTCGGCTACTCAGATTCTGTGATGCAGACTGTGTAGAAAAGATCGTACCAGTGGCTTGTGCATCGCTTCAAACTGATGGCGCTGAAGTACGGCAATATCTGGCTGATCTGGGGCTGGAGATCATGCCTTACAAAGCATCCAGGGACAAACTTAACCAGTACATTGTCATGAGCAACCCGGATGATACGGCGCGTTGTGTAGACAAGCTAGGTTGGTACGGTAACTTCGGTACATACATCCTGCCAGGGAAAACCATTGGTTTATCTGGTAAAGAACGTATCGTGTATCAGCCAAGTATTCTTGGTGTAAGCACCTCAGTTAAACAAAAAGGTAATCTGGAAGATTGGCAGCAACTATCAGCCTTATGTTCAGGAAACAGTCGTCTGTTAATGGCAGCTTCTACAGCCTTTGCAGCGCCCTTAGTTGAACTGATTGGAGCAGAAAGCGGGGGATTCAACTTCGTAGGTGGCAGCAGTACCGGTAAAACCACCAGCCTATACATTGCCGCCAGTGTTTGTGGTGAGCCTGCCTACGTTAATCGCTGGAGAGCCACCGGGAATGGACTGGAGGCAATGGCTGCTGCACACAACAATGCCCTTTTGATCCTCGATGAGCTTGCCCAGGTATCACCCAAAGAGGCCGGTGAAATTGCGTATATGCTGGCCAATGGTTCTGGCAAGGCCAGAGCATCAATAACTGGCGGGAGCCGCCCTGTTACACGCTGGAGTCTGCTTTTCTTAAGCGCCGGAGAAATATCACTGGCACAGCATATGGAAGAAGGAGGCAAAAAGGCCAGAGCCGGTCAAGAAGTAAGAATGGTCGATATTCCAGCAGAAACCGGCTCCGGCATGGGCATGTTTGAGGAGCTTCATGGCTTGGATACCCCCGCACAGTTCGCAGAGATGATTCGTGACAAGTCGTCCAGCGCCTACGGTTCGGCTATCGTCGAGTTTCTGACCCACATGACTGAACATATTGCTAAAGACAAAATGGGACTACTGGATGCTATAAGAGACACTGTCAGTACTTTTATTCAGCAGGCAGTCCCCAAAAAAGCTGACGGACAAGTCCGGCGTGTTGCTTCACGTTTTGGACTGATCGCAGCGGCAGGCGAACTTGCAAGCAACGCCGGTATTACCGGCTGGAATGAAGGCGAGGCCATGCACGGTGTCACCGCCTGCTTTAAGGCGTGGCTTGAGCAGCGTGGAGGTGTTGGGTCTCAGGAAGAGCGGGTAATCCTTGAGCAAGTACGCCACTTTTTTCAGTCGTACGGCGATAGTCGTTTTAGTGAAACCAGTTGCTCCGGAGATGATATATACACCATTCCTGTTAACAGGGCTGGATTTCGGAAAAAGCAAAATGGTGAAACGGTTTATCTTGTTTTTTCTGAGGTATTCAAGTCTGAAATAGCTAAGGGGTACATGCCAAAAAGTGTTGCAAAAATATGCGTCAATGCCGGTTACCTCCTACCCAGCAGCGATGGTAAGAGCAGCACTCCCACAAGCTTGCCCGGTATCAAGAAAAGAACTCGTGTTTATATTTTCACCTCGACAGTTCTGGGGGGAGAGTAATGTTTAATCTGAAAAAGTATCGACATACTCTGCTCAACGGTGTTCGGAGTGTGGTTGGTGTTCAAACTGCCCCCGTCGTCCGTCACCACCCAGAGGCGGTGACAAAATCAGCGAACACCGGCGCCCATCCAGAAGTGGGCCACAGTGTAACTACAACATCCCAAACGGCTACAGACACACCTTGGAACACTTTTTCAAGTATCCAGGGTGTCAACAATGACTCCCCTAAAACACTGGAGCCTGAGGCCTCAGACATCGGTGAACACGCAGAACACCAACAACACCATTTAAAAGGAGATGGCAATAATGTATTGGCGAGCCTCGAAAATGCTATGGCATATCTCAGTATGGAACTGAATATAGCCACTGACGTACTTATTAAAAAGTACTTTACAGAGGATGATATCAACGATATCAGTCACGGGATGTACGACAATAAGTTAGATAGTCTGGCAGAGCTGATCCGTTCAGATGGCTGTTTTCCTTTCACAACTGATGACTGATAAATAATCAAAGTTATTCAAACCGGAGGATTCGTCATGGCTAGAGGCGGAACGAGACCAGGAGCAGGTCGTCCAAAGGGCAGCGTTAACAATAAGCACACCGAATTAAGACAGTTGCTGTTATCTCATGCTGAACCCATGCTGCAGAAGCTCGTCATTATGGCTAAAGAAGGTGACCTGCAAGCATTAAAGCTGTGTATTGATAAAATTATGCCATCAATGAAACCTGTTGATACACCTGTTCAGGTTGCTGTAAACGATAACGACAGTCTGACCCAAAAAGCGAGTGCGGTTCTGGCGATGATGATGGCTGGCGAACTGTCCACAGCAGATGCCAATCAATTACTAGCGGGCATCACTACACTCGCCAGAATCATTGAGTTTGACGAGATGGACAAGCGACTTACAGAACTGGAAAAAATGGCCAGTATGACTGCCAACAAGGCAAACTGACTACAGACTCTGGAGGGGTCTGAACGTTGCCACCTTTTTGACCGTTTAGCAGAGGACGCTACATGAAATCACTAAATACCCGGCTACAAAAACTTGCCAAAGACCATGGTAATGTTGACGAAATGATCGAGCAGCACAGACAGGCACTGGAATGGCTTGAAAATGCAGACCCGGATATTAAAGAAATCAGGGCCGTGAGTTTCAAAGAAGCCGAAGCCTCTTTCTACCAGTTCTGGCAGGAGTGGCAAGAAGTGGGCCTGCCCATGCCATCCAGAATCTGGGGACCAAATGTCAAGGACATGATGGATCTTGTGTCGGCAAGAGAGTTTGGTCCTGAGAACAGTCCGGCATCATCCATCAAACGCTAGCAACTAATGGGAAGGGCTTAACAGTGAACTGCAACATTTATATTGATCACAGGCAGCTGAAAACCACATCTGTTGCTCTGGCAAATCTATACGGTTGCCAGCACGGTGATATTGTTAAAGGTTTAATAGACCTTCTCTCAACGGGCCATCTTACCGAATACGACGTAATGCCCATTAAATTAACAGATACCCAAGGCAATGAATATTCGGCATATGAACTGTCTGAACGGGCCTTTTTGACAATTGTGCCTTCTACCGTAACCATTGATACCATGCTGAAAGCAAGGCGCCAGGCCTTAATTTTTGACTTGCTAAAAATGAGGGCATTATTAAATGCACAGATAAAAACAAGTCATTCCGACCAAAGTATTCATTGACGAATAATGGTTGATGAACTGAGCAGTATTTCAACATTCATTGGCTAACAGGTTATATAGTGTTTGCCTGCTAATACCGAACTCCTGAGCCAACTTTTTTTTCTGTTCGCCAGCAACCACTCTGCTCCTGAGCTCACCCATCCGTTCAGGAGACAGCTTTGGTTTTGCGCCAATCCGTTTCCCCCGCTTTCGAGCTGCGGCAATACCCTCCCGTTGCCGTTCACGAATCATACTCCGCTCAAACTCTGCGAAAGCCCCCATCATTTGAAACATCAGCCGATGCATCGGGTTACTGTCGCCACTGAATACCAAGTTCTCTTTATGAAACTGAACACTGATGCCTTGCTCAGTCAGGGCTTCCACCAGAGTCTGCAAGTCTTTGAGGCTACGGGCAAGGCGATCTATAGAGTGGACATGCAGCCGGTCGCCGGACCTCAGGTGACGCAGGCATGCCTTTAGCTGGGGCCGGTTGGTATCTTTACCACTGCAATGGTCTTCGAAGGTGGTATCGAGCTCAATATCGACGAGCTGGCGGCTGGTACTTTGATCAATACTGCTGACACGGATGTATCCGACGCTCTGGCCTTTCATGTTGCTGCTTCCTTTTACCGCTTATTTGTGTAAAAGAAAAACTAGACCTTAATTTACAATATGTCCAATTGGACAATATCAAGTTTATTAGACACAGCAGAACAAGCACTTGCGGAGCGTTATGAATGTGTCCAACAAGTACACTCTATTAGACACAGCTTATCGATGATTCCGACACTGGCAGGCTTCTGGACATGACAGGCTACCTATCAAGCTATCAAATAACCATCAAACTTCGATTCGGTAACAAACCGTTCTCTCAGTGCTTCAAGGTTGTAGCTCTATATTGTTCAGACCACTATATATTGTGGTCTGTAATGAATAGCTCTGGAATGTTTTCCCACTTCTACATTCTCGTATTGACTTACTCGCTATCTGCGCTACGATTTAGCGTAACACGGCCCCTTTCGATGGAACTGCTTGCAGGGAAATCGCTAAGGGGTTTTTTATTGCCCTGAATATCTTGTTCTCCCCAGTGTTCCCAGCCATCAATAGCTCCCATGCCTTTCAGATTCAGGCCAATGGCTTGCAGGTCTGGAAAGTCGTTCAGTAGATGCTCCCTGAGTCTTGACCACCAAGTTGACGTTGGATTAATGGTTGTCAGCAAATGCCGAATGATACAAAACAGAAAGAAAGGGCGAGCCAGGGCATGCTCTTTGCCTCTGAACTGGTCAAGTACCGCCACCTCTCCAATGGGTGTCAGTTTTGCCTGGTCGATAATATTCCGGTTCCAGAGTCGGCTGTGGTGGGCACAGACATTTCTCAGATAATTGAGGCTTCGTAGCCAAGAGGCAAAATGACGACCATTCCTAACCCCGTATTTTGCCGATAGGGAGTCCTGATCCACTTCTTGCATACCATCAAACAGCCTGGACAATGCCCCAAAATCCCATACTTCGCAGGTAATCCAGATGGGCAGTGGTAGTCCATACTGCTTTTTCACATGTACCATAAACTCTTCTTTCGATCGCTGGATCAGTCGAGCCTGACAGGCTAACCAATCCTGGTGTCTCGTCAATCCTGTCTTGGTATTCCAGTCCTGGCTAAATCCCGGATAAAACAGCTCTGGCCTGGTATATGCGCAGGCATCTATGTGGCCAAGAAAGTGGGAGATATCCACCCGCAGGGCTATTTCGATGCGCTCAAGGGCATCCAGCACCAACAACCGGAGGCGTTTATCAAAAACCTGACACTGCCCGCCCTATCGGGCGAGGGTTCTTAGATCGCTCCAAGAACCTTCCTGCTTCGTCACGCCTTCCCTAGACAACATCAGCTATGCAGCCAATATTGCCCCCGTTCCAGTCGCTCCACAGGCTAACCCCGCCAGCCCGGCGGTTCTTGTATTACCATAGACATTTGTCTTGAAAACAAAGTTCAAAGAAAAATTGCAATTTACGGAATCCATTTCACCCCCAGTCCTATCAGACTGGTCGCTTGTATCCCCGCCCGACTGGGCGAGGCTTTACGCGAAAACATGGGTAAAGCTTTACCGCCTGTTCAAAGGTTGCGCCGGGCTTGAACTGGTCCAGTGCCATTCGATCCGTTTTTCCCTTTTTCTTTTGGTGCCATCAATAAGGCAACATAGTTCGCTGCGTTCGCGAAAGGGATACCAGTACCCGCTGAGCCTGTAGTAGCCGATACGCTTCAGATAAGACAGGGCTTTTTTATCATCCGTCACGGCCAGACCGCGCTGTTTTAACCGGTCCAGTTGTTCCTGATGGCTGATCCAGGGTTTGCTGTAGGGCACTCAATCACTCCACATCGGTTGCCTGATTGTTTTTTTCTGGCGCTCAGCCAGGTGACTCTGCAACGGGAAAATTTACACCGTTATTGTTGCCACTGCTGCAATAAAAAAATGCCAGTGGGCGATAGGATCGTCCACAGCGTTGCAAAAACCTTCACCGCTAATGCGGTTGCGGAGACATAGTCTGATGATGGGGGGTGAGGGTTTGTTCAACCAGTGCGAAAGCGAGTTGCTGTTGGGTGATTTGGGCTTGTTGGAGCTGTTGTTGCAGGGTGTCGCAGAGGGACATGAGTTCGTTGACTCTAATCTGAATTCGTTGTTGCTCTGCCAAAGAAGGTATAGGGATGACCAGCGACTGAATTTGCTGCCGGGATACGTTTTTCATAGAGCTGCTGGTACCACCGGCTACTGAAGCATAATAGTCTCTGGCAAAGCGGCAATTATTGTACAGGTTGATGTAATGGCTGCTGACTTCACATGAAAAAACAAAGCGAATGATTTTATCGCTCATCATCAGATGCTCAGGGGCCGTTTCTGGTACCACGACAGAGCGTGCAACCAGATCGGCAGTGTTTGCCCTTGAGATCAAAAAGTCATTAGGTTGAACTTCATACTCTGCTCTCGGGTCAAGATGATCAGGCAACTGCTTGTTCTGACCAGGTCGATACTCTCCCCAGGTTACGGCACTGACTTTTAATACTCCCCAGTGGTCATCCGTTCTTGGCGTATCATTGCACTTTGGGCTCCAGCCTGCTTCTGAGTGCAGCGCAAGGTGATCAATCCGGCACCATGTCCATCCTTCTGGTAATGGAAATAACTGCTCTGCCTGGGTAATAGCAAGGGACGGCTTCTGCTTTTTGATTTTCCCATCTTTGACCAGTTGAGCCTTTTCAGCCGCAATACACTCCAGCAGTTTTGCTGCTGGTTCATCGCCTGGATTCTGAGGCACCAGCCTGCCCATTACTGCCAGTTGCAGAATGGTCTGGCGCAGTCGGGTAATGCTGGCTTCGGTGGTGAACAGAGTGTCGAAATGCTCTGCCACCAGTGACCAGTTTTCTGCCAGTTCGGAGACGTCTTTACTGTCAGTCAGGGTGGTGAGCATGGCATCCACCAGCGTTTGGTGGGCGGCGATGCTGTCGGTCTCTTCCTGTTCCAGTTGGTCGCACAGGGCCATTAGTTCATCGACTTTTGCGACAATGCGGTGTTGTTCTGCTTCTGGTGGCAGGGCGATAACCGTTGCAATGATCTTCTCTCTGGAAATGTTGGGTTGTGCTCCCCCTGCACCCATACCAATCAGTCGTCCCTTAAAGGCTTTTAGAAGAATGAGCAGGTAAGTATTTATGAAGCCGGTAAATGGAGTACAAGCACAAACAGCCTGATTGGTTGTTGCCCTAACATTGAGGATTGCCGTCTTTCCAATTGTTGCACCGTACATAGCTACAAGCACATCACCGATATTGTTATAGCGTAATGAACTTTGCTTTAGAGCCAACTCCGTAACCGTTTCTTCTGATTCGGAAATATAGTCAGAAGAAAGTTCACCTGATTTGAACCAAGGAATACCACCTCCATAAAGTTCGGAATTACCTCTTCGTGGAGTGGCACCAGCTCCCCATTCCCCTAAGTCATTGAGTCTTACCCATTCCCATTGTTTTGGGAGCAGATTAAAAGGCTGCTCCTCCTCAGTAATTTTTGGTAGTTTCTTAGGCTTCTTGACTAGCTTTTCCTTAACCAGCCTTGCCTTCTCCGCCTCAATCCGCTCCAACAGCTCAGAAGCCGGTTCATCCTCCGGATTCTGCGCCACCAGCTTCCCCCGCACCGCCAGCTCCAGAATCAGCTCCCGCAGTTTTTTAATACCGGTCAGTTCCAGTTTGTTACCACTGCCCCGACCACTGGCTGAACGGGTGGTGTGGGTTGTAGTCAACAAATCCAGATGTTCGGTCAGCATAGTCTCGATCATGCTTCTTCCCCTGATTTTGATAACAGGGCGATATCCAGAATCGCCTTGATCTTGCGGCGGGTGTCGGTCATGGACTGTTGCTGCTGCTGGTAATGGGCCAGCAGTACCTTCGGGTCGTGGCTCTCCTGCTCGCCCACATGGGGGTTTTTGATATCAAGGTTAAAGATGGGCCAGTAAATGGCATCGGCCGCCTTTTTCTCGGCATCGGCTTTGGCTTTTAGTGCCCTGACTTCGTTGCCCTGCTGAGTGATCTGTTCGTTCAGAGTGGCCCTGATAGCGGCATCCTTAACCGTCTTTAAATCCTCCTTCAGTTGTCGGACAGTTATTTCCAGCACATTGGCCTGCTGCTTATAGCGGGCTTCGTTGTCCCAATGGGGCTGGCAGCGCTGTTCGGCAGCGGCTTTGATGGCCCTGAAGTCCACTTTCCAGGCCTGTTCATTCTCTACCCGGCTGGCAAAACCATCGGTTTCGCTGCCCCACCAGGCTTGTTCCGGGGCAAACTCTTCCACCCGCATGGGGCGGGTTTTGCTGTAGTTTTTCTGGCCTTCGGGGTAAGGGTGCTCGTAGTACCAGATGGTTTCGGTGGGCTTGCCTTTGGTAAAGAACAACAGATTGGTCTTGATGCCGGTGTAAGGGTTAAAGACGCCATTGGGCAGCCGGACAATGGTGTGCAGGTTGCACTCACTCAGCAGCTTTTCCTTCAGGCGGGATTTGGTGCCTTCGCCAAACAGAAAGCCATCGGGCAGTACCACCGCTGCCCGCCCATTGTCTTTTAGCAGACGGATAAACAGCGCCATAAACAGGTCGGCGGTTTCCCGGGTGCGGATATCGCTGGGGAAGTTCTTCTCTACGCCTGCTTCCTCAGTGCCACCGAAGGGGGGATTGGCGACAATAACATCCACCCGCTCTTCTTTGCTCCAGTCTTTCAGGGGACGGGCCAATGTGTTGTCGTGGCGAATCTGGCTGGGTACTTCAATACCGTGCAGTATCATGTTGGTGGTGGCCAGCAGGTGCGGCAGTGGCTTTTTCTCCACGCCGAAAATACTGGCTTCCAGCCGTTTTTCGTCGGCTTGCGTATGTTTGACGTAATGCTTGCGCTTGTGCTCAATGGCGCAGGTCAGAAATCCGCCGGTACCACAGGCCGGGTCCATCACCTTGTCATCCAGTTTCGGGTCAATCTGTGCCACCATAAATTCGGTTACCGCCCGTGGCGTGTAGAATTCTCCGGCATTGCCGGCACTTTGCAGGTCTTTCAGAATCTGCTCGTACATATCACCGAAAGCGTGACGTTGCTGGGACTTGTTAAAGTCGATGCCTTCCTGGATCTTGTTGATGACCTGTCGGATCAGATGCCCGGATTTCATGTAGTTGTAAGCATCAGCAAACACACTGCTGATCACCTGCGCCTTGGGGTCGTCAGTACGGCGAACCAGCTCTTGCAGTTCCGGAAAGAGTTCATCATCGATAAAGTCCTTCAGTTCCTTACCGGTGATGCCTGCCGGATCGGCGGCCCAGTGACGCCAGCGCAGGGGCGCAGGAATCGGGGAGGTGTAACGCTCACTGAACATCTCCCATTCCTGCTCACGGTCATCAAAAATTTTCAGGAACAGCAGCCAGACCAGCTGGCCGATTCGCTGGGCATCGCCGTCAACGCCCACATCCTGACGCATAAGGTCCTGGATAGACTTGATGGTGGTACTGATCGACATGGGCAGTCCTTATTCAAAAGCAGGTTAGGCGGTGCCGGGAATGCCCGGGCCGCCATTGTAAAAGAGGTGAGGTTAAAAATCAGGCCGATTGTGGCTGGCCGTAAAGCTGGGCTTCCAGCTCCTGAACCGCTTGCAGGTAACCGGATTTACCACCAAAGGCACTGACCAGTTCCATAGGGGCGCCAATCTTGCTGAAGGCCTGATCGGTCAGGATGGTGATCTCTTCCACCGGCTCAATGCCCACATCGGCGTACTTCTCCAGCAGGGTTTCCAGCACCTGCCGGGCGGCCCCTTCATAGCGGGTAAAGTAGTTGCGCTTTTTCACGTTGTCAGCCCGTTCCCGCCGGGTCAGTGGCGGCTGGTCAAAGACGATATGACAGATCAGGTCGAAAGGGTCTATTTCGCTGCCAACCTTGCTGCTGACGTTGGCCTGCAGTTCCGGCCAGAAAACACCCTGTTCAGCCAGCTCGTCAATCACGGCTTTTTTCTTGTCGGCACTGCTCCACTTGCGCAGAAAGTCATCCAGACTGGCGTACTGTCGGGTGACACATTCTTTGGTGTAGTCGTGCATGGATTCGGTGACCAGTTTGCCGCTGGCGTCCAAATGCTGTACCCGCACTTTGGAGACGTTAAATTCCTGCCCCTGAACACGGTATTTGATGCGAGGTTCCGGATCGTCTTCCGGCGGCTGAATCGGCGGGTAATTGTCGTCCATATCCTCATCATCCGTCGTCCAACCTTCGCCGTCATCGTGACCATCGTCTTCGCCGGTATCGCCGATGTCGTCCAAATCGTCCTCAAAGGGGTCAATATTGTCTGGCGAAGTGTCGTCCGGCGGAACGATATCGTCACCTTCTTTGGGTTTGAAAATTTGTACCGGGTCACCGTCGAAGTCCTTGTCGGCAAAACGCTCGGTGGCCTTTTTGAAGTCCATAATGGTGAACCAGTGCTTGTTGTGCTCCTCATCAATCCGGGTACCCCGACCAATGATCTGTTTGAATTCAGTGGGTGAGCCAATGGTTTTATCCAGCACAATCAGTTTGCAGGTTTTGGCATCAACGCCGGTGCTCATCAGCTGGCTAGTGGTCACGATCACCGGGTAACGGGATTCCGGATCGATAAAGTTATCCAGTTCTGCCTTGCCTTCGTCATTGTCGCCGGTAATCCGCATAATGTATTTGCGATGCTCTTTCACCCGTTCCGGGTTCAGGTTAACCAGAGCCTGACGCATCCGCTCTGCATGGTCGATATCGGTGCAAAAGACGATGGTCTTCTGGAATTCGCCGGTTTTCTGCAGGTATTCGGTGATTTTGCTGGCCACCAGCTGGGTGCGCTCGTCGAAGACGATATTGCGGTCCATATCCTTCAGGTTGTAGATACGGTCTTCGATCAGGTTGCCGTACTTGTCCTTCTGCCCGGATTTGGGGCGCCAGCCCTGCAGGTCCACATCCAGGTCGATGCGGATGACTTTGTAAGGGGCCAGAAAACCGTCCTCAATGCCTTGCCTGAGAGAGTAGGTGTAGACCGGCTCCCCAAAGTAATGGATGTTGGAAACCTCCCGGGTCTCTTTCGGGGTTGCCGTCAGCCCGACATGGGTGGCGGCAGAAAAGTAGTTGAGAATCTCCCGCCAGGCGGAGTCTTCGGCGGCGCTGCCCCGGTGGCACTCATCCACGACGACCAGGTCAAAGAAGTCCGGTGGGAACTGTTTGTAGATGTTGCGGGCATCATCGTTGCCGGTAACGGCCTGATAGAGGGACAGGTAGATCTCAAAGGCGGTGTTGACTTCACGTTTTTCAATTTTGGTCATGGCCGGGCCAAAAGGTTTGAAGTCGTTGGATTTGGTCTGATCCACCAGGATATTACGGTCGGCCAGAAAGAGGATGCGTTTTTTCTGTTTAGCCTTCCAGAGCCGCCAGATGATCTGAAACGCCGTGTAGGTTTTGCCGGTCCCCGTGGCCATGACCAGCAGTATACGGTTTTGCCCCCGGGCAATGGCTTCGATGGTTCGGTTGATGGCGTTAGCCTGATAGTAGCGGGGTGTCCGGCCAGAGCCGTCGTCGTAATAGGGAAAGGAGACAACCTGTTGAGCGGTGTCGTCCAACCCTTTGTAACGACAGTAACGCTGCCACAGGTCGTCGGGAGACGGGAACTGGTCAAGGCTGAGTTCGGTTTCCATCTGACTGGCAAGGCCGGTTCGATCATGAAATAGAAAGCCATCACCATTGCTGGAGAATATAAAGGGGATATCCAGAGTCTCGGCATAACCCAGTGCCTGTTCCATGCCAGCACCCAGGCTGTGTTTGTTGTCTTTCGCTTCGATCACCGCCAGCGGTACATTTTTTTGATGGTAAAGAATGTAGTCAGCCCGTCGCTTTTTGCCCCGGGTATGCAGCCTGCCACGGACGATGATTCTTCCGGCGGTGAAGGTGACCTCTTCCCTGACCTGGGTTTGCAGGTTCCAACCCGCCCGGGCAATAGCTGGCGTGATGAACTTGGTGCAAATGTCTCGTTCGCTGAGTTCCTTTTTGTTCAAGGGATTGCTCCGGGTGCTCGGGTCAGGCAACTTAATGTGTTCGACAAAAATGGCCGATTTGACGGGCCAGGCCAATGTGCCCGGGGATTGTACCAGCATACGACGGAAATTAGATAACGGGCATTTAGTGAAATGACGCAAGGGAATTAATCAGGTTCAACGAACGTGAACCGGTTGAAGTCAACCACATTGTAGCTGTTGTTAACCATAGCTTCAGTAATGACAGCGAGTCATACAACTGTTTTCATGTGTTTTTACACATATCGTGGCACAAAATTTATGGCTGTTTTATCGGTGAGCGGTTTCGTCACGCAAAAACATTTTGCGTCTCATTTGTACACTCCAAAGGACTGGTAGCGATAGCTACCCAAGATTTTTCAGCCACCTCCCAGTAAACTGGATTAGCCCTTATCTATTAGCCGGAACTTGCAGTGATTGACCGAGATGATATTACCCAGCCCAGCGATCAAATAGTTGATATAGCCAACTGGCCTGTCCATGAAGAGTATGAAGTTTATCCAGAAGGTGCCCGAGTTAAAACACTGCGGGTCTGCCCTTCTGACACACACCACGATTTCTGCATTCCCGGTCATCGTTACTTGTTTAAGGAAGCAATCAAGAGTGCAAAAGATTCAAGCATGCCCCGCCATCCTGATCAGTACTGGTGTGAAATAATCGCCTTCCAAATTGGTCGGTTAATGGGACTTCAAGTACCACCGGTCTTTGTGGCGGTCAACTCCATCACAGGAGTACCTGGCAGCCTCTGCGAGTGGTTTATCGGCTACACGCAGGAAATGGAGGAGCGCTCCACTGCCGGTGGCGAGCATATGCAAAAGATGATTGAGGCGTACGACCGTGAAAAAGGCAGACAGCATAATCTAATGTCAATCATTACCTTTTCCAGAACGCTGGCCATCAAACGGCAGCTCACTCATGACTGGAGAGAGTACTGGGCACAATGCCTCTGCTTTGATGCACTGATCGGCAATACTGACCGCCACCAGGAAAACTGGAAAGTCATCTGGAATTCTGGTCAGGGAACAGCAAGACTCTCCCCCTTCTTTGATAATGGAACAAGCCTTGGCCACGAACTCTTTCCCCAAAAGTTCAATCAGTACATGCGCGATGAGAATATGTTGCTCGCCTATATCAACCGGGGGTGTCATCAAATGAGGTGGCATAAGGACGATAAAAAAAGACTTCCGCTGATTGAAGGTGTCAAAAGATACTGCCGAAAATACCCTGAGGTCGTGCCACGTTTGATTGGCAGGCTGCAATGGGATGACGACGCTCTGTTCAGGATTCTTAGTGAACTGGCCACCTTTCATATACAATCCCCACTGACAGCAGAAAGAGCAGCATTTATTCACAAGCTGACTTGTTACAGAAAACGGCTGCTGTTGGGAGAACTGGAGATAATTGGTAATGAGGTACATTGAGCACTTGGTCGAACCTGATCGAATACTACTCTCATGGCAGGCATTGGCAAGCAAAAACCGGTCTCGCTTTGTGGTGGGCGAGTTGGTGCGTAAGGCTGAAAAAGTCATTCTCCGGTACTTTCATGAGAGCGAGGACTTTCAGCGGGCAAAAGAGAATGGCTTTACAGGCTACCCCGCTTTCCAGATTCAGGAAGACGTAACTCAGTATGACAACCAGGTACTTGAAGCCTTTATCCGTCGCTTGCCACCTCGCTCCCGAAGTGACTTTTCTCGCTACATGGAGCTCAGAGGATTAAACCCAGAGGCAAAAATCAGTGACTTTGCCTTGTTGGGGTATTCAGGGGCCCGCCTTCCTGATGACGGCTTTGAACTGATCCACCCGTTTGACAATGCTGATGGACCGTTCGAGTTCATTGTAGAGGTGGCTGGGTTCAGGCACGAGTCTCAGGTAGCCGTTGATGACATAGCTTTGGAAGCGAATATCAGCTTTGTACCGGAACCTAAAAACACGTTTGATGCCAAGGCCATCCGGATAGAACTGCATGGGCAGAAGCTTGGCTATGTAGATCGTGGACGCGCCGATATTTTTCATCGCCATTTGCAGACAGGCCGTCAGGTGACCGGAAGAGTAACCCGCAAAAACGGGACACCTGAACGACCGCTGGTTTATATCTATACGCGGGTCACCCAGTCAAATGGGTAGCTTTTCTTGCCCAGGCTACTGCAAATTAGCCTCTGGCGGTGGGATGTATCCAGTTAAAGGGTTTATGCAATGGAGGGCACCGTTGCCTTGAACTGAATCTTTGAACTGATCCACCCGTTTGACAATGCTGATGGACCGTTCGAGTTCATTGTA
>JAKROC010000170.1 GCA_024509075.1 Endozoicomonas sp.
CACCGATAAGGAATCACTGCTCACCGATATACGTCAACTGATTGATGAATGTACGTTCTCCTACACCCGCCAGCGCGAGATGAAAGGGTTGGACCATGCCATTCTTTCCGGTGAATCCCTGATCGGTGAACAACCCTTTGGCGTGGTGCTGGCAGATGACCTGTGCATCAACCCGGATGGCCCCGGCGTGCTGGCGCAAATGGCGCAACTCTATAAACAGTTCCGCTGCTCTATTGTGGCAGTGATGGAAGTGCCGGAAAACGAAGTCCATAAATACGGCATAATTGCCGGACTGGCCATTTCCGATGATCTGATCAGAGTAGAGAATATGGTGGAAAAACCCGCCAGAAAAGATGCCCCAGGCAACCTGGCAATTATCGGGCGTTATATTCTGACACCGGATATTTTCGACCTGATCCGCGATACTCAACCAGGCAAGGGTGGCGAGATCCAGATCACCGATGCCCTGATGACCCAGGCTCAACGTGGCTGTGTGCTGGCTTATAAATTCAAGGGCAGACGTTTTGACTGTGGCAGTATTGAGAGTTTTATCGAAGCGACTAACTACTGCTACGATAAGCTTTATTCCCATTGAAGAACGCTTCCCGCTTTCCGCTTCCCATAAAGAATTCATCGTTGCTTTTACCGGTAGCGGGGAACGTGATCCAATACCGATATGGCTAAATAGCCATATCTCAACTAAAATTGTTTGATGTCTGAAAGCAATTTTGAGTGGGGTGAGGTTAAAAACCTGTCCAATCAGAAAAAGCATGGGGTGTCATTCTATGAAGCGCAATATGCTTTTTTCGATCAGAACCGGATTATTGCCGAAGATGTCAGCCATAGTAAGGAAGAAAAGCGTTACTATTGTTTTGGTTTGGATAGAGATCAAACGGGCATTCTCACTGTGCGCTTTACCTACAGGGACACTCGAATCCGGATAATAGGTGCGGGCTACTGGAGAAAAGAGAAAAAGCTTTATGAGCAAGCAAATTCAGTACACTGATGAACCGATTGGCGAAGTCAAACTAGTCGCTGATTTCCTGCCATCCCCAAGTGAACTTAAAGTAAAAAACGATAGTACAAAAATTACGATTACTTTGAGTTCTGACAGTATCGAATATTTCAAGTCGGTTGCTGAAGAGCATGGTATGCAGTATCAGAAAATGATCCGACAGTTACTTGATGAGTATGTTGCTCATCAACGTAAAAATCCTTCGAGCACGGTTCGCCGCCAACCGGCAACCGCCCGAAAAAAGTAAATTTTTTCTTTTACGGGTGGCGGGGAGCGCTGAAATAATTTACCGCCTCACATCCAACTCCCAGTAATCCATAATCCGCACCCGTCCGATGGTTTGCATATCCAGAGTACGGGTGCTCGTCTGATCCAGACCTTTATAACTGATTAGAAAACTACACAGCTGCTTTTTGCCATTGTCTTCACGCAGGGCCAGGAACATACCGGGCCCTGGTCGTAACTCCCGCTCTACCACCAACAGGGTGAAACCGGTAAAACACTCGATGGTTTCCGGCACATAGTAATACTCATAGAGTTTCTTATCCCGGGGCTTGTGTTGCTGGCTGGCAAATACATCCGGCACACGGGCCGGCACTTCATACCAATCCCCTTCCGGTGGTACCACAGTGACGTGTGCCAGCATGGTCGGGTGGGCCAGTGGTTCTTTGGTGGTTTCCGGTTCCGGATCGTAAGGGTCGCCGATGCCAGTGCCCAGCCAGTGGCTGGAGACGCCGGTGGCCACCGCCAGCCGTTCCACATATTTGTGCGGATTATCAATCTTGCCACTGGCCAGGCGGTACATGTAACCGCGCTCGATGCCCGTCTCCCGGGACAGGGCACCTGATGAATGAAATTATGGCGGCGGTTAGCCACCTTTTCATGGATGATGGAAACTATACGTTTCTGTTTTGCCCTGCTGCCAGAGCCTTTTTTCTTTCTGGATAATTTCTTTTGTTCGATGGCAAGGCGAACAAGCGATGCCCTCAGCAACCCTGGGTTATCTGTCTTGCAGCCCTCACTGTCGATCAGAAACGAGGTAAGCCCAACATCGAGGCCGACGGTATGTTCTGGCTCAATCAACGCCGGTACTGGGGCAATGGCAGCATCTTCTACCAAAACACTGGCAAAGTACTTGCCAGATGGTGAACGCTTGATCGTGACTGTTTTTGCCTCACCAACAAAAGGTCTGTGCAGTTTCGCCCTGATCCCCTTGAGTTTTGGCAAATTGATCTGGCCTTGCTGGAAATCAACCGTTACGTGCTGCGGGCACTGGAACGACTGCCAGCCGGAGTATTTTGACTTGAACCGTGGGAATTTCGCCCGACCCTGAAAAAAGTTAATGCATGCCGTTTCAAGGTTGGCCAGGGATGCCAACAGGCTTTGGCTGTTTACTTCGGTCAGCCACTCGTTGTCGGCTTTTTTGCTGGCAACCACTTTATCCTGAATCTGACGCTTTGAGACAGGCTTTTCCCGGTTTCCTTGTAGTGCTTGTCCTTTTCAGACAAAGACCGGTTATAGACAAACCGGGCACAACCGAAGTATCTGGCAATCAGCACTTTCTGTTCTGCGTTCGGGTAGAGTCTACATTTGTAGGCTTTCATGGTGCTATGATAGAAAAAACATCATTAGTGTTAATCCATGAAATCACATTATCACTGCGTTTACAAACTGAAATACCATTTAGTGTTAGTAACAAGGTACCGGCGAAAATGTTTTACATCGCAAATGCTGGACAGGTTGGAAGTTATCTGTCGTGAACTGTGTGGCAAGTGGGAAGTCGATCTTAGGCAGTTTAGCGGAGAAGCCGACCATATCCATCTCATGTTGGATATGCACCCCAACATAATGCCCAGCAAGTTCATCAACAACTTGAAAACCGTCACCAGTCGGCTTGTCAGGAAGGAATTTTCGCAACACCTGAAAGCGTATTACTGGAAGCCGGTACTGTGGACAAGGGCATATTGCCTGATCACCGCTGGCGGTGCGCCATTGGAAGTGCTCAAGGCATATATCCAGAAACAGGAAAGGCCAGAGAAATAGCAGACCTCTACGGTCTGCCTGCTATCCATCTCCACCCAAGCGCTTTGCGCTATGGATGGAGAATTACGCAGGTTTCGTTAAGCCAATACGCCAATCAAGATAAAATGCCATGCGACGATCCTGCCCCGCAACATTCCTGACATTTTGTTGTCCTATAGAACATGAACAAGACAAGAATATTTATCCTGCGTCTGTTGACGACGCTTCGCTTGCTTACAGGATCAAGCAATGCATGTACTTAACACAATTGCCAGCGATCTGGCCTCAGCCAGTGGCCAAAACTGTTACTCCCTGAATGATGATAAACAGACTTTTACCACTCCCAATGGGCAGGTGGTAACATTGTTTGAGGGTAAACTTGCTGAACTGACCACCAGCAAACCCGATGATGCAGCCCATCAGGTTTATCAGTATTTCAAATTTATCCGTGACCGGTCAGTGCAACCCCCCCCGACCGCCAACCCAGCTCGCCCGGATGCAGAACAACGAAAAAAAATCATCATAGACTGTATCGCCAGTGCTTTTACTAAATCTCTGAAGCCAACCACTTTTGAGGTATTGTCGGACAGAATTTGCAATGATTACCGGTTTTTCCACCGTAACGAAAGTTCCAGATATCCGGAAGATATGGCCCAACTATCAACAAGTGCCCTTAAGGACTTTGTGCATATGATACTTGATGGCTGGAAATACGAAATCACTAGTCGCATTCAGAGAGAGTCACTTGAGGTTATGGAAGATTTCGACAGTTCACTGGTGGAATTCATTTACTCCACACGACCTGAAGCCCAGATTCAGGAACTGTCTTTGCAAAAGATGCTGAATCCGGGCAAGTTGCAAAAAGTTTCCGGCCCTTTGTACAGAGGTGGGTCAAACCATGAGCTTGACAAAGTCAAACGGCTGAAATTCGGTAAGCCCTGTTTCGACATACACTTCGTCAACCACAGCAAGGCCATTTACGGGCGTGGGCTTTACGTCTCACCGTCTTGCTTTAAGGCTGCCAGCTTCGCATCAATGAACAGCCCGGGGCGCTTCGGGGGAGTAATGCTGGAGATTAAGGTAAACGACGATTGTTGTCTTATGCAGTTTCATGACCCTTATCCTGACTCCACTCGCTCAGGGCACTCAAAAACTGGTGCAGGCTCTCACCGAAATTTTATTCCTTCACTCAATCCGCTTCCAAGCACCATTTCCCCACCGACTCCCAATTTCTTCTCACACAACCCCAATTTCTTCTCACACATCCCCAATTTCTTCTCACACAATCCCAACCTCTTCTCTCAGACCCCCAATTTCTTCTCTCAGACCCCCAATTTCTTCTCACATACCCCCGGTCTCTTCTCTCAGAACGCGATACCTGCTGTAGAGCTAACTCCTACTGCACTCACTCCTAATCCCTTCAGCGTTCAACCGACTCCTGCTTCTGTCACTGGTACGGTCCCGGGTAAACAACAGCTGCCTAATGACAACCGATCAACATTTCAGACAAATATTGTTCCAACCATTAACGACACCCCCCACCCGCTTGTGGGCAGTATAAAATGTCAAGACGATGTCTCTGTGATCGTAAATCCGAGATTCATCAAGCAAGTAAGAGCCTTCGACAAGGAGTTGAGAACAAAAGTTGATCTCAAATTCACCGCGCAGGATATCGTCATGCACAAAATGGTACCCAAGTTTGTTTCGCAAGCGCTCCAGGTGGAGGAAGGGGGAGTCGCCCAATTAACAGACCCACTAACAGGGCAAAACTCCAACGCAACTATTTCCCAGGTCCAGGTAAAACTGCCTCCCGCCCTTACCTGTCAGCGCAATCAGGGTGTTGAAGTGAAGTTCTATACGTCAATCAGGCCAGACCTGTGGTTACGAGTCAAACCAGCGATTGGTCCCAGCCGTGGCGAACTCGTCAGTAACATCCCGTTTGTGATCACTTATACCATGAGCTGAGCCAGGAATGACAATAGTTACCGCATCTGCGCGTAATGCCTGGCCTTGTCGAGTCAGCACTTGCATTTATCTCCTGATTTCATACCTGACGCGTCATGCTGCGCCTTTCCTGTAACGCTCACCACACCGGCTCTTAACCAGCAAAACTTACGGTGGTTTGGTAGCTGCTTCCAGAAGCCACCATCGGAGAACTTGCCTATACCCGTCGCCTTTCAAGTTGCTACTTTGTTGGCTGCACTTGTGCCCTTTAGGGTATTCGCTCACCCCGGTCACATAGTATTTCTATGCTCTCGGGTCTTCACTCGTTTGCCGCCTCGAATCAACTTGAAATCCATTGGGTATACATCCTTATTGCAGTTCCGGGCAGACCGACTCTGCTCTTATGCCTCGCTATGCCCTCGGGTGCGAATTAGCGCATTGTGAACCCCTTTTTTGCCAGAAACTCCCGCATATGGGGCCGGGACTCTTTACTTAGCAGGGCTGACATCTCGTCGGACCAATCCCGGTTTACCTTTCCTGCGGTTCGTTGCTGATAGTAGGCTTGCATGGCCTGGTCGTACTGTGCCACCAGCGCCTCGTCCACCTCATGGTAATGATCATCCATCAGGACTGCCTCCAGCGGTAGCCTGGGTTTGCATTGCGGGTCTTGATCCGGGTAACCAAGACACAATCCAAATACTGGATAGACATTCTCCGGCAAGGCCAGCAGCTCACTGACTTTCGAGGGATCGTTGCGCAAGGCACCGATGTAACAGATACCCAGGCCTACAGATTCAGCCGCCACCACCACGTTCTGGGCAAACAGCGCAACATCAACGGTGGCAATGATAAAATGTTCTGTCATGCCCTCAACCATGGTGCCATTACAGCACCAGCCGGCACGGTGCAGATCGGCACAAAACACCAGAAATTCCGCCGCCTGTTCGATGTAAGCCTGACCCCCGGCCAATGTTGCCAGTGCCTGGCGAGTTTTCCGGTTGTTAACCCGGATGACAGTGACGCCTTGCAGATTACTGGAGGTAGCAGCACTCTGCCCGGCAGCAACCAACTCACGCAGCAGGCTATCAGCAATCGGCTGGGTGGTGAATTTGCGAATGGATCGGTGCGACTTGAGCTGTGTAATGACAGATTGATTCATGGGACTCCAGCTTAGCGACTGTCAGGTTATTACTTATCAGATTTATGCCCAGCTTCCCTGGACATTAGGTCGAGTCAGTTGTTTAAGCAAGATTGGCAGGACTTCCTTTATCCGATCGGTCATGTCACGGTCAGAAGCTTTCCACCAGTCTAAATCCATAGAATCCAACACATAAGTACCGTTACCCCCCGGCCTCATGTTAGCAATGTAGAAGTTATAACCATCCGGCAAAGCGGTAGTACCGTCATCAGTGTAAATCCTCAGCGATCTGACAACATCGTCAACATCCCACATTGTTGGAGGGTGGTTGTAACATTCACCAAGTCCAGCCTCAAGCAACAGCTTTTGTTCTTCTGTCATTACCAGGAATCTCGGCTGAACAAGTGCCATGGTTTTTTGTACTTCCGCTCACTCTGGAACACCTCAACCCCATCCCGCATAACAGTCAACTCAACCTCATACTCATTCAGACAAGCTCCGTAAACCTGCACTTCCTCAGCCCTCGTCAGCACATATATACCCGTCGCCTTTCAAGTTGCTACTTTGTTGGCTGCATTCGTTCGGCAACTGCTCCATACGTTGCTCTACCTCCTGCATCCATGCAGTCGTCACCCCGGTCACATAGTACTTCT
>JAKROC010000171.1 GCA_024509075.1 Endozoicomonas sp.
CTCGGCAACTGCTCCATGCGTTGCTCTACCTCCTGCATCCATGCAGTCGTCACCCTGGTCACATAGTATTTCCACGCTCCCGGGGCTTCGCTCATTTGCCGCCTCGAATCAACTCGAAATCCATTGGGTATACTGGGGTGATCAGCGCATCCAGGGCTGACCGGCGGTGTGGGAAAAGTTACTCATTCGGTGCAAGCTGGAAATTCCCGTCATTCCCTCAAGATTATCAACTCGACCCTCTCGCCAGCCACCTAACCACGACTGGCGCAATTCCGGCTCCTGGTGCGGGCAGAGATCCCTGGAGCGGCCAGACAGGCCTACTTGGTATCCTTTGTTAAAGGCTCTATCCGATTTATCCCTTTTGTGTCTTTTCAACATGATGACTGCCTCTTGCTTGTCTGGTCTAAGTTTTGTCCAAATCCGACGCCAGTGTTGTGAAAACATTGAGATTATTTTTAGTCCATAAAAGCTGATGTATAGCTGATTCAGGAATATCAATTGATGAGTACAATGATGCTGACACTCTTTGCAAGCTGCCCCAAGGGGGTAGAGTCTGTGCTGGCTGTCGAGTTGCAGGCGCTCGGTGCGCACGATGTTACGCCGACAGTGGCTGGGGTCAGTTTTTCCGGCTCCCTTGAGCAGGCCTACCGGGCCTGTCTGTGGTCGCGTCTGGCCAGTCGTATTTTGCTGCGTATTGGGGAGATCGGTTGTGCCAACAAACACGACTTGTACCGCGGTGTGCAGTCTTTCAACTGGGATGAGCATTTGGATCAGGACACCAGTTTTCGCGTGGATTTTAACGGGACTACGCCCGATATCACCCATACCCGTTTTGGTTCCCAGTTTGTTAAGGATGCCATTGTTGATCAGTTGCGTGATCGTCACGGCTGGCGGCCATCGGTCAGCAGCAAGCCGGATTTGCGCATCAATGTTCATGCCCGGGGAGAAACGGCATTTGTCGCTATTGACCTGTCTGGCCAGAGTCTGCACGAGCGGGGTTATCGTCTGGAGGCTGGTGAGGCGCCCTTAAAAGAAAATCTTGCGGCAGCCATTCTCTACCGCGCCAACTGGCCGGCGCTGGCCCGGCAAGGGGCGACATTGCTGGACCCGATGTGCGGCTCGGCCACCTTCCTGATTGAAGGGGCGATGATGGCGGCAGACATTGCCCCAGGCCTGTTGCGGACGCGATTTGGTTTCGACAAGTGGATGGGCCACGTCCCCAAAATCTGGTTACAACTGCTGGAAGAAGCCCGCCAGCGTCGTGTGGTGGGCTTGCAGGCGGTAAACACGACCATTATCGGTTATGAGGGACTGGCCAAAATCGTTGGCCGGGCGCGAGCCAATGTTCAGCGTGCCGGGCTTGGCAAGTTGGTGACGTTACATCAACAAGAGCTGGCCAGCCTGAACGTGGCTGAGGATATGACGCCGGGATTGGTGATTGCCAACCCGCCCTACGGCGAGCGGATGGGCGATGAAGCCAGCCTGGTGTACCTCTACAAGCACCTCGGTGAGAAGATCAAGCAGCAGACACCAGGGTGGCAGGCAGCTATTTTCACCTCGTCGCAGGCGCTGGCCCGCAGCCTTGGAATGGGGCCGCGCAAGAGCTATACCCTGTTTAATGGTGCGTTGTCGTGCAAATTGTTTTTGTACGATGTCCGCGAGCGTCAGGCTGCTAACTCGCTGGCCAATCCAGATCATGTACCTGATCATTCCTTCAGGGCCAGCACACCCGGTGGTGAGATGTTCGCCAATCGGCTGAAAAAGAACCTGAAACAGCTGGGCAAGTGGGTAAAAAAAGAAGGCATCGACTGCTATCGCCTGTACGACGCCGATATGCCTGAATATGCCGTGGCGGTGGACATCTATCGGGACTGGGCCCATGTGCAAGAGTACGCTGCCCCGAAAAGTATTGATGAAGCCAAAGCTCATCAGCGGCTGTTGGAAGCATTGGAAGTCATTCCCGGAGTGCTGGGCATTCCCGAAAACCATGTGGTGTGTAAGCGCCGTGAACGACAGTCAGGCAAACGGCAGTACGAAAAGCTGGAGCGCTCAGAGCAGATGCTTGAGGTAACAGAAGGTCAATGTCGTTTGTTGGTCAACCTGAAAGATTATCTCGATACTGGGTTGTTTCTGGATCATCGCAAAATGCGCCTGCGTATTGCCCAGGAAGCTGCCGGAAAAGATTTTCTTAATCTCTATTGCTATACCGGCACCGCTACGGTTCACGCAGCAGTTGGTGGCGCAACAAGTACCACCAGTGTTGACCTGTCCAATACTTATTTAGGCTGGGCCCAAAAAAACCTGGCGCTAAATGGCTTGGTGGATCGCAAACACCGATTGGAACAGAGCGATTGTATACAGTGGCTCAAGCAAGATACCAGGCAGTATGACCTGATCTTTATGGACCCGCCGACGTTTTCAAACTCCAAGCGTATGCGCGGTGTGTTTGACGTGCAAGAAGCTCATGTGGAGCTGATTACCCGTGCTATGGCCAGGCTGAAGCGAGGTGGGGTGCTGTACTTTTCCAACAACTTCCGTCGTTTTCAGTTCGCTGAGGTGCTGATGGAGAAGTTCAATGTCGAAGAGATCACTGACGCTACGGTGGATCAGGATTTTCAGCGTCGGCCAAAAATGCACCGTTGCTGGCGATTGACCTGGTTGTGACCCGGGATTGGTTCTGCTCTGGGGAGGATGTAAAGGGCTCTTCCAGGAAAGCGCTGTAACGGTTAAATATGTGTTCGACAACTGGGGTAGCTGTCGGTTTCATATCGGGTAGCCTGCGATTGGCAGGAACGACTGCCTCTGGTGTAACAGTCAACTTGTCAGATGTGCTGGATTCCGTGACGACCTTGCCGGGGAAAGATTTCCCGGCGGTCGGTCTGGAAGCAGTGGCATCACCAGACGACTTGGAACAGCACAGAAGTGCTCTGGCAGCTCGCACGACTATCTCCCCCGGTGCATAAAAGTTCACTGGCAGCTACGTTACGAATCAACGATAGATCAAAAATCGGATGAGAGGCACTTTAAACTGCATTTAATGACCGCCATGTAGCAACATGGCGGTCATTGGTTATGTGGGAAGGGTCAGAGTTGGCTGGCGCCGTCGGAAGCGCGGCAGACGTAAATATCGGCAATCAGGCCATTGGAGCACTGTGGGTAGTGCTGTTCAACGGCCTGTTTGACAGCGTCTACTTTCTCTTGTGGCACCAGAGCGACCACGCAGCCACCGAAACCACCGCCGGTCATGCGCACACCGCCTTCATTGCCAATCACGTTCCTGACAATCTCAACGATGCCGTCGATGGCTGGTACGGTGATCTCAAAGTCATCACGCATGGAGATGTGGGACTGGGCCATCAGCTCCCCCATGGTGACCAGATCGCCCGTGGCCAACACTTCGGCGGCAGCCTCGGTGCGGTCGTTTTCGGTGATGACATGGCGGGCACGACGGAAAGTGAGGTCGTCCAGATCAGCTTTGGCGGCTTCCAGTTGTGCCAGCGTGACGTCACGCAGGGCTTTAACACCAAAGTGTTGCGCTGCGGCTTCGCACTGTTCACGACGGGTGTTGTATTCACTGCCGACCAGGCCGCGCTTGACGTTGGAGTTGATGATCACCACGGCGGCACTCTCTGGAATAGACACCAGTCGTGTGTCCAGCGAACGGCAGTCCAGCAGCATGGCGTGACCTTCTTTGCCGCAGGCAGAGATCATTTGGTCCATAATGCCGCACTTGCAGCCGACAAATTCATTTTCTGCCTGCTGGCCGATCAGGGCCAGCTCTTTCAGGCTGACATCCAGCCCGGCCATTCGGGTCAGAGTCAGGCCAGTGACCACTTCCAGACAAGCCGAGGAACTAAGGCCAGCACCCTGAGGTACGTTGCCGATAATGGCAATGTTCACGCCCTTAAGGTTCATGCCTCGTTGCAGCAAAACGGTGGCAACGCCGCGCACATAGTTGCTCCAGAAAGCGTCTTTGCTGCTGGCAATGGGCAGTGTGAGTTGAAACTCAGATACCTGGCCGTCGTAGCTGTGGGCGGTGACTACCACTTTTTGGTCATCCCGTGGGGATACGGCGATCATGGCCTGATAATCAATGGCGCAGGGCAGAACAAAGCCATCGTTGTAATCGGTGTGCTCACCGATCAGGTTGACCCGGCCGGGGGCTTGGAAAAAGTGCGTTGGCTGGTGGCTGAAGGTGTTGGTGAACAGCTCGGTTAGTGCTTGTTTTTGGCTCATCGTTCTTTCCGGTTTAATGTGTTAGGTCAATTTTGTTCAAGGTAGTGAACTTCTGGCAGCTCGCGCAGGCGCTCAGCGGCCTGTTCGGCGGTCAGGTCGCGCTGGGTTTCGGCCAGCATTTCAAAGCCCACCATAAATTTGCGCACCGTGGCTGATCTGAGCAGCGGCGGATAGAAGTGCGCGTGCAGTTGCCAATGACTGTCGTCTACTGAGGTTTGGCCAGGATGACATGGCGCACCGTGCCAGCCCATGGAGTAGGGGAATGACGTCTCGAACAGATTGTCGTATTTGGTCGTCAGTTTTTTCAAAATGGCGGCCAGGGCGTCACGCTTTGTATCGCTCAGGTCGGGCATACGCAGCACGTGATGTTTAGGCAGCAGCAGCGTCTCAAAAGGCCAGGCTGCCCAGTAAGGCACAACGGCAATCCAGTGATCGTTTTCCACCACGGTGCGCTCGCCGGACGCAGACTCCTGACGGGCGTACTCGACCAGCAAGTTGACGCCTTTGTCTTGTTGCCACTGCCGTTGATTGTCGTCTTCTTTGCGCGCTTCGTTAGGCAGGAAGCTGCTGGCCCAGATTTGTCCGTGGGGGTGGGGGTTGGAGCAGCCCATGGCCGCGCCCTTGTTTTCAAACAGCTGCACCCAGGGGTATTGTTCACCCAGCTCGATCACCTGGTCGGCCCAGGTGTCCACCACGTTGCGAATCTCCTGCTCACTCAGCTGGGGCAGAGTTTTGCTGTGGTCGGGCGAGAAACAGATAACCCGTGCCTCACCTCGGGCGGTGCTGCTCTGGAACAGGTCAGAGCTACCGGTGGCTTCCGGTGTGTCGGTCAGCAGGGCCGGGAAGTCGTTGGGAAAAATGAATGGCTCAGTGTAGTCCGGATTACGGTCGCCGGTAATGCGTTCGTTGCGTGGGCACAGATAGCACTCTGGATCATGCACAGGACGAACGTCAGATGCCGTTTTTTCCATTTGGCCTTGCCATGGACGTTTGGCGCGGTGCGGTGATACGAGTACCCAGTCGCCAATCAACGGATTAAAGCGGCGGTGTGGATGATCGACTGGATCAAATTTCATTGTCTGACAACCTTCAATAGTCAATGAATGTGTTACTGGTTAAAGCCGTTGGGGTTCTGTGACTGCCAGCGCCAGGTATCGCAGGTCATGTCTTCTACGGTGCGGATTGCCTTCCAGCCTAGTTTCTCCTCGGCGTAGGCCGGGTCAGCGTAACACTGGGCAATATCGCCAGGGCGGCGGGGCTGGATAGCGTAGGGGAGCTGTTTGTGACAGGCTTTTTCAAAGGCGTGGAGCATGTCCAGAACGCTGTTACCGTTGCCGGTACCGAGGTTGTATGTGTGTACGCCTCGATCGCTCCAGTGGGTTTTCAGTGCTGCCAGATGACCGAGGGCCAAGTCAACAACGTGAATATAGTCGCGAACGCCGGTACCGTCTGGTGTTGGGTAGTCATCACCAAACACGTTGAGCTGCTGGAGTTTGCCCACGGCCACTTGGGCGATATAGGGCATCAGGTTATTGGGAATACCGCTGGGGTCTTCGCCAATCTGACCGGATTCGTGGGCACCGACTGGGTTGAAGTAGCGCAGGATGCTGAAGTTCCAGCGCTGGTCGGAAGCGGCTGTGTCGAGCAAAATCTCTTCCACCATAAATTTACTGCGCCCGTAAGGGTTGGTGACGCGGCCTACCGGGAAGTCTTCCTTGATAGGTACTTCATGGGGGTCGCCATAGACGGTGGCTGAGGAGCTGAAGACCAGGTGACGAACATCAAACTCTTCCATGACTTCCAGCAGTTTTACTGTGCCGCTGACGTTGTTGTCGAAATACGACAGCGGTATCTGAGTGGACTCACCCACAGCTTTCAGGCCCGCGAAATGAATCACTGCCTCGATGGCATGGGCAGCAAACACTTTACGCAGAGCCCGCTGGTCACGGATATCGATGGGGTAAAAGGCCAGTTCCTTGCCGGTCAGGTTTTTCACCCGGCTCAGGGCTTCTTCATGGCTGTTGCAGAGGTTGTCGACAACCACCACATCGTAGCCGGTATTGAGTAGTTCCAGACAGGTGTGGCTGCCAATGTAGCCAGCACCTCCGGTGATCAGAATGCTCATGATTTGCCTCGTTCTGTTAGTGATACGATCTGTTGATTCATGTTTGTTGATCATTGTAAAAAGATTGGCATGATGGTTTCTTTAACTGTTTTTTACCAGTTTTTCCCAAAAACAAAGATTTTTTCGGTACTAACCGCTATTATGCTGGCCTTTTACCTTAAATTGGTCGTTTGCCGGGTTGGCGATGTTGGGCTCGGCTGATTTTGCCTTAAGAGAGAGTTCGCGGTGGAGACACGCCACACACTAAAAGCCGGGTCGGCTACGGAGGGGGTAGTGTCTATGCCTGGCTCGTTTTCTGATATCCAGGGCGACATTTTCTTCATTGCGGGGTAAAAGGCCAGTTCCTTGCCGGTCAGGTTTTTCACCCGGCTCAGGGCTTCT
>JAKROC010000172.1 GCA_024509075.1 Endozoicomonas sp.
CCCGGTCACGTAGTATTTCTATGCTCCCGGGGCTTCGCTCATTTGCCGCCTCGAACCAACTTGAAATCCATTGGGTATAAACAGGCCGTCAATTCAGAATTGGCAGACATTTTTTTTACAGGCAATCACTACCAAGAACTCTATGAATTCCCCCCTGGTACTCCCCGGCAGTGTCCCCTTGACGAGACAAGACATAGTGACTGCCCTGCAGGCTGTCAATAATAGAAAACGCACCCATGACAGCGATGGCAACAGCAGTTCAGCCATACAACCGGCACCACACGACAAAAGTCTTTCAGTACACAGGGCAGTAACAAGGTCGTCCAATGGTTTGCCGATTAAACAGCGAATCATCAGCCCCTTAGCCGATTCCATGGCAGCAGGCCAAGCGCAGGAGGATCATGACAACCCTGCTCCAACCTTTGTTTTTACCCCCGAGTCGAGGCAAAAAGCCACTGCTGATACCACATTGCTCGAGACCATTGATTACTTTCCCGCAGACATGCAAGGAAGACTGCTAGCCTTTCGGCAAGACGAGGACATCAAGACCATCCTGACCAACGCATCTGTCTTTATCGAAACGCTTAAAATGCGTGACATTGAGCTGACGCTCCGGCGGACAGCACCTTACAAATCCGTCCTGTTTTCCTCATTAGCCAGATACAATCTGGAAGCCGAACACCGGTTGATCAGCGACTTTTTTCGCAAGGCTACGCTGTTTTTTGCTGCAGTTGATACAAAAAAAATCAAACACACCAGCTGCCTGTCCAGCATGCTGGCATCCAAAAGAAGTGTGCTGGAATTTATCAACATGCGTGATGAAGATATCCAGCACACCGCCGCTCTTCCCCATCTCAATCGCCAGGCAACACTGAACGGAGGCAAGAGTCTGCCCAATCACAACAGCGTACTCGAAGCAGCTGAGGCTGTTGATTCTGACCTGGAAGCAACTCTGAGCGTTTTTTGTTTAGCCCATCAGAGTTATTTGCGAGAGAATCACACAGAGGAGCGCAACAAAACCTTGCTAAACGATTGTGCAACCCTGATTGACACCCTGAGGCAGCGAGACATTCGGTTAACACCCCGCCGGCGGTCGGTTCTGTCAGCCCTGTTGTTTGAAATCATCAGCCCTCTGGATATCACCAAGGATTACCGGATTGTTTTATCGTTTATTGGTAAAGCGACTGTATTTTTTCAAGCTGTTGACAGCAAACGCATTAAAAATACCGACTGCCTGTCTACCATGCTGAAGCATCGGCTACACATAGAAATGTTCACGGTTATGGACGACAGCGACATCGAAATGGTTGCCAGCCACCCGTTCCTGTTGGATCTGGCCGAACTTCAGAATAGCCGGGGACTACCAGACCCTCACCGCATCAAGGGCATCACCAGCCGCAAAGACATCAAGCAGTTAAAAACAGATCTGCACACCGTACAGAAAAGCAGTGTATTCCAAGCCATCATTGACAAATTTGTACCTGAACACCAGACAGCCTTGCAACAGCACCAACATGCCAGCGCAATTGTGACCCTGCTCAACAACGCAAAAAAGCTGCTTGACACCCTGAAAGAATCCAACTTCGTTTTATCGCTGAATCGCCGCACTCCGCGCTCACTATCGATATTTTCCACCCTGGCGAATTGCCGGGTGATCGACGATTACCACCTAATGACCAACTTTTTTCACATGGCCGAGGTGTTTTTTGCCACGGTCGACCGTTCGAAGTTATTAAGTACTGGTTCTTTTACCTGCATGATAAAACGAAAAAAGCACATACGTTCATTAATGGAAATAAGCGACGATCGTATGCGTGAATTTGCCAGGAATCCGTGCGTGCAAAGGCTGTGCACCATGAATAGCAACAAGGGTTTGCCTGACCCCAGCCAAGCCAAAAGCTTTACCGAGCTGGAACAGGTCTGGAGTCACCAGCAAATGTCCTCTGTGATTAGCAAAATATGCGCCGGTCAAAAGATGCCGGACCCCGCCGTGGTGCTCGACTTCATCCATCAACTTCAGGGTTTGGACCCAAAGCTGATTGACACCATCTCGTCAATATGCCGCGGGTGCTGCATTCCCGATACCAAACTGCTTGATGATTTTCTCACCCTGCAAGAGCTGGAACAGAGTGAGAAAATATTCGACACGTTGGCCAACGTCTGCCAAGCCCGGGGACTTCCCCCTGCCGCCGGGGTGCGTGATTTTCTGCAATGGCTGCCCGAAGGACAAACCACATACTACCTGAATCTACTCAAAAAGCTCTATAGCCGTGCAGGTATACCCGATTCGTTTAAGCTGAACAAAATGACGCAGGAGCTGGCTGATATTTTCCATCAATGTCGGCCATCACAGCCTGAGGATAATCTTTCAACAAACGATCAGCTCAAACTGTTAGCCCTTTTTTGCCTTAATCCAGACAAGTGGCGTTTGAATGCGCAAACGTTCAAAAATTTTTTGTGCGCAACTCACTTTCAGTCCAGACATTCGGCCCTGGCCACTATGCAGGAAATCTTGCTCAGACAGGGGGGGGCCGGTTTGTGTTTGTGGCTGGCGAAGTACGATCACAATCAGGACATGGACGCGGTCACCAAGGCTTTACTCGCGCCAGCATCGCTGAATGTCATCGATTTTGCCCTGTCACAGCTGGATGCACCAGAGTGGCTCAACTATATCGAACTGTGCAAAAATCTCTCCCCGAAACCGAGCAGAGAGCAGTGGGAATCTCTGACAAAACTCACGAAAAATGTGGATATCGACTTTCAGGTGAGCACCACCCAAAAGCGCGTACTGTTGGAAGTTCTCTGGTGTCAGCACGATTTCTGGACGTACATCACTCAGCTCAACCGCCTGTTCAAGACCGTACCCACCGTCAGTCAGCTGCACCGGTTATTTCGTCTCAATAATAGACGGTGGATGAATACCTTTCTGGATGCTTGCCTGGCTTGGCGGCCAACAAAAAAAAACCCGCCCAAGCTAAATACAATCGAAACACTGCTGGACGGATTGTTGCTGGTGCATTATCCCATCGACTGTCCGGGAGCAATCCCTGATCACTGTTTTTCGAAAATAAGTGCGTCAGAAAGGAGAAAAAGCGTCATAATCGATGGCGATGCGGTCATGACCGGCAATGAACGACTCTGGCATTTTGTGGTCACCATGCTAGTGGAAATCAATCGCATTGGATACGATTTCAACGGATTGATATTGTCGGTTAAAAACCAGTATGGACGCACACTCAAGGTTCCCAAGCCTAAGTTCTCTCTGACCAACACAGGTTTTTTGATCAACAACTGGTCGATTAGCCACTTGGAGAAGTTTTTCTGGGCCACGGATTTTGTGCATTACAACGAGCACCCGGACATCTGTAAAACGCTGGCGTCAGAGCATATGAAGAAGGCTACTGAGGAGGAGAAAAATGAAGCCACAATCCCGGAACAGTGGCTTGATAAAACCGCAGCAACACTCAGGCACAACCCTTCCCTGCCAGCAGATACCCAGAATTCCGAGCCTGTCGATGTTTGCAGGTCTGCCACTTCGCTCAGTGCAGAGATAAATCGGGCAATTATTTCAGGACAACCTCTTGCCGGGCCGGCCAGCGAAGCAACCGCGGTTGGTGATGATGCCCGGGAAACATCTGGCTCTCTGACAGAAGAACTGCCAGAACTGCCAGATTTCAGCTGGTTGTTAAAAGAGCTTGATTATCCGGAAGATCAAGTGCATATGACATCCGATGACATGAGCGTGGAAAAGATGCTGGCGATTTTAGATCCCAGCCCTGATTCCCCCTAGCGAAGAGCACCAGTTTGCCCATGACCCGGGCAAACAAGGGGTATACCCGTCGCCTTTCAAGTTGCTACTTTGTTGACTGCACTTGTGCCCTTTAGGGTATTCGCCCGGCAACTGCTCCATGCGTTGCTTTTATGCCCTTTAGGGTACTACCTCCTGCATCCATGCAGTCGTCACCCCGGTCACATAGTATTTCTATGCTCCCGGCACCCGAGGGCATAAAGGCTTCGCTCATTTGCCGCCTCGAATCAACTTGAAATCCATTGGGTATATAATTTCACAGCGCACTGTCATTGCCGCCAGACCGCAACGGCACTGCCCTTGAACAGTTCATCCGCTTTCGCGGCCACGGCATCACTCTGGTATGCCTTGACCAGGGCCTGCACACGCGGGTCGTCTTTGTTATCTTCACGGGCAACAATCAGATTGACGTACGGTGACTCCTTATCTTCCAACAACAAAGCGTCCTGTGTTGGTATGTAACCGGCAGGCACCGCGTAGGTATTATTGATAAAGGCCAGATCCACATCATCCAGGGCACGAGGCAGCTGCGCGGCGTCGAGTTCCACAAACTGGAAGTTGCGCGGGTTCTCGACAATGTCTGCCGGAGTGGCGGCCAGGTTATTAACGTCCTTCAATTTGATAAAACCGCGCTGGTGCAGCAAGATCAACGTCCGCCCCTCATTGCTGGGATCGTTAGGAATGGCAATGCGAGCACCGTCTTGCAGTTCACTGATGTCTCCAAGCTTTTTTGAGTACGCCCCGATGGGATAAAGAAATGTGTTGCCCACCGCCACCAACGTAAAGCCTCGATCACGGACAATATTGTCAAGGTATGGCTGGTGCTGCATGGCATTGGCATCGATGCTGCCATCAGACAGAGCAATATTGGGTGAAAGGTAATCGGAAAACTCTACTAACTCCACCTCAACCTGGTGATCCTGACGGGCGATGTCCACTGCCACTTTCATCACATCCGCCTCCGGGCCAGCCATTACCCCCACTTTCAGTGGCCCACTGCCATCGTCACTCTGGCTACATGCGCCAACCAGGGCAAACAGTGCCGAACAGACCAGAGTTTTTACTGCTCTTGACAGTTTAATCATTCTCTCTCTCCTGAACTTGTTCACGCATGATCGTAGTGTTGCTGCAAACGGTCACCAACCACTTGCAACAACTGCACAAGGGCAATCAATACAGCCACCGTCGTTAGCATAATCCCCCCGTCAAAACGTTGATAACCGTAGCGAATACCCAAATCACCCAAACCGCCACCACCGATGGCACCAGCCATGGCGGAGTAACTGACCAGCGTTACCAGGGTTATGGTCATGCCGTTAATCAGCCCTGACCTTGCCTCTGGCAACAGTACGCGAGTGATAATCTGCATAGGGCTGGCGCCCATGGACTGGGCTGCTTCAATCAGTCCGGCAGGCACTTCTTGCAAGGCACCTTCGGCAATGCGGGCGACAAAAGGGATGGCGGCGACGGACAATGGCACAATGGCGGCCGAAGTACCGATAGATGTACCCGTCAAAAGTCGTGTAAAAGGAATAATGGCCACCATCAGGATGATAAACGGGATGGAACGCCCGGCATTAACCAGTACACCCAACATCCGGTTAGCCAAGGGATTAGCCATAATACGCCCAGCGCGGGTAACGTAAAGCATTACGCCCAGGGGGATACCGAGGGCAAAACTGATAACACCGGAACTGAACACCATATAGAGCGTTTCCCACAGTGCTTTTAACAACAGCGACCACGCATCAGCTGACATAACCAATCACCTCCACCTGGACGGTACTGCCCGCCTCAGAAGCACCACGCAAAAACTGCAATGACTGCTCAATGGCTCCTGGCTCACCCATAATCTCCACCATCAAAAAGCCCATAGCCTTCTCATTCACTGTTTCGATGTCAGCCTGAAGAATGTTGAAATCGGTATTAAACTGCCGGGCTGCACGGGTAATCAGGGGTTGCACCACACCTTGCCCGACAAAAGTGAGATGCACCACCGGCCGGGCACCGGCTAACGGTTCAGCCTGAAACCGCGCCTCAATTTCCGCCACCGGCTTCTCGTGGGTGGCACTGCGCACAAACTCTTTAGCCAACTCGGTGCGGGGGTTGAGAAAGAACTGCTCGACAGCATTCTCCTCAATAATCTTGCCGTGACTCATAATCGCCACCCGGTCACAGATGCTTTTTACCACCTCCATCTCGTGAGTGATCATCAAGATAGTGATCTTCAGCCGACGGTTAATGTCGCCAAGTAACGAGAGAATGGCCCGAGTGGTTTGCGGGTCAAGGGCGGAGGTGGCTTCGTCGCATAGCAGCACCTGGGGTTTGCTGGCCAGCGCCCGGGCAATGGCCACCCGCTGCTTCTGCCCACCAGATAACTGAGCAGGGTAACTGTCATTTTTGTCGGCCAGTCCAGTCAATTCCAACAAGGGTTGTACGGCTTGGTCAAGTTCCTGCCGGCTGGCACCGGCCAGTTCCAGGGGCAGGGCAACATTCTCATAAACCGTGCGGCTAGCAAGCAGGTTGAAGTGCTGAAAAATCATGCCAATATTGCGCCGGGCCTGGCGCAGATCCTTCTCCCCGAGAGTGGTTAGGTCATGACCTGCCACCCACACCTGGCCAGATGTAGGTCGTTCCAGCAAATTAACGCAGCGAATCAGTGTACTTTTGCCAGCACCGCTGGAGCCGATTACTCCGCACACAGTACCTTCTGGCACCGTGAGATTGACTTCGTCAATGGCCTTGACACCGCCGGGGTCAAACACCTTGGTCAGTTTTTTTAGTTCAATCATTGCAACTCCTGCCTGACAATGCACCGGGAAGTTACTTACACTTACCCGTCGCCTTTCAAACTGCTGCTTTGTTGGCTACATTCGCTCGGCAACTGCTCCATGCGTTGCTCTACCTCCTGCATCCATGCAGTCG
>JAKROC010000173.1 GCA_024509075.1 Endozoicomonas sp.
CTCAAACAACACCCACAGGCCGGAAAAAAGCAGCGCCTGTTGCCAAGGCAACCATGTGGTGACCATCAGCAAGCTGAGGCCGTAGACCCCGGTCACTGGTGCCAGGGCTGCAAACGGTGTATCGAGCAGGGCATAGCCAAACAGCAGCCACGGGAATCCTGTCAGCAGCCAGCTGCGTACCCACTCAAACAACACCCACAGGCCGGAAAAAAGCAGCGCCTGTTGCCAAGGCAACCATGTTCGCTCTGCATAACGTTGGTTCAGCCAGCTGAAGAGCAGGAATACCGGCATAATCATCAGTGCGGCAATAAACAGCACAAACAACCCGGTGAGCAGCGCGGCCAGCAGCGGTGCCGCAGCACCAAACTCATGGATACTGACGTATATCCACGAAGTGCCAGCACCGAACATGCCTGTGCCAAACAGCAAACCACAACGGGTGGCCAATCTGACTGGCAGTGTCCGGGTTAGCAGAAAGATAATACCAATGGCCAGCATCGGTACTGGCCAGATATCGAATGGGCTGAATCCCAGAGGTACCAGAGCACCGGCTGCCAGAGACAACAGGTAACGAACGACCCTCAGCAGTGGGCGTGATGAAGAGTGGGCCATCAGTCCGGCGTCACCCGCAGCAAACGAATCCGGCGACCATCGGCATTGAGCACGTCAAAGCGCAGGCCAGAGATCTCCACCGACTCATTGCGAGTCGGCATATGGCCAAACTCCTGCATAACGATGCCGCCGATGGTGTCGAACTCATCGTCTGGAAAGCGGGTGCCAAACTGCTCGTTGAAATCTTCGATGGGCGTCAGTGCCTTGACGATATACGAGTGCTCAAAGTCGTCTGCTGGCTTAATGAAGGTATCGTCATCCACATCGGTCTCATCTTCGATGTCGCCAACAATCTGCTCCAGCACATCTTCGATGGTCACCAGGCCAGCTACACCACCAAACTCATCAATGACAATGGCCATATGATTGCGGTTGGTACGAAACTCCCGGAGTAAAACATTGAGGCGTTTACTTTCGGGGATAAACGTCGCCGGACGTAAATGGTTCTTGATGTTAAATTTACCGCCCGTATCAAGAATCAGCGGCAACAGGTCTTTTGCCAGCAAAATGCCAATCACCTCATCTTTGGTGTCGCCAATGACTGGAAAGCGGGAGTGGGCAGATTCAATCACATGGGGCAGGAATTCGCCGGGGCTCTGGTCCTCATCAATGCAGACCATCTGGGAGCGGGGAATCATAATCTCGCGAACTTGCATGTCCGCGACCTGCACGGCACCTTCGATGATGCTCAGCGCCTCATTGTCGAGCATACCACGGCTGCCGGCGTCGCGCAGCATAGCCATCAGTGAATGACGGTCTTTGGGGTCCTGGTGGAACATACTGGTCAGTTTATCCATCCATGATGGTGATGGGTGCTCCCCCGTCGAATGATCGTCGCTCATTGCCCTCTGTCTTCACAGCTGTGCCCACGGGTGGGCGGTTAAGAGAATAATGCCCTGGCTCACTCGCGATCCTGGTAAGGATCAGGATAACCAATCTGAGCCAGGATTCCCGTTTCCAGGGACTCCATATCTTCGGCTTCATCATCATCAATATGGTCAAAGCCAAGCAGATGCAGTGTGCCATGAATCATCATATGCGCCCAGTGCGAATTAAGGCTTTTTTTCTGCTCCAGAGCCTCTTTTTCCACCACCGGAGCACAAATAATCAAATCGCCCAACAGTGGCAATTGCAGCTCAGGGGGCAAATCGGCCGGAAACGACAGTACGTTGGTTGGGCCACTTTTGTTGCGCCACTGCCGGTTCAGCTCGGCACCTTCGGCTTCATCAACAATCAACAAGCTGATCTCGACCTCCTGACGGCGCTGACCAACAGCAGCTGTTGCCCATGCCGTCAGCTCATTAAGCGATGGCAACTGCAGACTTTCGCTGTTACTGGTCAGGTCTATATGAACGCTGGCCATTATGGTGCACCTTTGCCAGTCTGAATAAGCTGGTCGTAACGGTCATACGCCTGGACAATACGCTGCACCAATGGATGGCGCACCACGTCTTTAGCGGTAAACCAGGTAAAGCCGATCCCTTCCACGCCTTTGAGCACCTCGATGGCACTGGACAGGCCGGAGCGGGTACCACGGGGCAAATCGACCTGAGTGATGTCACCCGTGATAATGGCAGTGGAGCCAAAACCGATCCGGGTCAGGAACATCTTCATCTGTTCCTGGGTGGTGTTCTGGGATTCATCAAGAATAATGAATGAGTTATTAAGCGTACGCCCGCGCATGTAAGCCAGCGGAGCCACCTCGATAACGTTTTTCTCAATCAGCCGGTCCACCCGTTCGAAGCCCATCATCTCGTACAGAGCGTCGTACAGTGGGCGCAGGTACGGATCAATTTTCTGCGCCAGATCACCGGGCAAAAAGCCCAGTTTCTCCCCGGCCTCCACCGCCGGGCGCACCAGCAGAATGCGCCGAATCTGCTCTTCTTCCAGTGCCTGCACAGCAGCAGCCACGGCCAGATACGTCTTGCCAGTACCGGCCGGCCCGATGCCAAAGTTGATATCGTGCTGCAAAATGGACTTCACGTAGCTTTGTTGGTTGCGTCCTCTTGGCGTGATCAAGCCCTTGCGGGTGCGCAGGGTAATCAGCTTGTCGTCCGACGCTTCCTGAAGCCACTCAATGGCCGACTCCTGCAAGAACAGATGCACAGTGTTGGCGCTGAGCGGCTCATCTTTGCCCGTCTCCCGAAACAGGCGCCTCAGTACTTCGCCAGCCACTTCCGCCCGCCCATGCTCACCACTGACAGCAAACGCATTCCCCCGATGGCGAATGGTCACGCCGAGGCGCTCTTCGATCTGTTTCAGGTGTTGGTTAAACTGCCCGCACAGCTCGGCGAACCTCAGCGGTTCTTCAGGCTCCAGATTAAAGCGGCAGATATGGGGTTCAGAAGCGGGGCCGGTAAATGGCTGTCCTTGTGTACTGGTATTCAAAGTTGGTTACGTGCCTTTTACTGCTGGTTCATAGTGATCGAATAGTACGCCGAACAGCGGGTGAAAACCAATATACCCGTCGCCTTTCAAGCTGCTACTTTGTTGGCAGCATTTGCTCACCCTAGTCACATAGTATTTCTATGCTCCTAGGGCTTCGCTCATTTGCCGCCTCGAATCAACAGGAAATCCTTTGGGTATAGTCGTTGTCCGGTCTTGGGCATTCCCTTACGCCACGTCGTCAAGCTCAGAGCCTGTCAACCTGCCGCGCAGGGAGTGAGGCAAAGCCTCCACAATCTCAACGTCGGCAAAATGGCCAATCAGGCGCGGGTCAGTGCACTGGAAGTTCACAACCCGGTTACACTCAGTGCGCCCGGAGAGTTGGCCCGGGTCTTTACGCGAGTAGCCAGTGACCAGAATCTTCTGGGTGCTGCCCACCAGGCGACGGCTGATCTGCAACACCTGCTGGTTGATGCGCTCTTGCAGCAGTTGCAGACGCTGCTTTTTCACCGCCTCGGGCACATTATCTTCCATATCTGCCGCCGGAGTACCGGGGCGCTTGCTGAAAATAAAGCTGAACGATGCATCAAAGCCGACTTCTGCAATCAGGTTCATGGTATCGATAAAGTCCTGATCCGTTTCGCCGGGAAAACCAACAATAAAGTCGGAAGAGAGCTTCAGTTCTGGCCGAACAGCGAGCAGTTGGCGGATTTTTTTCAGGTAATCTTCAGCGGTGTGCTCGCGTTTCATCATTTGTAGCACCCGGTCGGAGCCACTTTGTACCGGCAGGTGCAAGTGGCTGACCAGTTCGGGCACGTCAGCATAAACATTGACCAGACTGTCGGAAAACTCCAGCGGGTGCGAGGTGGTAAAGCGGATACGGTCAATGCCGTCAATGGCTGCTACCACGGTGATCAGCTCGGCCAGGTCGCACACTGTGCCGTCGTGCCTGGCACCGCGATAGGCGTTGACATTCTGCCCCAGCAGGTTCACCTCACGAACGCCTTTCTCTGCCAGACCGAAGCACTCGGCGATAACATCGTCCATTGGCCGACTGATTTCCGAACCACGAGTGTATGGCACAATGCAATAGGTGCAGTACTTGTCGCACCCTTCCATGATGGAGACAAACGCCGTAGGGCCGTCCACACTGGGCTCGGGCAGACGATCAAACTTCTCGATTTCCGGGAAGGTCACATCCACCACAGGGATGTGATTGGCTTTGCTGGTGTCGATCATCTCCGGCAAACGGTGCAAAGTCTGCGGGCCAAACACCACATCCACCAGAGGCGCACGACGACGGATTTCTTCACCTTCCTGGCTAGCCACACAGCCACCCACACCAATGATCAGGTTCGGGTTTTTCTCCTTCAGCTTGCGCCAGCGACCAAGCTGATGGAATAGCTTCTCCTGTGCTTTCTCCCGCACAGAGCAAGTGTTGATCAGCAGGACATCGGCCTCTTCAGGGTTGTCTGTCAACTCCAGGGTGTGCGTCTCACCGAGCAGATCCGCCATGCGGGCGGAGTCGTACTCGTTCATCTGGCAGCCGTGGGTCTTGATATACAGTTTTTTGCTCATTTCACATTTACTGGCTTGTGCGGGCTCAAACCTGCGGCGAGGCCAAGCCTGTTGAGAGAATAATACGAATAAACCGGTCATTATAGTCACCTCGAAGCATGGTGAATATACCCGTCGCCTTTCAAGTTGCTACTTTACTGGGTGGTTGATCCTGTCACTATGACTGACCAATGTGTTAGCTAGTCCCTGTTGTTATTGCCAGGGCAATCATTGTATTGAATTACAATAGATAACGAATAGCGCCACACGAAACTGCTCCTGCTTTGAGGCAATAAACCAACCCATAATCAATAGAGAAGGAAGCCTGATGATATCAGCGACACGAAGCGCTTGCCCTGCTCCTTTCAAGGCAAATCCTGACTGCATGCCCGAAGAAAAAAAATGTCCGGCATCACTTTATCAAAGTGCCAGGGCGGCAGTGGCATTTCAAGGAAATTTAGATTTTGATGAAATCACCGCTATCGCCAAAACTGATACGTATATCAAGGGTATGAAGAGGGCAGGCAACTGGCGGCGATTCGGTTTTGAGTTGCAGTGCGACGGCATTGCCATTGTGAAAAAAACTCGAACCAATTTGCCCAGACTTTGCCCTGATGGTTCGAACTGGCATTACACTTCTGAGGATAAGACCCAAACGTATTTTGACCAGCTGCCCAGGGAAGAATTGCGTAAAGGCCAGATACTGGCAAAGACGGAAAAATCGGTGGCCGCAGCACCGCTGATCGCGCTGACAGCAGAGTTGACTAGCGTCTCGGATTTGCAACGCATATATATACCTGAGCTAATCACCGCACCACTAACCAGGCATGAGTTTGCACAGTTCGATATTCAGTCTGCACTGAATCACTTCAGGACACTATTCACCAACCATCTCAATGAACAACGGACTTATTCATTAGATGAAGTCGTTACAGGCTATAATAACACTCGACCACCAAATGCCTTGCCGTTCGTTATTGAAGATCAAGTACCAGAGAGCACCAATCATCGACTTCCGGCTGGCCGGCCAATTAATTATTTATTTTACTCGACTGTTTCGTCGTCATCGCTATGGTGGACCCAGGCCAACGTTGCGATTCCCTTTAAAAACATGAAAAGGTTACAACAGTTATCAGACCTGAATGCCAACCACAGGGATGTAATCAAGCATATTCTCAGCGACAGTTCGTTCGAGCAAAAAATCGCCAAGCCATTGCAGAAGAATCAATGCACCGACTCATGGCTTTGGCACTTTCTCTATCTTGCCACGTCACTCGCTTTTACACTGAAGCCTGGGGATACAATTTTTTCAAGGGTACAGCAGCCTAAATTTCGCGCCCTTAATTTAAGATACTCTCACCACCAGCTCGTAATGGAAATACTGGACGACGAAGGCATTGACCTTCTGTCTGGCACCATACTAAACGATAGAGTAAAAAAGTACCTGTTTATCCGCACGATCAGAAATGCAGTGAACCATTTCAAGGCACTTGAGCTTGGCGAACATATTGTCTCACAAGACTCTTGCTTTAATCACTGGCTGCACAACTATATTGATGATTTAGCCAACCTCTGCGTGGAGCGAAAGAAGTATGGCAAGGTGACAGTGTACAATGCCAACACCAACAAACCGTTTATTCTTGTTGACCAGCAGCCACATTACTTACCATTCGAACTGCTGGAACTCTTTAATCTGAACGCCGACGTGAAGGATGCTTATTATCGTTCTGTTCTACCCATCCTCACCAATGACAATGGTGAATCATGCACTGTTCTTGAAAGGCGATATACTCCCTGGAGCTCTGGCTACCTGGACAATGGAGTTCACCATCCGTTTGTCTGTCAGTCTGACTGGGTTAACAATCCTTCAAAAGAGGAGCAAACACAGCTGGATATATACTGGCAATAGAAGCTGACCCTCTGTGAACAGTAACGGACAAACACCTGGCAGAGTTATCTGTCACCTCTTCGTGCCTTGCCTATCAAGAAAACGACAGTGGATTTATTTTTGCCAGCATCACAGCCCCGCCCGCTCTCCCAACTATACCCAAAGGATTTCAAGTTGATTCGAGGCGGCAAATGAGCGAAGCCCCGGG
>JAKROC010000174.1 GCA_024509075.1 Endozoicomonas sp.
CTAAAGGGCACAAGTGCAGCCAACAAAGTAGCAGCTTGAAAGGCGACGGGTATACACCATTACTCCCGGCACAAAGCATTGGCCTGAAGAAAATTCTTCGACCGGTCGCAGCCAATACCGTTAAGCCACATCACCTCGCTATTGACTATACCGGCCAGGTGGGTATTCAGGACGATCTTTTTCAATCCCTTATAACCGGTGTTGATTTCCAGATAATCACTGTCATTGGCTTCAATCAGCTCTACCAGGTGGCCAAGGCTACGTACCTTATTGCTACCGATACTTTCCACCGGCCGGAGAAAAATATCGTGATAGCCCCTATTGGCCTCATGGGGGAGCACTTTCAGGATCACGACAACTTCATCTTTGTCAGCAAAGCGGAAGTTATTCAGCAGTACCGGAGTCAGGCCTGCATAGGAAATCAGATCGTGACCAGCCCCCATCAGCAGCTCACGGGTGACCCGGATAAACACCAGTCCCTGATAGATGAAATACGACGGTGCACTATCACCATCAACACTGAGCAGCAAATCGTGACTGATTGGCCGGGCGAGGGTTACCGAAACCTGTTGCTCTTGCCGGTCACGGATGATTTTGAGATCAAGACTCTCCCCCACCTGTCGGGAATGGACGACATAATCCATAGAGACGCGCTCACTCCCTCTGAATGCGACGGTTCTGTCGTGCCCCACCGGCTGTCCGTCAAGTTCAACAATCACGTCATCCGGCTGTAACACCCCGTCAGCGGCAGAGCCGGGTATAACATGTCGAACCAGTACGCCCCGGTTGTCCTGTACACCATAAACAGCCTTGAAAAAGCCGTTCTCCAGTTGTTCCGTCTCAACCCCAAGACTGGGGACACCGCTGTATTGACCGTCAGCAACATCCTGTAAAAAGTGACGGACAATGTTCACTGGTACAATATGAGCAATATTGCTGGCTTCAAATGGGCTGAAGCCCTGCATCAGCACACCGATAATCTCACCGTCCACCACCGCTGGCCCGCCACTGTTACCCGGATTGCTGGCGGCATCAATCTGTCCGGCCAGAAAGGAAAATCCCGAGTGACTGTAGGGCTGGTACTCCAGACGCGACAAAACCCCTTTAGTGGCACTGATGGTATCGCCACCGATGGGATATCCGAGCAACATCAAATCGGTCTGCAAGGGCGGCAGCTGCCCCAGAGGGATAGGCAGGGTGTCAGCAAAAAATGCAGCCTGTTCATGGTCATGGAAAGGCACCAGCAGAGCCAGATCAAGCTCTTGGGAAACCCACAGGGGTTTGAGTTTATAGCGTTCCATCTGGCCATTTTTTCTGCCCTCGATGTAGGTATGGGCACTGATAACATGGCTGTTGGTCAGTACCGCTTTTAGCCCACTGTCAGGCAGCTGGATGATAGCACCGGAACCGTGCCTTTGCCCTGGCCCCAGGTTGGCCCACGGATTCTGGTGGTCATACTTGTTGAAGGAGGTATAGATTTTGATTATGGAATCTCTCACGCCCTGATCCTGATAATGGAGCGGCAGGGAATGGGACGTCGGTGACTGGGACAATCGCTCATGGGCAAGAGAGTAGCTAGCTATAACAAAGAAACAGACAAAAACAACACAGTAAAGCCTCACCACCAGCCACCTCTCGCATCAGGGAAAGAACACCTCAAGCTAGCACAAAAAAACCAGTCTGCGCGGCAGCAAATGAGCGACGCCTTCATGCCCTGGAGTATTTTTCCCTTTACTTAAGGTGTGGAGCCACACCGGTGACACAGGTGATATGGTAGCAACTTGAAAGTCGGCGGGTATAATCAGGCTCATATCGTCTTCACAAAATCGTCTTACAAGGCTGTTCAAATGATCGTTCTCTCCCCAGACTCCGTGAATAAGATGTATGCCCAGCATCTTGACTGGTATCCAGCCATTGTTGACCCACCATTGCCGCCTGTGCGGATCAGCGCCCTGGCAGACATCATGTCACAGTTTGACCTTATTCTTCTCGACTCCTATGGCGTTCTCTGCCGTGGCAGCTCAGCCATCGCTGGCGCTACTGAAGCCATAGAACTGTTACGGCAACGCAGTATCCCTTTTTGCGTAGTATCCAACGACACTTTGACCAACCGCAAAGTCGCCGCCGCCAAATATCACCCCAGGGGCTTTGATTTCCGTGCCGATGAGGTGATAACCAGTCTTGACATCACTGAACATTACCTGAGCACGCTGACCTGCAGGGACAATATTGGCGTCATCGCCCCGCTGGAGCATCCGTCCGATCATCTGCTTAAGGACATGTGCAGACTCAATAGCTGCAATGGAGAAATACCGGCAACGGTGGATACCCTGCTCTTTCTGACCGGTGCAGGCTGGACTAATAAAATGCAGGAGAACCTGGTAAGCAGCGCCAGAGGCAAACAGTTCCAGCTGCTGATCGGCAACCCAGACATCGGTGCCCCACACGGTGACCATATTACCGCTACACCCGGATATTTTTTGGCAGACTTGGTGGAACAAACCCACCAACAGGCACGCCCAATATTGTTTGGCAAGCCAGACCGAACGATTTTCCAGGCAGCCATCGCTCTTCACCAGATTGCTGATCCATCCCGGGTACTGATGGTTGGTGACACGCTTTACACCGATATTCTTGGTGGCAATGCCATGGGATTCCAGACATTACTGCTGCAATGCGGCATCTACCTGCATGAAAATATTGACAACGTCATCGCTCAGGCCGGAATTAGCCCAACTTACATTGCTCCGGGTTTATAAGATAACCGTCGTTTTTAAAACCACTTCGATAGCGGCTGAACTGGTCACCTATACCCAAGAGATTTCAAGTTGATTCGAGGCGGCAAATGAGCGAAGCCCCCGGAGCGTAGAAACACTAGGTGACCGGGATGAGCGAATACCCTAAAGGGCACAAGTGCAGCCAACAAAGTAGCAACTTGAAAGGCGACGGGTATAAGGCATTGTTTTTTACAGGGCACAAACGCGAGACATTTCGTCGTCCCTGACTATTTCCACAAGCCAATCGAGATCTTGCGACTCCACCGGACTGAGTGTTAATTGGGTCTGCTGCTGGGGCGCGACCGGCAGATCACCACTGAGCAGGTCATGCATTATCTCGTTGATACGCCTCGTTGCCTCCTCAGTGGGTCGGTCACAACCTATATCGAGAGATTCACCGGCAGCCTCAACCGCACTCAATGGACGGCTTGCGCCTGCCACAGACTGCTGTGCTGAGGGAACAAACCGGCACTGCGTCATGTTCATAGCCGTTGTCGCTGAAGACACCGCCGCCTGCTGACTGGGAGCACAAGCTGGCAATATACTCTTTTGACCCGGCATCAGTGGGATGACCCACAGTGTCGGCACTGTACGCACAGTCGCCAGCAATTTCTGATGTTTTCCGCGTAGGTAACGGTAACAACGTGCTTCCCGCAACATATCGACAGTGGGAAAGCCTACAGCCTTGTTTGCAGCAGCCACCGCCTCCATCATCTCATGATCGAACAGACCATTGTTCCACAGTGCTGGCAGCAGAAACAGCCTCTCCTGATCTTCAGGTGCCGGCAAACCTTTTGCACGGTATAACAGACTGTAATATTGCAACATTTTCACTCGCTGATCTGGTGCACCATACCGCCTCACCAGCCTGAATAGCGAAGCGACTCTCTCGCAATCAGGCAACCCCTTGCGGCGACATATTCTGGCGATGATACTCAGGCTATTCCCATCCACCTGGCCGCAACGGTGCAGGCAAGGTAATTGCAACAGCTTGCTCACACCCTGACACCCCCGAAGACCCTTGGAGGAAGCCATACTGGCAATTGACCGCAGCACGGGCAGATTAAACTGGCCGCCAATGTGAAAGTCAGGCAGAGACAGCAGCGCCTCAAGATCGGCAATAGCAGGAAGACCCCGACTGTGGCACAGAAATGAAATTGTGGCCAAGAGCGGCTCATTAACCCGGCCGTCTAATTGCAAGATGGGCAACGACAAAAAAGCGACCACATTAGCGGCATCAGGAAACCCCCTGCAATTATGCATGGCCACTATGGATGTGAGACCTGAACAGCTCGCTACGGTACGAATATCGGCATCATCAATGCCGATAAAGTTAATGACCCTTGCCATCGTCCCTGCACTTTTGCTTTGAAGGAGCATACTGGTAAGCGTCCTGGTGTTGGCAATTTTACGATGATCAGCACTGGCAAAATAACACAGTGCCTTATCAAATAATTGTTCCTTGCGGTTGTCGGGACAAAAACGAAGCATTTTGTAGAAGGTTTCAGTAATCGTGATGTCGCGCTGTTGGCAGAGTTTCTCAAAGCGATCACTTGCATCCTGAATGGCAGCGCAATCCCGATATGGTACAGCCCCGACGATGGAACGGACTCGTTGTCGTTTTTCTTCTGGTGTGCTGATGGTATCCCTGCGCACGGTGCGATCGACAGGTAAATCTGGAGCCACTATGGAAACTGGAAGCTGAAACCTGAAAGACTTGGACACTGCATGGCCAGCAGAAGAGGCAACCATCACACAACTGCCGGCAGAACTCGCCGGGCGGGATGACTGAGGGCGAATGGGATACATTTTGTCCCCCTTCATGAAAGAACTCCACACCAGCAGTGCTACGTACTCCTCCTTGACAAGCACCACTGACAACCCAATGCAAGGAATATCTTCGGCCTCGGTTTTGGCCAAGGAAGATTAGCGCAAATATTGATTGCTTGAGAATTATCTAGCTTTTTAATTCTTAAAACTGGCACCCTCTCCCATCTATATCGCTGGAGGCCTGCAAAGGCAGGGTAACGGTAGCCGCTATTTTTGCAATAGCAATATTCAGGGGATACCGAATATCTCGGTGGGAAAGAAAATCCTGGTTCACTGCACTTCACCTGCCTGCCCGCTTGCCAATAGACGAACCCGGGCGCATGATATACCCGTCGCCTTTCAAGCTGCTACTTTGTTGGCTACATTCGCTCACCCCGGTCACATAGTACTTCTATGCTCCCGAGGCTTCGCTCATTTGCCGCCTCGAATCAACCTGAAATCCTTTGGGTATAGTACTGCTGTGCAAACCGGCCTCATTCGGTGCTGAAAACTGGCAATGATGCCAACAGAAAATGACGATCCAAGATGACGATCCCAAAAGCACTTACCTTAAACGCCACGTTTCAATTTCAGCAGATTGGCGTCATTCGCTCCTGCTACCGCCAGAAATTTGGTATTCCCCGTCAACCGGGCATTGTCACTGCTGCCGAAGCCACCCTGGAGCTGCTACCCCCTTTCAACCAGGAAAACCTGGTACGTGGACTGGAAGGTTTCTCACACATCTGGGTACATTTTATCTTCCACCAGACCATGGACGAAGGCTGGCGGCCAACCATTCGCCCTCCCCGCCTAGGTGGACGACAGCGTATGGGTGTATTTGCCACTCGTTCTACCCATCGACCCAACCCTCTGGGTATGTCGGTGCTGGAACTGCAAAGCATTACTTCGGGCAGTGGTCGTTTGATACTGCACCTCGGAGCCGCTGATTTGCTCGATGGCACACCAGTTGTTGATATTAAACCCTATCTTCCTTACGCTGATGCCCTGCCCGGCGCCGAAGGTGGTTTTGCGCCACTGCCCGTGGTCATGGCTGACGTTAAATTTACCGATCAGGCGATGGCTCAATGTCTTCGTTATGAGCAGCGCACCGGCCGAAAACTGATACAGTTGATTGAGCAGGTGCTTGGCCAAGACCCACGCCCCGCCTATTTGCATAAAACCATCGGGCGTCAACATGGTACGGCGCTGTGGGACTTGAATGTGGTATGGGAATGCATCGACGAGTGTTTTCTGGTCAAAGAACTGGAACAGCGAGTTGAGCAATGATTATTCCCTATGACATGCTTGAGCAAGATACACTGAAAAACCTGATTGAAGAATTTGTCAGCCGTGACGGCACTGACAATGGTTACGACGAAACACTGTCGCGAAAAGTAGAGCAGGTGTTGCGAGGCTTGCGCTGTGGTGAATTGGTCCTGGTTTTTGATCATGAGAGCCAAACGGCCAATATTTTGGCAAAAAAAAATGCGATATACCCAATGGATTTCAAGTTGATTCGAGGCGGCAAATGAGCGAAGCCTTTATGCCCTCGGGTGCCGGGAGCATAGAAATACTATGTGACCGGGGTGAGTGAATGCAGCCAACAAAGTAGCAACTTGAAAGGCGCCGGGTATAAAACGGCAGGCAGCGCAGCCTTGAAGTGAGGCGGAAAGTATCGCCCCTAGTCGCAGCTCAGTGGTCTCCAGGCGCAGCCGGGATGATCACAATCAGTGAGGTCCTTTTCAGAACAGTGTTGGTACTGGCCACCAGTTACCCGGGTACGAATGAATAATTCGAGCTACAATCCTCCGCATTGCGGATTGTTCGTCCTGAGTCAGGGAAAGCCTTGCCAGGCGACTGTCTGCGCAAAAAAGGAAGAGATACTGTGCAACC
>JAKROC010000175.1 GCA_024509075.1 Endozoicomonas sp.
AATGCACTAGCCATAAAAAACGCCAGGGAGCCAGCAACAATAGTGGAAAAATAAGCCAGCCCGATGGTCACACCTAATGAACGACCAGAGCCTTCTTGCAGGTTGGCCACACCACTCATGATGTAAAAGAGAATGATCAAGGGAATAGTGAAGTTAATAAACTGGCCAAACAACGACTGATAGGTGATCAACACTCGTGCCAGCCCTTCGATAATGCCTGCCAGGGGAACCATCAGGCCGAGGACGACACCGGCAATAATGCCTGCCACTAAGCGAATTATTAATTTCATTCCAACACAACCTGTTTATTTTATTGTTACGGTAGTCCTGGCAGTGACTAACTGCGCTCACTCCAACAGGTTGACTGAAAAGTGCCCTATGGGCGTTTTTCTCAGATAACCCGAAAACCAGGCATGAAAAACGAACCTCTCAGGAAACATCGGACTCAGGAAGCTGAGTCCAGTTTCATTAGAGCATGTTAATCCAGTGGTATTATTGATCTGTGTCGTAGCGAGGTGTGGTTTGCTGTGCAAACCTGAACAAAAACGATGGCCAGAACCACTGCCTGTGTGATGAGTTCTTGTCGCTCATCCAGTGCGTAGTCGAAAGATGGTGACCCCGGGTCTGTTGCACCAGTACGCGGCTCCATCCAGCCACTTTGCCCTGCTCAATCCATAGCGATCCTTGCCACAACCATAGTCATCACAAGTTCTCTGTACAGGCAGGCATATCCCATCACTTGAAACCCGGATTTTATTATTGGTGATAAATCTTCAACAATGTGCAGGCAAGCCTCCCCTTTGAGAGAGCACCGTTTAACGCTTGCCGTCGTATAATAAAACCGCTTACCTACAATTGGATATAACGCTTTAAACAGGCTCTCTTTCAGGGAAAAAATCAACGTACAGTTAATTCTTTTTGCCCACATACTCTTATTGGCCACATATCTGTCTATTTCATCTGGCAATAATACCGTATCAACTAACAAGTCAATCTGATCAGCAGCGATAATCCCCTCAAGGTCGATACCTATGCCAATGTTTTTTTTTCACCATATCTAACGACAGAAACAACATAATTATCACTGTGACTTATGGAACCAACCAGCCCATTCGGCCAGATAGGCGCACCTGAATCGCCTGTGCCAGGTGTATGCCAGAATCCACACAGACGTCTGATTGCATCGGCAGCAGCCATCCGTCCAGCAAGATACTCAGCCCTGCGCTTGTTTACAGCCGAGAAATATCCTGCCGGTAATGGCTGCGACAGCAGGGACAAAGTCTGTTCACAGATAATACACTCATTGAACTGCCCAGCAGTTAAACACGCATTCTGTCGTTTTTCTGCAAAATACAACGGTAGCTGGCATTCAATGATATTAAATCCTCGTATCATATTCCTCATTCCAACCAGACGATGATCAAAAGATGTAAAAATTAATATAACTGTTCCATTGTCATTTGTAGTTTAAATTTTGTCGCCTATAGTGACGCACTGTGCTGGCAGAAGCGGGGTTATCAACGACAGTCCCATCTAGTCAGCAGCAAGGTCCTGACCCAACAGAACCTTTGTTCGATTTTTTGCAACAGGTAACCCGACACTCTGATCTCCATATGCGTTCGTGTCAGCCTAAGATTTAATTCTCAGGAGTCGAATGTGACAACCAGCAGTCAGAACATAATATCAGTACAGAATAAATATCCTCGCTTGGTACAATATCTGGTCGAAGTGTTCCAGGTCGTTGATTGTCACCTTGTTACACGAACGAAAGACTATAACTGTAAGTCAATGATTGCTTACCTTGTTGGTCGAGCCCAGTATGATATCGAAAAACTGCAACACGCCGAAAAACAGGGTTTGATAGAACGGGTACCCGATTTCATCGCACCGGTCACAGCAATACCCTACGCTGCGGACAGTACCGTGAATTTGGCAGCATTGGGTCGTTGCCCGGTGATTGACGACAAGTTCATTCGATCACTGAACATCGAAGGCCTGCAACTCACACCCTTGGCCAATCTGCCCGTTGCCACCATTGCAACAACGGTGTTGAACAGGCCCCAACCCCCATTAGCTGAAGAGTCTCCCGTGGCCCAGATGAGCGGTGCCCCTTTGCCTCCCGATCCACTCGAACGTCAGACAATGGTCGATGCCTTGCACCATGCGGCCAAAACTGAGCATGGTATCCGTTTCATTATCGATGAAAACAGTAGCAACCGACTCTCATACCATAACTTGCTGGTCCGGGCCACAAACATGGCTCGCAAACTGGTACCTCATCTGCACGGAAGCTTATTTCCCATAATCGTACAAACATCATCTCAGGCAGACACAGTGGTCACTTTATGGGCTGCCTGGTTGACAGGCACCAGCTGTATCCCTTTGCCCGTGTGTCTCAACTTGTCTGAACACGACAAAGATGCTTCATGTCTGCGACTTATTCTTACAAAGTTCCCCCGCGCTGTTCTGGTCACCGATGGGGCTCGTTGTGAACAGTACACCCGATATCTGGCAAAACACGACCACAGGGGTTGTCAGATACTGGCCTTTGATGAACTGGATAAGGATTTTGACGTTGATAATACTCTGTTACCAGAGGTCTGCGGCACTGATACTGCCCTTTATCTGATGACCTCTGGCAGTACACGTGAGCCGAAAATTGTGCCCCTGTCCCATGCTCAAATATTTAACCATAGTCGTTCATGCTTTCTTTTCAATCACTTTTCTCAACAATCAGTATCACTTAACTGGTTACCTCTTGATCACTCCGGTGGACTTTTGATGTTCCTGTTGCACGATTGCGTGTTACCCCGTGAGCAGATTCAGTGTCCAACAGCATTTGTTTTACAGGACCCGTTACGCTGGCTGGCACTGTGTGACCAATACCAGGTCAGTTGCTGCTGGGCACCCAATTTTGCCTTTGCGCTGATCAATACCCGGGCTGACGAGGTCAGGCTGAAACGCTGGGATCTGTCAGGACTGAACTGTATTTTCAATGCTGGCGAATCCATCGATGCGGCCCAGTCCCGAAAGTTTATCTCTTTACTGGCGCAACATGGGCTACCAGCCAATGCCATTATCCCGGCGTGGGGCATGACAGAAACCTGCTCGGGAGTGACCTTCCACCACCACTTTGGCAATACATCAACTGAGTCTTCACTAACCAGTCTTGGCCTGCCAGTTCCGGGTATTGATATCCGTATTGTTAACGACAGTGATGATCTGCTTCGTTGGCACCAGCATGGGCGCTTGCAAGTTCGCGGTGAGTACGTTTTACGCCATTATCACCAGAATCCGGAGGCCAATGCCGAATCATTTACCAACGATGGCTGGTTTGACACGGGAGATATTGGCTTTATAGATGAGCATGGCCTGACAATGGCAGGGAGAGCTAAAGACATTCTCATCATCAATGGGCTCAATATCCCCTGTCATGTGCTTGAAGCGACTATCAATCAACAAGTACCCAGCGCAGAGCCAGGCTACACTTGCGTGTTTGCCCATCTTGACCAAAAGACAGGTGTCGAAGGTGCCATGGTGGCCATGCACTGTGTTCGACAGGACAATAAGACCATCGCCGAACTGGCCAATGCCATTCAATTGGTATTGCGCAAAGAGCACTCCGTTGCCCTGAACAAACTCTATCTGTTAGATACGGCTCAATTTGAAAAAACAGCCATCGGCAAGTTGCAGCGAAACCAGCTACTGGCCAAACTAAACAATAAATGCCTTATACCTGCCTGGCAGAAGCCATCACCATCGGCCACTGAAAATAGTCTTCAACAGCAGTGTTTTGTTCGCCGCTGGCGACCGGAACCGGGGTTGCGCAGGCTTGCTCCACCACGAACAGTTGCCCTGTTCAGTAACGACCAAACCCAACTACAACAGTGGCAAAAAGCGCTTGCTAGCCATTCCATCAACGCGGTCGTACTGCTCGACTCTGAGCAGCTGTGCCTACCCGACATCAATAATAATCGCCCATTCGGCCAGCTGGTAGCCAGCAACCCGGTGCATTGGCAGCAGGTCTTGAGAGTATTGACAGAATCAGTCGATCATTTTCTTTTTGCCCCCATCGATAACTCCATTGATGCAAGTCAGTATCACCGCTTTGTTATGCCTCTTATTCTGGCTTTGCAGGCAATGGAACTCACCGGCTTTTTCCCAGCGTTTTCAGCAGTTACCTTTGCCGCTCAGAACGTAGATCACAAAACAGAAAAAAGTACTGGTGTCAGCGCCATTGCCAGCAGTTTTGTGTGCTCAGCATGTGAAAAACTGCCGGCGTTTTACGCCAACTGTATTGACCTGCCATCGCCCGATCATTTCGCCGAATACATCACCCGCGAACTGGCCAACCTCACTCTTGATGATGAAGTGGCCTGGCGCAATGGCCAGCGCTGGGTCAACAAACTGGAAAAGCTTTCACTGGAAACTGGCACCCCATCGGCAGTGAAGGCAGCCAGTCGTCTAGTGATCGGTGGGACAGGCGATATCGGTGCCAGCTTGTATCCCCAACTGGCAGAGCAAGAGGGAAAGATCGCTATTGTCGATAACACGACGTTGGCTAATTCCTCAGAAGAGCACTTGCTGGCTTTGGCCAGAGTCAAGGCAACATCAAAAAATGCCTGTTATATCACCGGTGATGTTGTTGATAAAAAATCGCTGTTTGCTGCATTTGCTGAGGCTCAGAAGGCTTTCGAAGGGGACATTGACGAGGTTTACTATCTTACTAAGGATGTTAATTTACCAAAACTGAACGACATTAGTCTTTCGTCATATTGTAAAAAACTGGAGACCGTCCTTACAGGTAGCGACAACGTGTATCAAGCCTCGATCGCATACGGGGCAAAATCCCTGGTATTCATTACCGCCAACACCGGTCATTGTTCCGGCTTTCTGTCCGGAGCCGGTAATCGATATCAGCAAGTGTTGGCGGAGCGGGCTGAAGAAGAAGGCAAAATTAACGTCAATTGCCTGACCTGCCCCATACACAAAGAATCCGAATCAGGAGCAATCAATACCGATAGTGCTCTGGGGCAGACTCAAGCCCAAAATGAAGAAATAAACATTATTAATCGTATATTAACTCAGAGTTCACTCTCCTGCCTGATTGGGCTTAACTCTGACAATCTGTCTATACGAAAACATATTCGCTTTGCACTATACCCATCTATTGTCGTTCAAACACCCGTTGCTATACAGCAAATCATCAAAGACCCCTTTGACAACCCGATCACCATCTGTCACTCGGCAATTGATACGCCACAACCACCACCGGTTGACGAAAAAAAAGCTATTGAAATACGATTGTGCCAACTTTGGCAGACGCTGCTACCCGTTGAAAAAGTCGGGCTTCACGACAATTTTTTCCTTTGCGGTGGTGATTCTCTGCTGGCCATCCGCCTATCCTATTGCATCAGCAAAGCACTGTCAGTGGATGTTCCGGTTGCCTTGCTGTTCCAATACCCAACGGTTGCTGAACTGGCCCCGCACCTCACCCAACAAGTGTCAATGATTCCTCCCCGGGGACTTACCCGTGGGCCGATGTCGTTTACCCAGCAACGGCTCTGGTTTATTGAGCAGTTCGAGCAGGGAACCTCGGCCTACCACATCCCGTTACTGCTGCGGCTCAACAGCCCCGCCGATGGTGAACAGCTGATCAGGACAGTGCAACTGCTGGCCGACCGGCACCCGGTCTTGCGCACCCTTTTCTTTATGGATGACCTTGGGCAGCGGGTACAACAGGTGGGCGATGACATTCTACAAGTCGATCGTCGTGAAATAACCAGGGAAAATCTGCCCGCTGCTCTGCTGGAGGTCATCAACACCCCCTTTGAACTGAGCCAGGATTACCCCTTGCGGATGGTACTGTTCCATACCGGGGAGCAGTCAGTCCTGCTGCTCCTGTTCCATCATATTGCCGTTGATGGTTGGTCGCTGGACATCCTGTGTCGGGAAATGGCCACGCTTTATCAGGCGGGAGTGAAGGATGACGCCACCGTGCAATCCATCCTTGCGCCCCTGGCGATCGACTATCTGGACTTTACCCGGTGGCAACGGGACACCTGGCAAGAAAGTTTGGTAGAGGAGCAAAGCCAGTGGTGGCAACAACAGCTGGCCGGGCTGGAGCCCCTCAACCTGCCGCTGGATTATCCCCGGCCACAACAGTTCGATTACCGGGGACAACGCCGTGAGTTTACGCTGACCAGGGCATTGTCCACCCAGTTGCAACAGTTGGCCCGTGATCAGCAGACCACTTTATATACCGTGATGCTCAGTGCTTTTGCCCTGCTGCTCAGTCGCTACAGCGGCCAGTCTGACCTGGCGGTGGGCAGTCCCATTGCCAACCGCCACCATCCCCAACTGGAGCATCTGGTGGGTTTTTTTGCCAATACTCTGGTGGTACGCACGACAGTCGATGGGTATAGTGCAAAGCGAATATGTTTTCGTATAGACAGATTGTCAGAGTTAA
>JAKROC010000176.1 GCA_024509075.1 Endozoicomonas sp.
CCCGAATGTCTGTCAATACGATCCGATGAGAGAGGGAAAGCTCTTCATCCATGCTGGCTATCAACTCTTTTTTGTCGGCCTTCAGTTTCTTTGCGAATGGCAATCATGACCATCATTTTATGGACATCAATGCCTGCGCAATTTTTCACAATGGATTGCATCGTCATGCTCCAAACGTTCGTGGAGGAACGGCAGAGCCTGGCGGACTGGATCGGATTGCCATGAACTCACTTGGAGAACAGGTCTGTTTGCCGTGCATTCAATGTTTCAGAAATGGAACCTCGATGGTGCCAGTTCAGAGCCATGAGATAAGCGAGGGTGCGAACGATCCAGCCCGGGCCAATTTGTGTTCAGGGTCTAAAGCCACTGCAAAGATAACGACCATTGTCAGGCTCTGCATCGTGGTGATTGTGGCAGAACCTGATTTTCATTGTGCGGGGTAACCGAAAATTCGGTCATGAACATTTGTGTGTGGTTTTTGTCAGGATTGATTAACGGTGTTAAAACCTCTGCGGTTTTTTGATTTTGTGTATTTTGAGATGTTTTTTTCAGGTTTTGATGATTTATGGCGGCAAAAAAAAGCCGCTCAAGCGGGCGGCTAAAATAAGAATCGACAGTATGCATGCTGTATTAAGGGACAGTCCCGAAATAACTTCCGCATTTAAGGAATCTGAACCTCGTTCGGACTGAGCCTGTCCAAGTCCGGTGACAGCACTCTTCGAATCGACCCGGGATGAACGGAAGCCGGGAAGTTATTTCAGGACAAATCCTGAGCAACGAAATTTTCGATGCAAAAACACCTTGATGCATGTTTTGTAGAAAACATTGTTAATCAATGTACAGCAGCGATTTACATGGCAACTGAGCACTGACACTTTTTGTAGATATGCTTATCAGCCTCCTTAAAGAAAAGTGACATGTCGCTCCACGGCGTAGATCTCTCCAGAATCTGCCGGCAGTTCATAATTGTCGTGAAATGTGGGGTTTGTTTTTTTAACTGAACCCAGTTATTTATACCACTGTTTTTCATAACACTACTCAAGGGCAAGCAAAGACAATTGGTCTATAAAGCGCAGGTCGAACAAGTCAATCTGAGTTGAGTATACAGCATTAAAGTTAATCTAAATAATCAGTAAAACTTTGCGGCTATATCAAGTATGCTTATGCATTCATTATGCAACCAGGTGATATTATGCCATTGGCTTCAGCCCGCTCTTTGACACGGGCCCTGTAAGGCGAGGGGCGCATACCAGTGTCACCCAGCATTTGATCAGTACCTGCTGGTATCTCATTGCTTCGAGAAAAAAGGCTGAATTACACATGCACATCACGCTTCGTCAGTTGGAAATATTCCGTGCCATAGGTCAGTATGGACGAGTTACTGTGGCAGCTGAAAGTCTGCATATTTCTCAGCCCGCAGCCAGCATGGCGTTATCTGAACTGGAAAAGCATTTAGGGCCACTGTTTGACCGAAGCCAGGGTGCTGGATTGAAGTTGAACGACTCCGGACGTGCGTTACTACCTAAAGCCTGTGAGTTGATTGACCGAGCAAAAGAAATCGAAACTCAATTTGCCATCAATGGTTCATACGACACTGGTTTACTTGTCATAAATGCCAGCTCGACCGTAGGCAATAGTCTATTGCCAAAAATGTTGGCTCAGTTTCGCCAAAACTATCCGGGTATTCGCATTGACCTGGAGATAGATAATACGCGCAACATTGAACAACGCTTGTTGGATTTCAAGATTGACCTTGCTGTGGTTGAGGGTGTATGCCTGCATCCAGACATCAAGGTGACAACCTGGCTTGAGGATGAGTTGGTGATCATCTGTAGTCCAGATCACCCGATGGCCTGTAAAAAAGGTGTGCCGCTATCGGTAATGACCAGCGAGCGATGGGTGCTCCGGGAACAAGGATCAGGAACCCGTGAGTTGTTCGATGAGATGATCGCAACACAGCTGGAGTCACCAAAAGTGGCTATGGTGCTCAACCGCTCTGAAGCGGTCAAGCAGGCGGTCAGCGATGGTGTTGGCGTTGCCTGCATTTCCAGACTGGCAGCAAAATCAAGTCTGGATAGTGGGCATCTGGCAGTCATCGGAGTAACTGGGCTGGAGCTGAAGCGTCACTTTTACTTGCTGACTCACAAAAGAAAATACATCAGTACCGTTCTTGACCGGCTGTGCAACTTTATCACTGACCAGTAACACCTCCTGTGATTTCAGTGGTGTGGTTAGTGGTGTGAAGTGTTGGTGCAAGTATGGTTTCGGTTGAATGCAAGTACTATTACCAATTATACTGCGCTCGTTGGGGTGTCAGAAATCACCAGATCAACAATATAGGCTGACACACACCAGCAAATTCGTTGCGCTGCTTGTGCGCAGTTTTCTTTTGTTTCGTCTACCCCGGAATGAAAGTGTCAGTCTATCCGGGCGGGAGCAATAAGGTTTTTCGTTATCAAGGTGTCATCAGCAAACACCCGGAAACAGTCAATGGCAATGCAAAGCAACGATTGGCCTGGATTTGCCAAATATAACTATGCCCGTGCAAACGAGTACAGACACAAGTGGCTGCAGCGACCTCCAGTTCACCGCGTGGTTGTTGCTCAGTTTTTAGTCTGTGCGTTGTTGGCTCTCGCATTGCTTCCCTTTGGATTTAACGTTTTTTTGTCGTCTGTTTCAGGTGGCCTCTGCTGTGCATTGCCCAATGCTTACTTTGTGTGGCGGGCTTTTCGTTTTTGTGGCGCGCGACAAGCCAGGCAGATCGTCAGTTCATTCTACCAGGGGGCAGCGGGCAAAATGCTGCTGACTGTGGCCAGCTTTGTGCTGGTTTTTTTGTTGGTTAAACCGGCGGCACCCCTGGCCCTGTTTGGGTCTTTTATTGTGGTTCAGGCCATCAGTTGGTTTGTGCCGCTGCTGTTAGCCGATGAAGGTGCCAGAGTGAAACGAGATCCCAAGCTTACCACATGAGAGGTCAAGCCCTGGGGCTGGTATTGAAAATACGTTAAACGGACTGCGAGACTCATTATGGCAAATACTGCTACTGAATACATACAGCACCACTTGCAGAATTTGACCTATGGCCAGCTGCCTGCCGGCTTTGAGCGCGTTGATGCACACGGGCAATTCCTTGAAACTCTGACCGAGCCAACCTGGACGATTGCCTTGACGCCCCTTGAGGCCAAGGCCATGGGTTTCTGGGCCATCCATGTGGACAGTATGTTCTGGTCGCTGTTACTCGGGCTGGTATTTGCCGTGTTGTTCAGTTACGTCGCCAGGCGTGCTACCTCCGGCGTACCGGGCAAGCTGCAAAATGCCATTGAGGCCATTGTCGAGTTTATCGATACCAGCGTGCGCGAGTCGTTCCACGGCAAAAACCGACTTATTGCCCCCTTGGCCCTGACGATTTTTGTCTGGATCTTTTTCATGAACCTCATGGACCTGGTTCCGGTGGACTGGATTCCCGGACTGGCTACACTGGCTGGCATTCCTTATATGAAGATGGTGCCCACCACCGACCCAAACATCACCATGTCCATGTCCATCAGTGTGTTCTTCCTGATGATCTTTTACTGGATCAAGGTCAAGGGAGTATCCGGCTTTATTGGTGACCTGGCCCTGCATCCCTTCTCCAGCGATAACCTGATCGCCAAGGCCATCCTGATTCCGATCAACCTGCTGCTGGAAACCGTCTCTTTGCTGGCCAAACCCGTATCACTGGGTTTGCGACTGTTCGGCAATATGTATGCCGGTGAACTGATATTTATCCTGATTGCCATGATCGGCTGGACGCAACTGCCCCTGCACTTTGGCTGGGCCGTCCTGCACATTCTGGTGATAACCCTGCAGGCATACATCTTCATGACCCTGACCATTGTCTACCTGAGCAGCGTCTATGAAGAGCACTGAACCCAGGGCTTGAATAATCATTAATCTCACAACACACGACCGGTAAAGTCGGGAGGAAATATGGAACTGGTAGTTGGTCTGACTGTCATCAGCGTTGCCATCATGCTAGGCGTTGCGGCCCTGGCCACAGGCATCGGTTTTGCCTTGCTCGGCGGCAAGTTTCTTGAGGGGGTAGCGCGTCAGCCGGAAACAGCACCCATGCTGCAAACCAAAATGTTCATTGTCGCTGGCCTGCTGGATGCGATCCCCATGATCGCCGTCGGTATCGCCCTGTTTTTCACCTTTGCCAATCCGTTTGTTGGCCTGCTGTAACCAACGTTAATGCCCGACCTGGTGCCTTGATGAGACGTAAACGCTGCGGGCTGGCAGAAAGACAACCGTGATAAGCCCGCAGTCGCTCGCCAAGGAGCTGACGACATTAACTGGAGAGGTGTTGGCGTGAATATAAATGCAACCCTGATCGGCCAATCCATCGCCTTTTTGTTCTTTGTGTGGTTCTGCATGAAATATGTCTGGCCACCGTTGACCGGAATGCTCGATGAACGGCAGCAAAAAATAGCTGACGGTCTGGCCGCTGCAGATAAAGCAGAAAAAGACCTGGCCAGTGCCAATAAGCAGGTCGCCGAGCTGCTCAAAGAAGCCAGGGCCGAAGCCCGGGGCATTATTGAACAGGCCAACCGGCGTGCCGGCCAGATTGTTGAGGAGTCCAAGACGCAGGCGCGTGAAGAAGGCGATCGCCTCAAAGCCGCTGCCATGGCCGAGATTACCCAGGAGACCAACCGTGCCCGCGAAGCGTTGCGTGCCCAGGTGGCAACCCTGGCGGTGGCCGGTGCCGAGCGCATTTTGGGCGAACACCTCGATGAGGCCGCCAACAGCCGGTTGATCGACGACCTGGCCGCAGAGCTATAAAGAGGGCGCACAATCATGGAACTAACTACCTGCGCCCGACCCTACGCCCGAGCCGCCTTTGAATACGCCCGGGATGCCGGCCGGTTGAGTGAGTGGTCTGCCATGCTGTCGCTGTGCGCCAGCGTCTGTTCCTACCCGACTGTCGCCAGCCTGCTCAGCAATCCAAGGCTCAGCGGCGGCGAACAGGCACAGACCATCATCGACCTGTGCCATGAGAGTCTGGACGAGCCATGCACCAATTTTCTGCGGATTTTATCAGAGTATCGTCGTTTAATGTTATTGCCTGAGATTGCCACCCTCTACGCCCGGTTGCAGGCCGAAGAGGAGCGCAGTCAGCAGGTACTGGTGATCAGTGCCATGCCCCTGAGCCAGCAGCAGCAAGACCAGCTGGCAGAAAAAATGGCAGCCCGTTTAGGGTGTTCTGTCCGCCTGGAGACAGAGATCGACGGCAGCATTTTGGGCGGCATTATTGTTAAAGCCGGTGACATGGTTATCGACGGAAGTCTCCGGGCTCGCCTGGGCAAGCTGGCTGAGGCCATGATTTCCTGACAATAAAACGTATCGGCCTTGTGCTATTTCATAGAGCTATTTGCGATTACAGCGGGGCAGGTAAGCTATGCAGCAACTGAATCCTTCCGAGATCAGTGACATCATCAAAAGCCGCATCGAGCAGCTCGATATGTCCAGTGAAGCCCATAACGAGGGCACCATCGTCAGCGTAACGGACGGCATTGTCCGTATCCACGGTCTGGCGGATGTCATGTACGGGGAGATGATCCGTTTTCCCGGCAACGTTTACGGTATGGCACTGAACCTTGAGCGCGACTCGGTTGGGGCAGTGGTGCTGGGTGATTACGGTGACCTGGCCGAGGGCCTGACCGTTCAGTGCACCGGCCGCATCCTTGAAGTCCCCGTCGGTAACGAACTGCTTGGGCGGGTGGTGGACGCGCTCGGTCATCCCATTGATGGCAAGGGCGCCCTGGACACCAGTGAAACATCCCCGCTGGAGAAAGTAGCGCCTGGCGTTATTGCCCGTCAATCGGTGGATCAGCCCGTGCAGACCGGCTACAAAGCCATCGACTCCATGGTGCCCATTGGCCGTGGCCAGCGGGAGCTGATCATCGGTGACCGTCAGACCGGCAAGACCGCCCTGGCCATCGACGCCATCATCAACCAGAAAGGCACCGGCGTTAAGTGCGTCTATGTGGCCGTGGGCCAGAAGCAATCGACCATCGCCAACGTGGTACGCAAACTCGAAGAACACGGCGCCATGGAGCACACCATTGTCGTCGCCGCCGGCGCTGCCGATCCCGCTGCCATGCAGTACCTGGCACCATTTGCTGGCTGCTCCATGGGCGAATACTTCCGTGACCGGGGTGAAGACGCTTTGATCGTCTACGACGATCTGACCAAGCAAGCCTGGGCCTACCGGCAAATATCCCTGCTGCTGCGCCGCCCACCGGGGCGTGAAGCTTATCCGGGCGATGTCTTCTATCTGCACTCACGTCTGCTGGAACGGGCCGCCCGCGTCAACGCCGATTATGTGGCACAGTTCACCAACGGCAAAGTCACCGGCAAAACCGGCTCGTTGACCGCCCTGCCCATTATTGAAACCCAGGCCGG
>JAKROC010000177.1 GCA_024509075.1 Endozoicomonas sp.
AATGGTAGGAAGTCCGCTGCCAAACGCTGCCGGACGGCGTCCAGCGAGTCAGGGTCATGCAGTTTTATCAACAAAAAGTTGATCGTATCAAAAGCGATACCTCGAGATTTAGCACTACCACGCAGACCATCGATACGCACCAGTATATTGTTATCCAGTGGCATGCCAGTTTCCATCAATACACCCTGGACAATAAACGCTGAGCCGGAATCATCTTCTGCTGCTGAATACCCGCTGGCAATGGGCAGCACCTCACCAGGGTGATACATATGCCCAAGATTGGCACCGACAAACGCTGACCACTCATTCCTGAACGCAGTACCGGCACCGCTACTGCCAATAAAATTGACTGCCTGAAGCTGTAAAGTAGCCAGATAGTGGGCATTGCTTGCCGTTACGGTAACCCCCGTTTTACTTTGTTGCGTGGCTACCGGCGCTACCCATGCCACTTCCGCAAAGGCGGCAATGTCCTCATAAACTGTCCAGGGAATCTCTGGTGGCGGACTGCCGATACCGAAAAGGCTGTACAGAATCAACTGCATGGGCTGAGATGGGGCACCAACGACAAGATCAGCTTCAGAAGACACGTGTCTGGCATAAGAGCGAACCGCTTCGTGGATATGGCTGATCAGCAGCAGCAGAGCCAAACTGAATGCCAGCGCAAGGATAGACAGCGTTGCTCGCCCTGCCCTCTGACCAAAGCTTTTTGCCATAATCCTCAGGATTACCACCGCAATCCCCCGCTCTGGTTCAGGGAGCCCATATCCAGGTAGCGGTCAAACCCCTCCAGACCATTGACACAGTGATCAATAGCCGGGTCATCGTGGGTAGTACAGATCAAAGTAGCACCACTGGCCCGACACTCCTCCTGCAACAACTGATAAACTGCCCGTTTGCCATGACTGTCCATGGCCGAGGCAGGCTCATCGGCCAATACCAACGACGGCTGACCAATTAATGCCCGGGCAATGGCAAAGCGCTGCTGCTGGCCAGCGCTGTACTGGCCCGCTTTTTTGGCTAAACGGGAAGGGTCTTGCAAACTGAGCTTGCGAATCAGACGAAAAGCGTCGTTGGCCACTGTCTCAGAGCGCTTTTGCGCTGCCGCCTTGCGCCTGGCTGAGAAATAACATGGCAACAAAATATTATCGATGGCGCTGAGATAAGGCATCAGGGGAGAATGCTGAACAACAAAACCGATAGAGTCTGCCCGCAGCCGTGCCAAGGCTGGCAATGAGATGCGGCGAATGTCCTGACCCAGAACCAATACCTCCCCCCCCCGACAGCTGTCCCGGCCCAGCCCCATCAACAAACGCAGTAACGCTGTCTTGCCTGAACCATTATGCCCGCGAATACAGACAGTCTCCCCACTATTTACCTGCAGCCGGGGGACACGCAGGATGGCGCTGACCCCAAAGCTCTGGGCAAGATCGTGCACTGCAACGGCCTGAGAAGGCTTCATGGCAACCACCCTGGTTGAACTGAACCGGCGATCACCCGACCAGGGCAATCGGCAAAGACATGCTCAGGTTTATCGGTTGTCTTGCCGCAAATCTAAATCAGCCCAGCCAAAGAATCTGTTTCTTTGTCCAACCCTGAGCTAACATAGCGTCCCTCACATACAACCCCTGAACCAGAAACGCCAGGCAGTATCCATGACCAACAACACCAAAGCCTGCTGCTACGCCCTGGCCACTGCCCTGATGTGGTCCACTATCGCCACCGCCTTCAAGACCGCCCTGCAACACCTTGACCCGCCACAGCTGGTATTCTGGTCCGTGATCACCTCAACCGTACTATTGAGCATTATCGTGGTCATCCGGGGCAAGGCTGGCCTGATTGCCAGCCAGTTTCGCCAGAGTCCGAAACTGTTCCTGTTGCTGGGTTTGCTTAACCCTTTTCTCTACCACGTTGCCCTGTTCGGGGCGTACGATTTGCTGCCGGCTCAGCAGGCACAGGCGCTGAACTACAGCTGGCCCATGGCACTCACGTTGTTGGCTGTACCTTTGCTGGGACGCAAGTTATCCACTCCCAGTCTGCTCTGCTGCCTGCTGGCTTACGCCGGTGTTCTGATAATCTGTACGCGGGGGGATGTTCACAACCTTCAGGCGCTTGCGAGTGGAGCCAACCAGACCGGTGTATTGTTCGCCCTGGCCAGCACCCTGATCTGGGCGCTTTACTGGATTTTTAATACGCGCCGGGCAGGTGACCCAATCATTGGTTTATTGCTCTGCTTTTTGTGCGGCCTGCCCTGGGTAATTGCCACCGTCGCCGGACTCTCCAGCTTCTGGCCGATAGCCTCTGAAGGGCTAGCGGCAGCGGCCTATGTTGGCCTGATGGAAATGGGCTTTGCCTATATCCTCTGGCTCAAGGCACTGAAACTTGCGGACAACACGGCACTGGTCAGCAACATTAGCTACCTCAGCCCATTCCTGTCATTGATATTCATTACCAACATCCTTGGCGAAACGATCTATCCGGCCACCTATGTCGGGCTGGTCATGATCATTATTGCCGTACTGACCCAACAACGCCTGTGCAGACCCTGATACCCAGAAACAGTTACTTTACTTTCAAACAGTTCCGAATTGACCAGAGCCAGTGCGCCATGAAAGTAACCACTGACACTTGCCTGCTTGGCGCACTGCCCGGCCACTCACCCTGCCTGCTGCGCAGCAGGCAAGTGCTCGAATTGGTACCGGCACCGGCTTACTGAGCCTGATGGCAGCACAAAACAGCGGCGCCACCATCACTGCAGTGGAGCTGGATGAACAGGCGGCACAACAAGCGCTGGGTAACTTTACCGACAGCCCCTGGGCTAAACGTTTGCGACTGATTCATTGTGCAATTCAAGTTGTTACCACCAATCAGTGCTTTGACTGCATCGTGACCAATCCGCCTTTTTTCCAGCAAGCATTCAAAGGCATTGATCCACGCAGAAATCTGGCACGCCACACAGACACGTTGACTTTTACCGACCTGGCTAAAGCCATCGCCCAACATTTAAACGACAATGGTTAGGCATGGATAATCCTTCCAGTCTCGTCCACACCCCTGTTTTTGCAGGCTGCTAACCAGCAAGAACTGGCACTGATACGTAAAGTTGGCCTGCGATCATCGCCCGCCCATGCAGTCCACCGCCATATTATCGTACCAGGACATGGTCGAGAGGTGACTCACGCACCGAGTGAAGAACTGATCACGATCTACGACCAGCACCCCCACTACAGCACACAAACACGACAGTTGATGACCCCCTATTACCTTGCACTGTAATTCAGCTTCTGCGCATTGCCCGGTAGACAGAAAAACCGTCACGCACCAGCAGGGTCTGACAATGACCGAATGCCTGCTCAATAATGGGTGGATAACGCAGGAAACTGTTAGCCACAATTCTCAGCTCGCCACCCGGACGCAACAACCGCCGGGACTGGGCCAGAAATTGCTCGGTCACTGCATAATTGGTTTTGACACCTTGGTGAAATGGCGGGTTGGAGATGATCAAATCATAAATATCGTTCACTTCCGGCAGGCCATCGCCAGGCATTACGTTAAACGACTGACATCCTGCATTTTGCATAGTCCGCTCACTGCTGGCCAGCGCCAGAGCATCACAGTCCACCAAAGTAAAATCGCAGTTACCCCCCAGTGCATGGATATGCGCACAAATCACACCCGCGCCGCAACCAAAATCCAGCACTTTGCCAGAAGGCGGTGAGTCCAGAGTTTCCAGCAATACCCCGGTTCCCTTATCCAGTCGCCCATGACTGAACACTCCGGGCAAGGAGTATATTTTGGCATCGTCCCCGGCTGTAAAAGTTTCCAGCCATTGATTCGGGTCAAAACCGACTTGCGACAGTGGATCGCGGGCTTCAAGCAGGACACAGTGACGGGCATTATCAATACTTCTCACACCGCCAAAACAGCGCTGAAGCCGCTTTTTCCATGACTTAATGCCCTCATCATTCTCCCCAACCAGCCACACAGGAACACCGGCTGGCAAAATGCTCAGCACCATCGCCAGCCAAAAATCAATCAGCTGCTTGCTCTTTTGCAAAAACAGTAGCACTCCATCAACCTGTTGAGTAAATTCACCAGACAGCGTTGGGGCAAAAGTCAGGGAAAAGCGCTGACGATATTGCTCAAGTTGGCACTGTAAACGACACCAGTCACTAAAATCCCTGGTCAGGGCAGTAATCCTGCCGACTCCATCGGATAACAAATGGGGAACCAGTTGGTCACCCGGCAGCCCGACCACCAACAAATGATCAAGGCAGGACATCTGCTCAGAGCTGTTGCGGATAATCAGTTGACTGGGGTTTGATAAAGGCTGGGCGGTCATGGGCATCACAGTAATTTTCACAGAAAACGGGATTCTATAACCATCACCTTTCAAGTTGCTACTGTGCTAACTGTACGGCAACTGCCAGACACAAATGAATAAAAAGCCACCACATTTCGCCTTCATGCATGGAAATACGGATTTACAACATTACTATGCCACTTTAGCATTCACGCCGCCTTTAACGATCTGTATGGAGTCTCGCAATGAATGCACCACAAGGCAACCTGGCACTGCGGACACTGGCTATGCCGGCTGACACCAATCTCAGCGGCGATATTTTTGGTGGCTGGATCATGTCCCAGATGGACATGGCCGGTGGCCTGGCAGCAAAAAACCTCAGCAACAGTCGGGTATCGACTGTTTCGGTTGAATCCATGACCTTTCTTAACCCGGTAAAAGTGGGTGATGTGGTATGCTGCTACGCGGATATCATCCGTGTCGGCAACACCTCCATGAGGATCAAGGTGGAGGTATGGGTGCTTTCCCATCCATTCAAATCTGACGAGCGTCAAAAAGTTACTGAGGATTTGTCCTGAAATAACTTCCCGGCTTCCGTTCATCCCGGGCCGAGTCGAAGAGTGCTGTCACCGGACTTCGACAGGCTCAGTCCGAACGAGGTTCAGATCCCATAAATGCGGAAGTTATTTCGGGACTGTCCCTGAGGTTTTTTTTACCTTCGTTGCTATTGACCACAAAGGCAAGCCGATTCCTGTAAACAGAAGCTGATACATCCATGAAACAGAAAACCATCCTCGTCGGTATTGCCGGCGCCTCCGCCTCCGGTAAAAGTCTGCTGGCCGAAACACTGGTTGAAGAGCTGCAATCAGAACACTTGTGCGTCATCTCTGAAGACTCCTACTACAAAGACCAGGGCAACCTGAGCATGGACGAGCGGACACGAACAAATTACGACCATCCGGACTCCATGGACCACGACCTGATGCTTGAACAGATGATTCAGCTCAAAGAAGGCACCAGCATCGAAGTGCCATTGTACGACTACACCGTCCATAACCGTCGCCAGGATACTCGCACAATAAAACCGGCCAGAGTCATTATCTATGAAGGCATCCTGCTTTTTACCAGGCCAGAGATCCGGGAAGCCTTTGACCTGCGTTTTTTCATGGATACCCCGCTTGATATCTGCCTGATTCGTCGTATGAAGCGGGACATTATCAGTCGGGGCCGCGATATGGATTCGGTGATCAAACAGTATCTGGAAACTGTTCGACCTATGTACATGCAGTTCATTGAACCGGCCCGCCAACATGCCGACCTGATTATCCCTCACGGGGGCAAAAACCGCATCGCCATCGACCTGATCAAAACCAAAATCCGCAACCTTATCAAGTGATGCCAACACCTGCCCATCAATATGATGGGCAAAAGTCGTTTAATTGGCTCGCCCATGCCGATAGGCCCATCATTTTTTCTTTTGTTCCACTGACAGCCTGAGTATAATCCCGCCGTATAAGCGACAGACATACTATTTTCCAGGGTTTTCCTGGCCGAAAAGCCAATTCTGACCTGTCAGCGTAATCTTTCCGACCGCTTGTACACCCAACCTCCCCGAACCAATTCAGACGGCACACATGGCCGGGTCAATTGTTGGCCAAAGCAGAGAACCATTATGCGTGCAGAAGCTGATATCAAGCTGGGTTTCAAAGACGTACTGTTCCGACCTAAGCGTTCCACGCTGAAAAGCCGCTCTCAGGTCAGCCTGGAGCGCACTTTTCGATTTTTTCACACCAATCAGGAGTGGACCGGTGTGCCGGTGATTGCTGCCAACATGGACACTGTGGGCACATTCTCTGTAGCACTAGCCCTGGCAGAGCATAAAATGCTTACCGCCGTCCACAAACATTACACCCTGACCCAGTGGCAGAATTTTTTCGTCACAGCCCCGGCGGGTATTGAAAACCACATCATGGTCAGTAGCGGCACATCCGACAGTGATTTCGAAAAAATGACTGAGATCCTGTCATTAAACGACAAATTTCGTTTTATTTGCATTGATGTCGCCAACGGCTATTCCGAACACTTTGTCCAATACGTTTCCCGGGTT
>JAKROC010000178.1 GCA_024509075.1 Endozoicomonas sp.
GGTGTTGAGCGAGCTATGGTGCTTGATCGCCCCCTCTACCTCAACCTGACGAGGTCCACCTTCGAGCAGGGCGTTAAAGGTATGGAAAAACTCCTCCTGGGAGCGTTCCTTGCCAGCGAAAAACTGGATATCGTCGATCAGCAGAGCATCCACTGAGCGGTAGTACTTTTTAAAATCATTGATGGCGTTTAGCTGCAAAGCTTTCACCATATCTGCCACAAAACGCTCTGAATGGAGATAAACGACTTTGGCATTGCGATTCTGTTTCACCAGGAAATTACCCACCGCTTGCATCAAGTGGGTTTTACCCAGACCAACACCACCGTACAAGAACAGTGGGTTGTAGGAGGCACCGGGATTTTCTGCCACCTGCCGGGCTGCTGCCAGGGCCAGTTGGTTGGATTTACCTTCGACAAAAGTCTCAAAAGTAAATCCGGTGTTGAGCGAGCTATGGTGCTTGATCGCCCCCTCTACCTCAACCTGACGAGGTGTTGCCAAATCGTCTGATATCTCAGCAACCGGTTCTTTCAACGGATTGACCTTGAACTGACCCAGCTCAACCTCACCTTGCACAGAAACCCCAGACAACTCTGCATGAGGAAATGCCGCCCGCTCTGCTTCCTGAGCCTGTGGCAAGGCAGTGACTCCGGTCAGCACGCCCGATTGCGGAGCGTTATACACCGTCCTCGCAACGGCCATCTGTGCCGTTCCTGCCGGTCGTGAACGGTCAACAGTACGTCGGCTCAGCGACTGGGGACGGCGGTTGGATACCGCCAGGGCTATGGCCGGGGGATCACCATCAGACAACTCATCGAGAATTTCTTCAACTCTTGGGAGGAATTTCTCCCTGACCCAGTCGGCAACAAAACGGTTGGGGGCCAGAAGACACAGGTCGTGTGCATCCCCCATCACCTTCAGGGGACGAATCCATGTATTGAACTGTTGTGACGATAGTTCATCCTGCAAGATATCAATGCATTTTTGCCATAGCTCAAGGGGCACGGCATACTCCTGATAAAACGGACAACACTGAAGCCGGTGGATCGCCCGGTGGGCAATGTCAGGTCAAAATAAAGACTGAGCGGAAATTGTATCCCTTCTGAAAAAAGTTATCCACATACGGGTTTTGCCCCACTCCACTTAAGTAAGAATAAATTATTATATAAATCAATAGTTTATATATATTATTGACAGCTTCAGGAGTATTTATCATCTCTTTCTTGACTGTGGACAGCTTCGTTGATGAATGGCAATAAGCCCTCTGTATTTCCTGTGGATAACTTGTTACGCCATCCCGCTGTGGATAAGCAGGCCATTTATCCACAGGTTATCCCGGTAAAACACACAGAATATCCTGATGATTCATACGGCCCCATGCACCGGCAAAAAGTCTTGCCATTACTGGGATAAATCGAGTTATCCACAAAAATTTTGCGCTATAACAATTACATCAATAACAAAAAAACAAACACCTTAAGAGATAAGATTATTTATTTTTTATTAGCCCAGGCAAAAATCAGGATGTCCTGTGAACAAAAGCATTGTGCCAGGAACGCTGTTCATTCAGTACTTCTTGACAGATGCAAATTGACGCTTTCCCGGCAATTCCTTAGAATGCCTGTCTTTTGCAAGTCCATTTAAACGAGTATCCACGATGAAAAGAACTTTCCAGCCAAGCATCCTCAAGCGCAAACGTACTCACGGCTTTCGTGCCCGTATGGCCACCAAGAACGGTCGCGCTGTGATCAACCGTCGCCGTGCCAAAGGACGCAAGCGTCTGTCAGCCTGATCGCGCCTGCGGTCACAAACGCCTGCAGCCATAAGAGAGCATCAATGTGAGCTTGTCTTTTAGCCGTGAGTCACGGCTACGCACCTCGGCTGATTTCAAACAGGTATTTGATATAACGGATATCAAGGTATCCAGCAAACAGCTCCTGATCCTGGCGAAAGTTAACAAGCTTGGCCGGGCAAGACTGGGACTGGTGGTTGCCAAGAAAAATATCCGTACTGCCGTTGGCCGAAACCGGGCCAAACGCCATATCCGGGAAACCTTCCGTCTGCAACAGGATGGTGTGGGAGGCCTGGATATTGTCGTTCTGGTTCGCAAAAGTTTCAGTGATCTCAGTGACCGGGACCTGAACCTGCTCCTCAACCAGCAGTGGCAAAGGTTGAAACGAAGGCTGCACGAACGGGAAGCGTCGGCAGAGGCCAGACCTGATAAACATCCAACCTGAATAAAGGCACAGGTATGGCCAGATCAACAGATATCCCCAAAACGTTGCTGATTGGACTCATCAAAATATATCGCTATGCGCTGAGTCCTTTGATGCCCAGCCGGTGCCGCTTTTATCCCTCGTGCTCCGCTTATGGCCTGGAAGCCTTAAATCGTCATGGTTTTCTGACTGGTAGCAAACTTACCTTGCTCCGACTACTGAGGTGCCACCCATGGCATCCCGGCGGGTTTGACCCGGTACCGGAAAAAGATTCTGGTGATCATCGGACACAATCAGATAATCATGTTTACTCACCTGAATGTGTGGCCCGGAACTCATGGATTTCCAAAGAACACTCCTGATCGGAGCCATTGCTGTGGTCGGTGTTTTAACACTGCAGCAGTGGAATGAAGATTACCCCAGCAGGGCCAGAACGGCTGCTGTTGCCCAATCCGTCTCCAGTAACCAGGCCGGTTCCGACCTGCCAGTATTGACCAGTGACAACGCCATACCGGCCATCAACAGCGGTACCACCAGTCCATCGGCCGAGTTAATCAGCGTCAAAACCGATACCATTGACGCGCTGATCGACCCTGCCGGCGGCGATATCATCAGTCTGACCCTACCCAAGTACCCTGCCGCGCTGCCTGAACAGGGCGAGCCGAGTGTGCCCTTCCAGCTGCTGGTGAACAGCCCTGGCTGCCAGGGTGAGTTAACCTGCGTATTCACGGCCCAGAGCGCCCTGGCCAAAACAGATGGCCCTGATGCCAGCAACAAGCGTGGGGTGTACCAGGTCAAGGACATCAATTTTACCCTTGAAGACGGGCAAGATGTCGTTCAGGTAGACCTGTTCAAGAGCAATGACGGGGTGGACATCACCAAAACATTCACCTTCTACCGCGACCGTTATGACGTCTCGGTGAACTACACCATCGTCAACAACAGCGATCAGGTATGGCGTGACCAGCTCTATGCCCAGCTTAAACGGGATAACTCAGAGGATCCCAGTCAGCTCAACTCCAAGGCACCGATGAACACCTACCTTGGTGCCGCAGTGCGCTCGAGCGATGAGCCCTACACCAAGCTGCCATTTGACGAGATCAGCGAACAACCCTTTGCCCAGGAAGTTCAGGGTGGTTATGCGGCCATGTTGCAGCACTACTTTGTCAGCGCGTGGATTCCGGACCAGCAAAAGAAGCACCAGTACTACACCCGCCAGGACCGGGATGGTTACAACTTTGTTGGCTTCTACGATGAACCGTTGGTGGTGCAGCCCGGTGAAACCGTCCAGACCGGCGCCACGCTGTATGTTGGCCCCAAGGATCAGGAAGGCCTGAAAAAACTCTCCGACGGCCTTGAGCTAACCGTAGACTACGGCATGCTCTGGTTCCTTGCGCAGCCGTTGTTTGCCATTCTGACCTGGATCCACTCACTGGTGGGTAACTGGGGCTGGTCGATCATCCTGTTGACGGTGCTGGTTAAAGCGGTGTTTTACCCGCTCAACGCCACCAGCTTTCGCTCCATGGCGAAAATGCGCAAGCTTAGCCCCAAGTTGCAGGAGCTGAAAGAGAAGTATGGCGATGACCGCCAGAAAATGTCTCAGGCCATGATGGAGCTGTACAAGAAAGAAAAGGTTAACCCCATGGGGGGCTGTCTGCCGATCCTGGTGCAGATGCCCGTGTTTATCGCCCTGTACTGGACCCTGTTGGAATCGGTGCAGCTGCGTCACGCGCCATGGCTAGGCTGGATTCATGACCTTTCCCAGATGGACCCCTACTTCATCCTGCCGCTGATTATGGGCGCCTCGATGTTTGTCCAGCAGATGCTCAACCCGACGCCGCCCGACCCTGTTCAGGCCAAAGTCATGAAGTTTATGCCGGTGATCTTCACCTTCTTCTTCCTGTTCTTCCCTGCCGGTCTGGTGCTGTACTGGGTGACTAACAACGTTCTGTCCATCATTCAGCAGTACATCATCACCAAGCAAATTGAAAAAGAGGGTTAAACCTTCCTGATCAGGCGGTTTTTCTGTCAAGGTGCAGAAAAACCGCCCCTTTTGTCCCGCTATACCCGTCTCCTTTCAAGTTGCTCCTTTGTTGGCTGCCTTCCCCCGGTCACGAAGCATTTCTACGCTCCCGGGGCTTCGTTCAATTGACGCCGCGTAGCAACATGAAATCCACTGGGTATAAGTCCCCCCCCTCTTTTTTGTCAAGTTTTTCTCCGTCATATCCGATAAAACCCTGGTAGCAAAGATTTCAACCTCAGGGCAACAGGATCATGATAAAAAAACTGATAAGTGCAGCCATTCTAAGCAGTGTTATCGGGAGCGTATCAGCCGATCCTGAGCTGGGGTCTATGACCATGGCTGGCGGCCACAGTGATCTGTTCAGTGCTACTATCGCTATTGATGCCTCGGCGACGGAAATCAGTAATCAGAAGCTGACGGTCAAACTGGGCACCATTACCGATTTTTATCGTCACGGTATTGACTACAACCAGGAGATAGCCAGCCTGCGCTTCAAGGTTGCCAGAAATGCCCAGGGCAAGCCAGTTATCCAAGTATCCTCTGATCGCAAGATCACCGGCGATAATCTCAAAGCTGTAGTTAAGCTGACTGTTGGCAGGAAAAAAGCTTACGGTATCTACGATATCCACCTGTCACCGAACAAAAGTGGTCACCGGGTAGCCTTTAACCTACTCAATCCACCTCATAAATCACAGCCTCAACAACTGGCTCACAGCGCTACACAGCCCATGCAGCGCGATACAACCATGCCAGTTAAGTCAGTATCATCAGAGAACACGGCAAAAGAGGCCGCCCTGGCCAAGCTCAGAAGGAAGCTGATGGCCTTTGAACAGGCACCTGGGCAACATAAACCAAGTGGTCAGTATCGGGTATCCACGGGCGAGAGTATCAGCTCCATAGCTATGAAGCTGCTGCAGAAATACCCGGAAGCTGGGCGTTGGCAGAATGTGATGAAGCGTTTGGTCGCGATAAATCCAGACGTATTTATTAATGGTGATATCAACCGATTGCCGGTCAATGCCATGCTGACCCTGCCGGGCCAACATGATTTTGCCAGCAGAACTGACAGCCAGGACAAGCCAGTTTATCAAGCCAGCAAAACGTCCGATTATCGCTATAATGCGCCAGCGGTTAAATCGCAGGTTGGCATGGTTTCGCAGGATCAATACCAGGTGTCCCGGGGTGAAAATATCAGCTCCATCGCCTTCAAGCTGTCACGAACAGCACTGAGTGGCCATAGCTGGCGGGCTGTAATGAAGTTGCTGATCAAGCAAAACCCGGACGCTTTCATCAGGGGGGACATAGACCGAATACGCACAGGCAGCACACTGGCAGTGCCACAAAGAGCAGACTTTGCCCATCTTTACGATGTAGCTAAAGGCGAGTCAGTCAGCAGCATTGCCATGAAACTGCATCGGCAAAATCCTCAGCCTGATGGCTGGCGCGGGCTTAAAAGTCAGCTGATTCGCCTGAACCCTGAAGCATTCATCAACGGCAATCCACGCTGGCTGCGTGAAGATGCGTTCTTGCTATTGCCTGACACAACTCAGAGGCAGGTCGAGGCTGAGATGTACGAACCGCCCGAAAGGCTGGCAAGGCTATCTCCTGAACCAACCGTTATGGCTGCCATGAAGCCAGCACAGAGGGCAAAGTCCACTGCGGCGAAAAGTACAGCCAAAGCAGACTTCACCAAGGATACCTATCAGGTCACGCAAGGGGAAAGTCTGAGCGCTATTGCCCTGAAATTAATACCAAAGTACCCTCAATTCGATAACTGGTATGACCTGATGCAGGCGTTGGCCAGACTGAACCCAACGCTGCTGGCTAACAACGATATTGGCTCTATTCGCACAGGCACAATACTGCGGCTGCCACCCAGGGCGGACAATCAACAGCCAGCAAGGCAGCGCAACACCAGCAGCATCCGGCCAGCCAACGGCACCGTTGCCACTCCATACGATAAAATCAGTAAGTCATTGATGGCCAGGGCTGATAAAGCCTCTTCTTACCCGGTACCCGAGGGCTATACCGTTAGTATGGTGGCCATCAGGTTGTTCCCCAAATATCCTGAGTTCGACAGCTGGCCTGAGCTGATGAATGCCATTCCCAGGGCGGACAATCAACAGCCAGCAAGGCAGCGCAACACCAGCAGCATCCGGC
>JAKROC010000179.1 GCA_024509075.1 Endozoicomonas sp.
TACCAAATCGTACCTTCAGCGCGTTTTGCGGTGAAATTCGTACTGGTGAAATGGTGCCGTTTTTCTGTTGAATTCTGGTACATCCCCCCTGTGCCAACATCAGTCCTATCTCCGATGAAGCCCTGCCTCCTCTCCCGGATTCACTTGCGCCAAATCAAACAAAGCTCACTTTTTTTTCTATCAGCTCATGACATCGTAAATACACGAATACCGGCTAAAACCTAACCAAAGTACTATCCAAAGATCATGAAAACATCCCATTAGAGCTATCTGGCCCCATGCTCCCCTGCGTCAATAAAAGACAATGGTACAAGCCACGGGCGGTAGCGTTCGTTGGATCTACGGAAAGTGTTGACGTTATTGTGTATCAACCATTGTGTAGCCTGATCCTTATGGCCTGTGGTGTGGGAAGAGCGAGGTTGTGAGGCTTCGCCCTATCCCAATCAGGTATCAACAAAAAGGAGTTCCAATGTATTGTCCAGCATGCAGCGCAAAAATAATAAACAGTCCTAAGTTTTGTTCCAGTTGTGGCAATGCCATAAACGGTAACGACGCACAGGCAGAGCAAATCTCTGCGATCCCATCTCAAGAAATACCTGTTAATACGGGGGGCGTTGTTCCCACACTCGGGACAAAATGGCTAAAGTTCTGGAATTATTTCAGCTTACCTGTAGGAGGCGTTCTGGGCCTCTTGATGTCTCTCGGTGTTCCTGCGCTTGGAATCATTTCTATATTTCAGTTTGTTGTGGCATACGGTCTTCATCAAAGAAAACTCTGGGCATGGCAATGGAACTGGGTGCTGATAACCATTACGTACATTAGCATGGCCATCCCAACATCAACGCCTGGTGTGCATAGCGGTGGAGTTGACTTGATTCAGTTTGCAATAAAAGCTGTTCTTGGCGGGCTAATTTGGATGTGGCCAAACAAAGTTTATTGGAAAAAAAGAAGGTCTCTGTTCTCATGAGACCAGTGCCTAACGAGTAAGGATAGGTCGCGCTCAGCCGCAGCCTTATCCTGTTGTTGCACAAAAAACTCAAAAAGAATACGCCAGACCTTGAATCTTGGATTAGTGCAAAAGAAAAGACCTGACCCTCAGCTTTCCTTAACAGCTGTCTTAAAACATGGTGCTCAGGGCTGTTACGCTGCTATCCTGCTATTGCTTTGCCTGTCTACCTATTGATGAATGCCCATTCCTATTCAGTGATAGTTTAATTTTATACTGGTTTTAATGAATGAAAAAAAGTGTATATTTTGCTGTACTCACAGGCTGCTTGTTGCTGACGGGGTGTGCAACCGGTGGTGGATTAAAAAAAGTTGAGGGGCAGTTGTTGAACAAGGCAAACTCGGTTTTGTCTGACCTTCAAAACACACCTGATGAAAACAGTGGTCTGTCTGATGGGTCTCAAAAGGCAGTAGAACCGACTAGGAATACTGAGCAAAAAGAAGCTTTGCCAAAAAGGACAGAGAAAAAACTTCCCGCTGAAGGGCCAAAAACTCCAGTTTCACCTCCAGAGCGGCCTGACTCCAAATCTTTGCCTAAAGCAGTTGAACCGAGTGCTTCTGATGAGGCTGAGGAGCAAAATGCCTTAGCGCCTGAAGTTCCTGAGGCCATGCCTTCTGAGCCTGATGGTATGACGTTACCACACTTGCCAGAGTTAAGAATTAATCCAAATTTTTTGGCACCTGAAAAGTTTCAACACCCGCTGCAAACTTCTGAAAAACTGGTGTTTATGCTCGGTGAAGATGATCAGGGCAACTATCTGTATTCAGAAGGAGCAATCACCGATGGAGCTTATGACAAGTTTTTGCGCTACGTGGACCACTATGCCAAGACTGGTGTAAAACTCAATCGTTTGATGATGCATAGCCCCGGTGGAATGCTGGCAGAAGGTATAAGGATTGGCCAGTACGTACGTGATAACAACTGGACGACTGACCTGGACAAGCATATGAGGTGTTACTCAAGTTGTGCGATGATTTATGTGGCAGGTGTGAACAAGCGGATGCAGAGTGGAGCCGAGGTTGGGTACCATCGCCCTTACCTGCCCGGCGTACCGGATACACCCGAACTTGTTCAGCAGGTATATCAGGACTATCAACCTTATTGGCATTCAGTGCACGGGGATCCGTTGCTCTATGATAATTTTATGAAAAATTATGGCCGTGACGAAATGCTGGTACTGACAGCAGAGACAGCGACAAAACATATGATTATTGAGAAGTATTGATGTCTACAGTATTGGAAGTAACGAAACAGAACTATCAGGTCTCGCTGATTGATGTGGTTAAACAGTATTTGAACCCCATGTCGGTGCTGTTGTTCTTTATGGCTGTCGCTATTATTGCGTTTAACGTCATGGGTTATAAGGAGTTGTTTAATGAAACTGGTAGCCTGTTCGGGATCACCCCTTTTGGTGGGTTGATTGGTATTGCAGAAATAGCTGTGCTGTTCTGGACATCAAATGTCATTAAAAACTGGCCAGAAGCCAGCCGGATTTTACAGTTATCGACCTTTTTTGTTGTGGCTGGTTTTTGGTTTCTGTGTTTTACCGGTATCAATAGCTACCTGAAGAACAGTGCTTATAATGAGCTGGAGCAGTTTCAAACAGCCAAAACTCAGTACAGCAATAATGAAAAATTGCTGACTTCTATCGATGAGCAAATAGCGGTTGTTCAGATTGCACTTGACGCCGCACGGGGGGAGCGCATCTTAGACAACAATCGCATCAATCAACTACAGGTTGAAGCTGTACAAGTGTCTAATATGATGTCAGATCGTCGAAAGATGTATTCTGTTTGTGATCATAATGTAGACTGTGCAGCAGCCGTCGCAGACTTCAAACAACAAGCAGATAATATTCAGAGACAAATTGATCTACTGTATGGTTCGGTTGCAGAGAAGCAAAAGCAGATAGCGGGTTATGAAGTCGAACTGGCAGAACTTAACAAAGATAAGCGTGAACTGGCGCGACAGAACCGCGACAGCATTAACCTTCATGCTCAGTCTGAAAGTTCTTTCTCTGTTAAAAAGCAGACTTACGAAAACATTGTTGTTGGCATATACGAAACCTTTGGCTTAAGCACACCGGAAGATCCATTTTCCATATTTATCGGGTTTATCAGTTTCATCATCTATCCAGTCTATTTGATGCTGAACTTATATACTAGCCTTGGCTCAGAGGCGAACCGGGTGGTGAGGGAGGCCAATAAACAGGTGCGTATGGAGCGGGCCATTCGAAAAGCAGAAATTAATGCAGAGATTCGGGCTGAAAAAGAAGCTGCACGTAAAGATGAACGGCAGATTCGTAATGCCATTAACCGTGAAAAACGATTGCTTGCACATAAAAAGGCAATGGACAAGATTAAATACAACAATGCCAATCGTGGAAAGTTGCTAAAGTACTTTCGTGTATGGGCTAACCGGCGCAAGAAAACCCGAAATATTGAAGTGGTTCGGGAAGTGGAAATTGAAATCGAAGTTGAGAAGGTTGTTGAAAAGCCGGTTGAAATCTTTGTTGAAAAAGAAGTTAAAGTCGAAATTGAAAAAATCATCCCGGTCGAAAAAGAAGTACCGATTTATATTGACCGTGTTAAGAAAGTTTCTGAGCCTGTTTTTATCACGGAACCACAGGTCGTCATTCATGAACGAATCATTCCTGTACCAGAAAATATCAGTGCAAAAGAGCTGGAAGAGTTGATGGCTTCTCTGCCATCACTGAATGAAGTGGCCAAAAATGAACCTAAAATGACAGTAGTTCAATAATGAGAACGATTGACCTTTCGGTGATGCAGCGCTTCCATCAGAAGCGCATTCATCACGATGCAGTAAAAAAAGGGAGTAAGCATGAGGATTTTCATAATTCACTGACACGCTCTCAATCGGAGCTATCAGGAGGTGGCAACACATTAGAAGGTGTTGCCACCGAGGATCTCGATAATGTTCATCAGTTAGGCGGTGTCCTTGATTCTCGTAATGCTTCTAATGAGAGTGTGGTTGGTCATGACAGCAAGAATAAACCGTTGGGATTCAACCACGCAGGAAGTATTAGTCATCGTATAACTGATTATTTTAATCAAGCAGGGAAATCGGAAATTCCACAGGTTGATCCTTTTGAAGGTACAGAGGATATGACGCCGGAAGAGCTAGAAAGTCATCTGGCAGAATACTTGAAGCGGGAAGCGGTTCTGAGTCAATGGGCAAATGATCAGGCTGAAATTGAGGCTGAACACATCAAGCAAATTCAGTGCATCGAAACCAAATTGAATAATATTCAACAGCAAAATCAGGCTGAAAGGGTAAGAACTGAGCAGGACATTGCTTACAGAAAAGAGCACGCCAGGTTGCAGGCAGAGCGTACTTTATTGGCAGAGGAAGCAAAAAACCAGGATTTGCGCAGTCAACTGGATCGTGAAGAACTTGAAGTAAAACAGATGCGGCTTGATCAACAGACTCAGATTATCTCTAACCGTGAACGTCAGCATCAACTCAATGTAGATAAGCAAAAGCAGAAAGCCAAAACCTTACGTGAAAAGAGGAATCGTATATTTTATGCAATTTTGATGGCTTTGTTGGCAATACTGCTCCTGTTCATTTTGGCTGCTGTTGCATACCGGATGTGGCGATGGTCAGTTGAGGAACCATTGATCAAAGAGGTTATTGAAGAAGTAGTGGTCGAAAAAGAGGTTATTGAAGAAGTCATCAAAGAGGTGGAAATAGAAAAAGAAGTGATTCCGCCAGAGTGCACCCAAATCCGTCGTAACGGTAAGGTTTATGTTTCCTGTGATGGCGTGACTATCGATGGTGCTCCGACTATTTCTGAAACTGGAGTGGATGTCCCGGAGCTACTTGGGGAGCCTTAGTATAGCTATTCCGATCACTGGTGATGAAAGTCGGTGTTTTCTGAAGGAGACCGCTGAAGGAAACCGGGGTCGTAAAATCGGCAAAATCAGGATCATATATGGTCCGCCCCGCATTGCAAGGAAAAGTTGTCACAATGGTTTTTAAAGAGTAATGCTTCCATATATCCGGCCTTGGGGTGAGGTCTCAATGCCTCTGGCCCTGATGGAATCCGCTCACTCCCGCCTCATCAGAAAACGGGAGCTGGTCTGATTCTTGATCTGATCATCTCACACTTCCACTTCGTACTGCGCCAAATCGGGCGCAGTGCCTTTTACCTCCCCATCCTGAATAAATACCCTCCCTCCGATGCCTACTGACTCCCCCTTAACAGTAATCACCGAACCATTCCGCAGCTCTGCCTGACTGGTGCCGTTGCCATTGTTGGCTATGATGGTGGTGACAACTCGAACACCGTCGGGTATTAGTGCTTTGAACTGCTGCCAGATATTAGTGGTTGCCATCAGTAGTGCCTCTCTAACTCAACGCTCTGGATAACGTTTTCTCCTCTTCCGGCACTAATACTGGTCGCCAGACAAAGGGCTTGCCAGTCTCCCGTTATATCCTGAACCTCTATCAACATCCCCGGCTCAATTAACCCCGGTGCTGTGTTGGTGTCGGTCAGCGGTAGCTCGATGGTGGTTACGCTCTGGTTGCCACCCTTGGCCAGCTCATTCCGGCCACGCTCGGTATTGACCTGGGTTTCGGTGAGCCAGTCTTCCAGAGTAAGCGCTTATTTGAGGACGTCTTCAAAAACCGGCCGTTGACTGCCACGCTCTAACCTGTTTCAAAAACAGGAGCGAGGCATGAATCAAAAACCTTCAAATCGTCGCAGTGCATCAGAGTGGCAAAACCTCATTGGCCAGCAGCAGGAAAGTGGCGTCAGTCAAAAAGCATTTTGCGAACTGAATAATATTTGCCTGTCAACTTTCACCCTCTGGAAGCGCAAGTTAACCGTTACCCCACGCACTCAGCAGTCATTGGCTGACCCTGAGTGGATTGAACTTCCAGCCAACCTTGATTGCGCCGCTCCAGAACAGTCAAAGTGGGATATGGAACTCGAATTACCGGGTGGCGTTATCCTTCGCATGCGACGCTGATCATGTTTTTCCCAGAATCACAGGGTAAGCGTTTAAACAGGGGGCAGACTCCCCCTACTTGTCGAGATCGGCTTTTAATGGATTGGCCCCGAATTTTTCTTTCCAGAGTCGTGGTATCAGTTCCCTGATATCACGGGCCGGGTGGAGGCTGATACGCTGTAGAACATCAACCAGGTATTTGTAAGGGTCGATACCCGCCAGCAGGCAACTGGTGATCAGTGTCTGGAACACGGCTACATTGTCTGCGCCCTCTTCTGTCCAGCAGAACATCCAGTTTTTTCTTCCCATCGGGATGCAACGAAGGCCACGCTCAAGATGATTAGTGTCAATAGCTAGTTCTCGTCCAAAAACACAACCAATTGAAAACTGTAGATTTTATTTTG
>JAKROC010000018.1 GCA_024509075.1 Endozoicomonas sp.
TCCGGGCCGGGGAAGGTGCCGCCTTTAACTGCGGCGACAAAAGCGGCAACCGCCTTTGTCACTGCCTTCGGGGTAAATTTCAGTGGTGCTGGCGGCGTAGAGCAGGTCAACGCCATGTTCCGTCAGCAGTTGCTGGTCTTGCTCCGTGGTGCGCGGGTAGGAGTCGTAGTCTTCATTTGGGCCAAACTGCAACGGGTTGACATAAATGCTGACCACAACGACATCGCAGTGCTGTTTGGCTTTTTCGATCAGCGTCAGGTGCCCGCCGTGGAGATTGCCCATGGTCGGCACGAAACCAATGCGCAGCCCTTGCGCACGGCGAGCGCCGACGAAAGCCTGAACGTCGGCGATGGTGTGTACAGTTTGCATGATGGGTATTGTCCGTTTATTCGAATCCGTGTTCCGGGCCGGGGAAGGTGCCGCCTTTAACTGCGGCGACAAAAGCGGCAACCGCCTTCTGAGTCGAGCCGCTTTCAGCCATGAAGTTTTTGACAAACTTCGGTTTGCTCCCGCCGGTCATATCCAGCAGGTCATAAACAACCAGTATCTGACCGTCGGTATCTGCACCGGCACCAATGCCGATTACCGGAATATGCACAGACTGGGTAATCTCCCTGGCCAGCACCGATGGCACACACTCCAGCACCAGCATGGCTGCACCGGCTTTTTCCAGGGCGATAGCCGCTTCGATCATGGCGGTGGCTCGTGCCTCGTCGCGACCCTGCACCTTGTATCCGCCCAATACATGAACCGATTGCGGCGTTAGCCCAAGATGGACACAAGAAGGAATGCCCTGCTCACGCAAACGAGCGACGATGGGGATCAACCAGGCTTCGCCTTCCAGCTTGACCATTTCAGCACCAGCCTGCATCAACCGGGTGGCATTGGCCAGCGCTTGCTCTTCGCTGGAGTAAGAGGCAAAGGGCAGGTCGGCAACCAGCAGGGAGTCCCCGGCATTGGCGCTAACGCAGCGGGTGTGGTAACACATGTCGTTCACGGTTACAGGAACCGTACTGGTGTGCCCTTGGCAGACGTTGCCCAGGGAATCGCCGACCAGTATCACTTCCACGCCCTGGCTGCTGACCAGGTGAGCCAGCGTGGCATCGTAAGCCGTCAGGCTGGTGAACTTCTCACCGTTTTTTTTCATTTCAGCCAGGGTACTGAGGGTGACTTTAGCCATGGGTCAAGACCTTGATTATTTGCTGGCGCGGATTATACGAGAAGCGCGAAAACTTGTCAGTCAGAGGTTCGATGCAAAATAGATGTCAACTGGCGTATTATTTTTTCGTATCGCAAGGCTGGGCACCACAAGTGGTGCCGAGAAAGCAAAAAAATCAGGCTCTTTGGGGAAATGAGCGGGCAAGCAGGACTGCACCACGGTTAACAAAGGCTGTTTACCAATTTAACGAGAACGTCGGGCTTGAAAGAGACAGAAACTCCTGTACGTCCTCAGTGAACGATCCATGGTTGAACGAGTAGTGATCTATCTCCTTACCACTCAAATGCACCCGAACATTCGGTTCAGAGGCGTTCCGGTCCAGAACGTGGTTGGCAAGTTGCGCCTTGGACGGAATGACTTCATCGTTAACGTGGTTGGATACAGCAATTTTGAAACCCTTGCGGATCAGACTGTCTGTATGCCCTGCTCCATCAAGGTAAGCGCCAAGAAGCCATCCCAGATTGTCAATCCAAGGGCCTTGATCGGGAAACATAACGTGGGGAGTGGTAGAGAATGAGTCAAGCACACTGATGCTCACCCGACCTTTGAGCGAGTATGCTGGACTTGGGTAACGATCCAGCGAGGCTGTTGCCACTGCGCCGCCGAGGGACGTGCCAAGGATCTCCACTTTGTCGAAGCGGAGCAGGGCATAGTGCAAGGCGGCTAAACCATCCTGGACAATTGTTTCGCAGGTGGGGAAAAGGGGCGTAGTCTGTTTGTTGATACCGACCCCCCGGTAGTCGTAGAGAATAACAGGACACCGCCGTATGTCCTGAATAATGCCCGGACCATGCAGGCCAGAGGCTGTCTGATCACCGAAAGTGCCTTTCAGGCCTGAGTGGCAGTGCTGCTCAGGGAGGCAGCCGGGTCTTGCCGGGGGAGGATTACCGCGTTGGAAGTAGCTGCTAATGGTCGCTGCATTGGGGTTATGGTAAAGCACGCAGCGGCTGGTATCGCCAGCACGCCACATGGGTGGAGTGCAGACAGCGACCGTCAGCGTGGTGTCACCGTAGTGCGCTGTGTCAGACCGCACCACATGGCCGGATTTCTGGTTGTTGGCATTGCAGGCTTCGGCCAGTAACTGGGAGCTGGAAACCTTGGACTGGCGAAACTGAGCCGGTACCACGAGTGCGCCAAGAAGTTTGGCTGCACCTAAACGATTTTCGATAGACCAGTCGATCAGGTCTGAGACGATGCTGACTGACCGGGATACCAGGGATGTACTGGTGGCCTCCACCGGAGGGCCTGAATATTGATTAACCCTTGGACTGCCCAGTCCTGAGGGGGAGCGGGCGCTGCCTGATGACCCATCCTGTTGGCTTGATGGCACAGGGTTGTACACAGCGGCAGAAACGGCACCAGAACCATTCATTGTGTTTGGTTTCCTCCGGGTTCTCATCAGAAGCGGGCAGACCAGAAACGGGGGGCTGCGTACCGTTCGATTATGAGCCGGTGGAATAGTTCAACAATTTTTTGCTGCTGTTGATGCCGCGAAACGACGACTGTCTTGGAGCCAGGGGTAGTTGTCAGCGATGACACTGAGCCCCTGATACCCCAGCTCATCCACCAGGGCGCGTAGCGGCTGGCCGTCGGGGAGTACCAGGTCGGGTGCCACGTCCAGCAGTGGGCACAGAACAAAATTGCGTACCCGCATCTGGTAATGGGGAACCGTCAGTCTGGGTGACTCAATAACCTGGTTACCGAATAAAATAATATCCAGATCCAGCGTTCTTGGCCCCCAGCGCAGGGAGCGGGTGCGGCCGTGGGCATTTTCGATGGCTTGCAAAGCATCAAGCAGCGCCAGCGGTGCCAGTGTGGTTACAATGCCCACGACAGCATTGTAATAGTCTGGCTGCTCCGAAGGCCCAACCGGGTCGCTGCGATAGAGCCTGGAGCATACGACATTATATATATGTCTTGTGTCTTTTATGGCCGCCACCGCTGTTTGCAGCTGTAACTGCGGCTGTTCAAGATTGCTGCCCAGGGCGACGTGGGCGGTCACCGTCATCAGGGCTCTCCACCCTCAGCAGGGCGTGGCTTGCGGCGGCGTCTTCTGTGTTTTTGTCCCGGTGCTCCACGGGTTTTCCGGCTGGCCAGTGTATTGATCATGTCATGGCGGACGTACTCATCGGACTCTTGTATTGCCGTCCACCACGCGCCAGCGCCATCGAGTGGCTCACCAGAGCGTTCACGCAACACAAGGAAGTCGTAAGCAGCGCGGAATTTCGGGTGATTGAGCAGCGACTCGATCGTTTTCGGCTGTCGGCGCTCCAGGCGCAGTTGTAAATCCCAGATATCCCGAATGACCATTGAAAAGCGACGAGGAATGGTGGTGTGGTTGCACTGATCACCAATGACGGTCATGGATGCTTGCTGATACGCAGGAATCGGCGGTACACCCTGGTTCATCAATTCTTTAGACAATTGTCGCATAGGTGCCCACAGTAAGGCGGTAAACAAAAATGCCGGCGTCACCGGGCGACCATATTGGATGCGCTGATCAGTACTTTTCAGCGATTCAATGATCAGCAAATCGGCTTGCTTATCATCAGAGTCTGCCAGAAGAGAGTCTGTGGCCGGGAATAGATGCGCAAACAGGCCATATTGGCGCAGCAACTGGAAGGTTTGCACGCCATCACCGGATTGCAGCAGTTTCAGCACCTCATCAAACAGCCGCGCTGGTGGGATGTCCCGCAAAAGATGGCCAAGTTTGCCGATGGGCTGCTCAGTCTCAGGGGCCATGGTGAAATTGAGTTTGGCGGCAAAACGAACGGCGCGTAGCATGCGGACCGGGTCTTCATGGTAGCGGGTGGTTGGGTCGCCAATTAACCGCAGGGTGCCGGTGCGGATATCGTCGATGCCCTGGCAGTAATCAATCACGCTGGCATCGCGCCCGTCGTAATAAAGCGCGTTAACCGTAAAGTCCCGGCGCACGGCGTCTTCTTCCAGCGAGCCGTAGACATTATCCCGCAAAATCCGGCCAGACTGTGAATGGCGGGATGTTTCCCGACTGTGCTGCTGCTGTTCGTGGCTCGCGCGAAAAGTGGCCACCTCAATGACCTCACGACCAAACAGAACGTGCACCAGTTTGAAGCGCCGGCCGATCAGCCTGGAGTTACGGAATAGCCTGCGTACCTCTTCCGGGCTGGCGTTGGTGGCAATGTCGAAATCTTTCGGGTGCAGGTCGAGATAGAGATCACGAATACAACCGCCTACCAGGTAAGCTTCGTAGCCCTGCGAGTTCAGACGATTGACAACCTTTAACGCGTTCTCGCTGATCTCGCGCCGGGAAATCGGGTGTTTATCAGCCGGTATAACGGTTTTGCCATGCACGACACCGGCAGCCTGGGCTTGTTGCCCGCAGTGGCTGCTGCCTTTTTTTGTGTGGTTTCTGGTGGTTGTGGGCTGGGGATGCTTGCTTTGCTTTCTGTTGCGCATGAGCCAGAAAAAAAATCTGCCTCCAAGCACCAAAACAGCAATGACTGTCATAAAACTGGGTATTCCGGTGCCTGGCATCATAAGTCTTGGGTGGGTTGCATGGGTTCGGTAGAAAGATACAGTGAGTGGTAAGTGTCTCTTGACCTGCTGGGTAGGTTCATGAGTGCCTCGGCTAATGATAGCACTGGTTCTATGCCGCACTCCATTTGTGTGAGCAGCATCAGGTGATGAAAACTGGTATCAATGACTTAATCTGCATAGAATCATCCGTCAATTCACCAATAGGAGTAAGCCGATGAGTAAACAGAAAAAGGTTGCTGTTATCCTGTCTGGGTGTGGTGTTTATGATGGCGCTGAAATCCACGAATCCATCCTAACCTTGCTGAGTATTGAGCGACACGGTGCCACTTATCAATGTTTTGCACCTGATATCGTCCAGCACCATGTGATCAACCATCTGACCGGTGAAGAGACTGGCGAGCAACGCAATGTGCTGGTTGAATCGGCCAGGATTGCCAGGGGCAACATCAAACCACTGACAGAACTGAACGTGGCCGACTTTGACGCCCTGGTGGTGCCTGGTGGCTTTGGTGCCGCGAAAAACCTCTCGGACTTTGCCCTTGCCGGTGCCGAAGTGCGCGTGCAGGATGATGTGATGGCCTCTGCCAAAGCGTTTGCCGGGGCAAGCAAACCCGTTGGCCTGATGTGCATCGCGCCGGCCATGGCCGGGCGCATTTTTGGCGAAGGGGTACAGGTCACTATTGGCAATGACGCTGACACAGCCGCGGCACTGGCACAAACCGGCGTGAGTCACAAAGACTGTGCAGTGGATGACATCATTATTGACCCAGCCCATAAGCTGGTCAGCACGCCTGCCTATATGCTGGCCCGCAGCATCAGCGAAGCAGCCGCCGGCATTGATAAACTGGTGGCCACTGTCGTTGATATGTGCTGATTAACGCGGCACCAGCACATACAGCTTTCCGGGTTCTTTTTGTGGCCCGGCAAGCAGAGCCGCCTCTTTACCTGATCCCATATATATGTCGCCTCTGGCCGGGCCTTTAATGGCACTGCCAGTATCCTGGGCGACCATCAGTCGTTGAAAGCGCTGGCCATTAGCCGTGAGGCGGGTATCCAGCCACACCAGCATACCCAGTGGTACATATTTTGGGTCCACTGCCAGCGTGTGCTCGCTGGTGGCCGGCACGCCCTGGGCGGTGATGGCGCCCTCATCAGTAAAGTCAAAAAAGATATAGCGGGGATTCTGGTTCATCAGCCACTGGCGACGGTCCGGATTTATATGCAGCCAGTCTCGAATGCTTTGCATGGAAACCTCGTCCAGCTCACCTTCCTGGCGCAGCACTCGACCGACAGGTACGTAGTCGTGACCATTATTGCCGGCGTAGCCAACATGGATGATTTTGCCGTCGGGCAGTTGCACACTGCCGGAACCCTGAACTTGCAGGAAAAATTTATCCGTACTGTTGTTCAGATCCCATATATATGTCGCCTCTGGCCGGGCCTTTAATGGCACTGCCAGTATCCTGGGCGACCATCAGTCGTTGAAAGCGCTGGCCATTAGCCGTGAGGCGGGTATCCAGCCACACCAGCATACCCAGTGGTACATATTTTGGGTCCACTGCCAGCGTGTGCTCGCTGGTGGCCGGCACGCCCTGGGCGGTGATGGCGCCCTCATCAGTAAAGTCAAAAAAGATATAGCGGGGATTCTGGTTCATCAGCCACTGGCGACGGTCCGGATTTATATGCAGCCAGTCTCGAATGCTTTGCATGGAAACCTCGTCCAGCTCACCTTCCTGGCGCAGCACTCGACCGACAGGTACGTAGTCGTGACCATTATTGCCGGCGTAGCCAACATGGATGATTTTGCCGTCGGGCAGTTGCACACTGCCGGAACCCTGAACTTGCAGGAAAAATTTATCCGTACTGTTGTTCAGCCATAACAGTACATCGTTATTATCAGGTTTTTGTCGTTCAATCTGGGCGCGGCTGCCTTAAGGTTTCAGATACCCATTTTCCACCTTGCCAACCAACCGTTGCTTTTGCAGGCCAAAGTCAGACAGCCGGACATTCACCAGATCGTGAGGCACCTTCAGCAGGGGGATGTTGTATTCGTCCGATGGGGTCAGGCTGCCAGCAATCATTGGCGAATAGTAGCCGGTGAACAGGCCTTTTTTCTGCGGGGCGATGCGCTTCAGGACAAAGTTCAATTCAAAAAAATCTTTCAGCTGTCGATCCGGCGTCTGCCGTAACTCTTTGCACAGCGTCTGCCACTGCTCATAACTGCCCCAGGAGCTGTCCCCGTTCAGCACTGAACGGTTTAACCGGCCACAGCTGTTCATTAACACCGGTTTGACACTAATGGCCTGGTCGAGGCTCCAGCCATCCAGCTCGCTGAATTTAACCGGTTGCTGGCGGGGAGGCTCGGACGTGAAAACGCTGCAGCCACTGATTAGTGCTGCCAGTAACATCGGTGCGAGCCTGGTCAGGTACTGGGTACGGTTGGTGTTGTACGCAAACACGTCATTACTTCCTGTAAATATCTGGGTTGTCAAACGGTCCGTTGCAGCCTGATTCCGGGTGTTTGCCAGGGTAGGGCAGAAAGAACTCGTGCATGTTGGTAAAATCTTCGGGCATATCGCCGCTCATGGTCATGGCTGCACCTATAACAACCTCTTTTGCCCGAAAGTCAAAAGCGATAGGAACCACCGGAATGTCGGCACCCCTGGCGATATGATAAAAGCCTGTTTTCCAGCGCTGAACCTTTGAGCGGGTGCCTTCGGGGGCAATGATCAGGACAAAATTGTTACTGTTTTTGATCTCCTCCACGGCCTGGTCAACCCGGTTAATGGACTTGTCCCGCTCGATAGCAATGCCGCCCAGGGCACGCATGATCACACCCGCAGGCCAGAAAAACAGGGAGTGCTTGGCAAAAAAGCGCGCCCTGAGCCTGAGGATCAGCTTAACGGCAACACCGATGGCAAAGTCCCAGTTGGATGTATGATGAGCGACAATGATTACATATTTATTAATATTGTCAGGTAGACTTCCGACAATCTTCCACCCTCCCATAAGCCGGAAAATCAGGTGGCCAAGACCGGATTTTATTGGGCTTGCGGGCAGGTAGTTGCTGTTCGTTGTTGTTGGCATAAGAAAAACTGGAATAGAAGTGAGCGTACAGATGTCTCAGCAAGCCGTCCGAAAAAACTGACGGGCAGACTGCCAAGTATGTCACTTTTGCAGCGCTGCGTCAGCCTGACCGTCGGACATGCCGGACAGCTCTTTGCAGATATTATGCGGAACGCAGGCCAAATCCAGTCTACACTGCGGGTTGCGTTTTTTGCGCATTTGGAGCCCTCTGTTTTGACTTTTCCCGTTTTTTCCTGGTCTTGGGAAACATAGTCGTTAGGAACAGTAGGGCTTCAAATTTTTCAATCCGCGAATTCTGCGGCCTGCGGAACGATTTTATTTTCGACGGGAACGAACTACTCGCCCCTATAATAGGAGCGAGCTTCCAATACTAAGCAGCCACCAACGCCAAAGTGCTTGCACTCTGGCGGCTTACGATTGGCTCCACGTTCTGTGATCATCGTCTTTGATGACCAACCCCGTTCCAGGGTAATAAATTTTGGTGTTTCCATGCGCATTGCCTGTGTAGATCGCCAAAGTAATGTTCCCGTTGGTGTGGTGAGTGTTTCTGCACTCTTGGCAAGGCTGCACTGCCTGATAATAGGAGAATACTTTGCGAAAACAAATTGCGCATTGCAAGAGGACAACACTGTCGGATGGCAAAAGAAGGTAGTCTCGGCTCGACCCGCCTTTATGCCCTCGGGTACCTAAGGGGAGCGGGAATGCGCCTCAGTTTTGTTCAAATAGAAAAAAGTTCCGGTTTTATTCTGTCACCGCTGGCAGCGGCTGCAATAGCAGCTGCTGCGGTTACCGAGTTTTATCTCCTTGATGATGGCACCGCAGCGCAGGCAGAGTTCTCCCTCGCGACCATAGACGGCAAGTGACTGTTTAAAGTAGCCGGGGCGACCATCGCCGCCAACAAAGTCACGCAGTGTGGTGCCGCCGTCGGCAATGGCTTTGCTCAGGGTCTCGCGAATACAATCGATCAGTCGTTTATAACGGTTGCGCGAGATGGTTCCGCAGGCGCGGTCGGGCCTGATGCCGGCGTGAAACAGCGCTTCGCTGGCGTAGATGTTGCCCACGCCCACCACCACTTTGTTATCCATGATAAAGGTTTTTACCGCCTGCTTTTTCCCTCTGGACATCTGGTAGAGTCGTTCGGCGGTGAAGGTGGCCGTATTCTGTGTATCGGGAGGAGCCAGGGGTTCTGGTCCCAGGTGTTTGAGCAGGACGTGGTCGTCAAGCGCATCTTCAGACCACAACAGCGCGCCAAAACGACGGGGGTCGGTGTAGCGCAGGCGCACGCCATTGGTCATGACAATGTCAACATGGTCGTGCTTGCCTGCCGGGGCGGGTGACTCCAGCACGCGCAGGCTGCCCGACATCCCCAGGTGCACGATAAGATGACCGCTCCCGGTATCCAGCAGCAGGTATTTTGCTCGCCTGGTGATGGTCTGGATGGTCTTGCCGCTGAGCATTCGGTCAATATTGTCCGGTACCGGCCAGCGCAGTCGGGGATTGCGAACAATAACCTGCGCTATAGTGCAACCTTGAATATGTGGCTCTATGCCGCGCCGGGTGGTTTCGACTTCGGGCAGTTCCGGCATGGTGAAGACTCCCTGGGGCAAATTAAGCGTTGCTGGCAGTGCCAAACAAAAAATTTGTGTAAATGATGGCGAATTTATGGGTATCCTGTTCTTTCGTCTACTTTTTGTCTGTCTTTCCGGTCTTTTTTGCTTGCTCAGTGGTTGAGCGGCTATGCTTGTGGCTCTTGGGCAATTGCTGCAAAAAGTGCGATATGACGCCATCATCCCGGCCAGGTTATACCAGTGGATCCTCGGTCCCGGCAAACCTGCGGGAGTCCTCTGGTTCGTCTGATGCCTCTGGCTTCGCCACTGCGGTTGAAGTAAAGCCCCGAGTCACTGCTGCTCCCGAGCGTTGTACGGGAGTAAAGCATCTTCCTGTCGACATCTCCAATACTGCCAGAACTATCCGAAAATCGCCCTGTTTTGAGCAACATACTATGGTCGCTTTTGAGCGAGCCATTGCGGAGCAGAATCAGGAGCAGCTACTGCGTTTGGCAGTGCGTGAACCGTCCCTTATTGATCGGTATCCAGCATGCCTCTTGTTGGCAGACGAAGAAGGTAAAACGCTGGTTCACCGAATGGGGGAGTCAGGGTACACACCGTTGATCCGTAAAGCGCTCAACACTGAGCAGGGTAAGTGTGCCTTGCGTGCAAAAGATCATAATGGCGATACGGGATTACATCGTGCGGCACAGGCGCAAACATCTGGATGTCTTGATGCGGCTATTGCCTCAGGCGCAAATCAGCTTTTGCCGGAACAGAATAAAGAAGGGTTGTTGCCACTTCATATCGCCATTTTACGGGGGCATATCAGCAGCAGTATTAAAATAATGAACAGCGCACCGGATACACTGATCATCATGGATAACAGCAATAAATCACCGCTGCATTGCCTGGAGTTTTCCCAGGCTTCACCGCAGGCACAGCTGACATTTCTCAAGTGTGCCATAGAGCAACCTTGCGTCCGTCAGAGGCTGAATCACTTACTGTTTTTTCTCAATCTACACAGTGCTGATGGGCGGTGTGAAAAAAGAATCCAACAATTAAGGCAGTCGGTGTTGCCAGCCTTCAAGCCTGTTATTGGGCTGAATAAAACAACCATCTCAAAAACAGGCTCCGGAGCATTTGGGCTGCCCCGGCTCGCCACGGCGATTGACAGGCAAAAGGTGCCTTTGGGCAGTGCGCTTGTTCAGGCCATGGATTTATCGTCTACGGTTTCGTCTGGTAACCGGGTGTTACGCCAGAGAGCCAGGCAGACGCTTCAGTGGCTTGGTGAGGCGGGGGTGTATGGCACATTTGCCTGCATGAAAATGGAGACAGAAGGCTATTATGTTTCTCTGGGCGATGAAAACGCCAGTGTGCAGCTGGTCAACCAGTTGGTTGCTCTGGAGACACCGAAAATTCAACTGCGATTATCACCACCCACCTTTGCGGATACCGCGCAGGCAACAGGGCAACCAGACGTGCAATACCCGCATAGACTGGAACGTGCAACAACTGTGGGACTCAATAAGCTGGCACTATTGTTTCCCGGTTTTTATCCTGACAAGGGCCTTCCTCAGTGCTTTCGCAGGGAGAAGAGCGCAATATCCGTTGTGCAGTGCGATGACAGCGTACCAGAGCCTGCTGTGGTGTTTTCATTTCTGGATCTGCCTGAAAAACACCAACAGCATCCAGTCGGTTGTCAGCATTTTATTGTGGTAAAACCCTTTCGGTTCGAAAGTACACCGCCTGATGGTCGGGTGTTATATACCGATTTTGATGGCTTAAACGTACGGAAAATCCCTCTGCACTTGCCACCGAACAGCCTGCTGCCGGAAGTAGATGCCATTAAAGAATTCGGGTCTGATCGTAATGAAAGACAGTGGTTCAGCAAGACTCTGAGCACCTCACCAATCGGTAGTGCATTTCAGGCTGAAAGCCTGAGCAGAATTTGTACCTTGTGCCGACAAGGGCATATCCATATAAGTGTCGTTTATGGCTTGAAGCATCAGGATGTGACACCTTACCGTGAACATTCATTATGGCGGTGGCTTGATGCTTTGCAAATGGTCACTCAAAAAGGTAAACCCACTCTGATTTTGCTGAGTAAATCCCGGGAAGTCAGCACACTGCTTGACAGCCGTGGCACTGCAAGAAAACTGATGATTGTTGATTTTGAGTCTGAAGAGGCCGATGTACTGCTCGATCGATTCAGCAGAAACAGCGCGGTTGCCATCTGCCTGCTACCGGTTCTGCCAAAACCGGTTTTTCATCATCTGATTACGGTTTCTGATCTGCCGGTATTGACCGAGGGTGCTAATACGACATCCTTTCTTTTACAAACAGGGCATCCCTATCTGTCTTTGTTGCCCGATGGAGAAACCCCAATTCCCCAGGATATGGGCTACCCTCTTGAAGCGCTTAAAATTGAGGCGCTCTCCTATAAACTCAGGATGGATGAAATGGAGCAGGGACTGCTTGAACAAGTCCATTCACTCGTTTGCCGTGAGCATTACCGGGAGGCAAAAGTCTTTCTGGATGATCATAAAAATTCTCTGGCCGGTTTGCGATTCATCAATAAGCCACAGCCTTTATCAGCTGTTTCCATCAGAGGGCTGCTGGAAAAAGGAGTGCAAAAACGGCTTGGTAACATAGAAAAGGCGGCACTGCTGGCAGCAATAAACCCTTCAATGGATTCATTGGCAGAATTTATTAATGATTGTCTCAACGGCTCATCCGTGGTAGCCGACCATTTTGCCCTGCAACGTATGCATGTGGGGCATGATTTTAATAATGCACTGGTTGCTTCCCTGGCGAAATTTACCCGGATAAAACTCGGCCACTGTTCATCAGGGGTGTAGCGCCTTCGAAACTTCAGCAAAAAAAAGCACAATTAAACTCAGCGGGAATTGCTGCCATTCTGGTCTTCGGCCAATATTTTGTGCCTATGGTTTTGCTCGTGCTGTTCTGGCATGTTGTTGACTCAAGGCAAATAAATACTTTCGCACAACATTTATGTGGCCTTGGATGGGCCTTTGCGCTACGGAGAATTCTACCCTGTGAGTAGTCACTGTGCACAAACCCTCAATTGCTGGGAACAGAAAATCACTGCTTGTCTGCAAGCGATGGAGCATCCAGACGCTGCCCATGACATATCCCATGTTCAGCGCGTCTGGAAGACGGCTCAACAGATCATGGCTCAGGAGCCGTCGCCGGTAAATCCTCTGGTGGTGCTGGCAGCCTGCTATTTACACGATATTGTTGTGTTGCCAAAAGACCATCCGCAACGGGCGCAGGCCTCATCTCTGGCTGCGGTCAAGGCTCGAGCCGTGCTGGTGGAGATGGCCTTTCCCGGTCAGTTGATCGATAACGTTTGCCACAGTGTCGCCAGCCATAGTTATTCGGCCGGGATTGCCCCGCAAACCATTGAGGCGAAAGTGGTTCAGGATGCAGACCGGATGGAGGCGTTGGGTGCAATCGGTCTGGCCAGGGTATTTTATACGGCTGGAGTCTTACGACAAAAGATGTTTGATCCACAAGACCCGCAGGCATTGCAGCGCGAGCCTGATGACCGTCGCTACGCTCTGGATCACTTTCAGCTCAAGCTGCTGAAGCTGGCCGATGCCATGCAGACTGATGCCGGGCGGGCGATGGCGCAGGAAAATACTGATTACCTGCATGAATTTACCACCAAACTGCTGCGAGAGCTGGACGGCGATTACTCCTGAGTGCACGTTGGTTCATCATTGTTATTTTGTTTTTGGGTTGCTGATGGAAAACACGGAAAAGCTGTTAAAACTGTTAAGTGATGGTCGTTTTCATTCCGGTGAGGCGTTGGGCAGCACTCTGGGCATCAGCCGGGCGGCAATCTGGAAGCAGCTACAGACATTGACAGCACTCGGCCTGCAAGTCGATTCGGTAAAAGGGAAGGGCTATCGTCTGCATCGTGGTGTGGAGTTGCTCGATCAGGATCGAATTGTTGCTGCTCTTGAGCCTGGCACTAATGTGGCTGTTCATACCTGCTGGCAAACAACGTCCACTAACGATTGGGTCAGAAGCTTTCCCATCCGGCAGAACATGACGTCCAAAGTGGCTTGTTTGGCCGAATACCAGAGCAGTGGCCGGGGGCGTCGTGGGCGGGCATGGCAAAACCCCCTTGGTGCCACCATCAGTCTCTCTTTGCGCTGGTTTTACCGTGCTGGTTCGGCTTCGCTCGAAGGGCTGAGCCTGGCTGTCGGTTTGGCGGTTCTCAGGGCGCTGGAAAGGTGCGGTGGCCAGAATCTGAAGCTGAAATGGCCCAATGATGTGCTCTGGCAAAGCGCGGCAGGGCTGCACAAACTCAGCGGTATTTTGCTTGAGCTACACGGCGATCCAACCGGCGAATGTGAGGTGATTATTGGTGTTGGCATCAATATCGCCCTCAGTCAGGCACAGTTGGACAGCATTGACCAGCCGGCGATGGATATGCAGCAGATATGCGGCAAGACGGTCAGCCGTAATCAGGTGGCCAGTGCTCTGATCAGTCAGCTATGCCAGATGCTGGATGTGTTCAGCGAACACGGCTTTGCTCACTTCAAAGCGCAATGGCAGCGTTGTGATGCGTTTGCCGGTCAGGAAATTGTGGTTGATGCGTCGGGTCGCAAGATCGTTGGGGTGGCTGCCGGTGTCAACGATGGTGGCGGGCTGTTGCTTAATACTCATCAGGGAATAATGGTATTTAATGGCGGTGAGGTATCGCTGAAGGTCGCACACAAGAAGATGGAGTCATGAGGGTTTTGGAGTTTGATGCCGGTAACACGCGGCTGAAATGGCGGCTTTTACAGGTAAACGATAAGGGTGGCGAACGGGTTGCCCACGGTTATCTGGCCAATGACCAGTGTTGGCAGCAGGCGCTTACGGAACTGCTCACCCAGTCAGGGTCGGTGGATTGCGCCAGGGCGGCGGTTGTCTCTGGCGATGAGCGTTTTCAGCGGCTTTGTGCTGCGGTGGATGATCACCTGCATATTCCTTTGTGGCGGGCACAAGTGAAGTCTGTGTGGCGGGGCGTGCAGGTGGCTTACCCTGAGATTGGTGTTGATCGCTGGTTAGCTATGTTAGCTGCACATCACAGGGGTGGGGCTGGCAATAAGCTGGTGGTGAGCTGCGGCACGGCCATGACTGTTGATGCGTTAAGTGGTGCTGGCCAGCATTTGGGGGGGTTTATTGTTCCGGGGGTTCGTTTGATGAAGCAGTCGCTACACGCCAACACTGCCCGGCTCCCTTTGGTGGCCGACAACGCTACGGCTGTTTTACCGGGTAATAACACGATTGAGTGCATCAATAATGGTGCTTTGGCTATGGCGGTGGCCATGATTAATACTCAGCAGGCAGGCGCATTTGCTGCTGAGAAAAATATTAATAGTGTCGTTTATATGACAGGCGGCGATGCTGCCATGGTTAAACCGTTTATTCAGGGGGTGTGTCTGGAGTATCCTGAGTTGGTGATGGATGGTCTGACACTCGCTTTTGACGATGCGTTGTTCACTCTGGATTAAGCACTAATGCGTTTAACGGTTATCTTTCTTGCTCTGATCAATATTGTCTATTTTGCCTGGGGCTCCTGGCAGGCGTCTCAGGTTGGCTATTGGTTGCCGCAAGAAGATACTGCCTACCTGCAGACCCGCAGTGAACGACTGGTGTTGCTTTCAGAGCTTGGGCACAAAGATGCAGCTCCGACAGCTGCCCTTGCTGTGCCCGGTGATTTTGCCGGTGATCGCCAGTGCCTCATCGCAGGGCCGTTTGGTAATGAGCTTGCCGCTGGTGAGATGCGGCAACGCCTGCTGGCACTTGGTGTTGACAGTGAGGTGCGTGCCGGGCAGAGCGGTGAATACGATGATTACTGGGTGCATATACCGCCGTTGCCCAGTGCCGACGGTGCCATGCGTCTGCTGCGCGAGCTGCAGGCGCAACGCATTGATAGCTTTGTCATCAATAAGGGCGAATTGGCCAATGGGATATCGCTGGGGCTCTACTCGAGCCGGGAGATGGTTTTATCAGTCAGTCGTCGTTTACAGGATGCGGGCTACAATGTTGCCGTAAAACCTCTGCCGAGACAGCCAGAGGAGTGGTGGCTGGAGATAGATGCCTCAGCAGAGGCAGTGCTTGATGCTTCCTTCTGGGATCAGGCGGTGCAACCGTTTCCCCGGCTGCAAACGCTGACAGGTGCCTGTGAGTCACAGACCGTGGCGGGTGGTGGCGGGCAATCCGGGTTGTACCTTACACCAGGGCAGGCAGATGACCTTTAAACTAATAAGTGTCGTCTGTTCCCGGGAAAAGCTTCTGGTAAAAAAGTGCGGCAAAGGCATTGCAACAGACAGTGAGTTTCTCTAGTATACGCATCGCTGCCGAGGGGTGCAGTCAGGCGGGTTGAGACGGTTGCCAAAGAAGGTGGCGGCAACCAGGGCTTGACAATGAATACCCTGTGAATAGAATGCGCAGCATCGGGTGGGGTTCCCGAGTGGCCAAAGGGATCAGACTGTAAATCTGACGCGCAAGCTTCGCTGGTTCGAATCCAGCCCCCACCACCAGATTTGTATCATTGTGTTAAGCAGGCTGAGAGCTGGTTTAATGCTTGGCTGCTGTTTCTGGTCATTGCCTTTTGCATGTTCAGAAGTTTCTGCATAAATGGTCTCTTGTTTGTGCGGGTATAGTTCAATGGTAGAACCTCAGCCTTCCAAGCTGATGATGCGGGTTCGATTCCCGCTACCCGCTCCATTCATGCTTTTCAGAAAGATTATGCTCTTATAGCTCAGTCGGTAGAGCGCATCCTTGGTAAGGATGAGGTCACCGGTTCAATTCCGGTTAAGAGCTCCATTTTCAGGGACGTACGTCTCCTTCTTTAACAGGTGTCTCTCATTCAGCGCCTGATATAGCCGCAAGACTTCCCAGTCCGGCTGATGATGATTATAATTTACCGTCCTGTAACGCAGGATAACAAAGATTTAGGCCAGTAGTTCAATTGGTAGAGCACCGGTCTCCAAAACCGGGGGTTGGGGGTTCGATTCCCTCCTGGCCTGCCATTTCCGATGATCAAGCTCATGAGGCGCCTGCCTTTCAGGTTATTGAGTGGGCCTGAATAGAGAAATTAATTCGATGAGTGGAAATTCTGAAGTTGCGACTGAGGGTCGTCTGGATGGTCTCAAATGGGGCCTTGTGGCGGTACTGGTCGCTGTTGGTGTTTACGGTAATTATTACTTCTCCGCCGAGTCGCTTCTCCTCAGGGTTGTCGGATTGCTTGTGGTCGCAGTCGTGGCCGGCTTTATTGCCCTGCAAACGGTAAAAGGTGGCGCCTTCTGGACATTGCTGAAGGATGCCAAAAACGAGATTCGCAAGGTCGTCTGGCCTACTCGTCAGGAGACGGTGCAAACCACGCTGGTGGTTGTTGCTGTCGTATTGGCGATGGGGCTCGTTTTGTGGGGACTCGATTCTCTGCTAGGCTGGATTGTCAGCCGCCTGATTTGATAGGGACAAGACATGGCGAAACGTTGGTATGTGGTTCATGCCTATTCCGGGTACGAAAAGCAAGTGCTGCGCTCACTCAATGAGCGGGTCAAGCGCTTCGCGATGGAAGAGTACTTTGGTGAAATTCTGGTGCCTACCGAAGAAGTGGTAGAGATCAAAAACGGCCAGAAGCGCAGAAGTGAAAGAAAGTTCTTTCCGGGCTATGTGCTGGTTCAAATGGAAATGAACGAAGACTCCTGGCACTTGATCAAAGATACGCCTCGGGTCATGGGTTTTGTTGGTGGGACTGCTGACAAGCCGGCACCGATCACGGAAAAAGAGGCGGACATCATTTTGCGTCGCGTGCACGAAGGTGCTGACGCGCCCAGGCCGAAAACGTTGTTTGAGCCTGGTGAGATGGTGCGTGTTATTGAAGGCCCGTTTGCTGACTTTAATGGTGTGGTTGAGTCGGTCAACTACGAGAAAAGTCGCTTGCAGGTTGCTGTTATGATTTTTGGCCGCTCAACGCCTCTGGAGCTTGAGTTTAGTCAAGTCGAAAAAGTTTAAGTGATCTTTCCAGACCCGTGTTGCTTTCAGGCAGGCGGGTTTTTCTTTGTCGGCAAAAAATGCTGGGCAAAAGTGCCGGTGAATACGGCTGAATTGGTAAGTGCCTGGGGGGTGATTGAGTGGTTGGCGATCTTTTCAGGCGTTTTTGTGCTGGTGGATTCGGAATTTTTTCGGTAGACTACGGCGCTTTGTAACGGGTAGCCCTTGATTTGGGGGTTTTGGGAGCATCCGCTTCGCAAAACGCCTGATGAGGCAGTGACCCACGTAGAGGTTAAACATGGCCAAGAAAGTCCAGGCTTATATCAAGCTGCAAGTGCCTGCTGGTCAGGCAAACCCATCTCCACCTGTTGGCCCTGCACTGGGTCAGCACGGTGTCAACATCATGGAATTCTGTAAGGCATTCAACGCTGCTACCCAGAAAATGGATGCAGGTATGCCGATTCCGGTTGTTATCACTGTTTACAGTGACCGCAGCTTCACTTTCGAAACCAAGACGCCGCCAGCCTCTGTCCTGCTCATGAAGCAGTTGAAGCTGAAAAAAGGCTCTGGTCGTCCAAATACCGAAAAAGTCGGTACTGTCAATCGCGAGCAGCTGCTGGAAATCGCCAAAATCAAGGAGCCTGACCTGACGGCTGCTGATGAAGACGCTGCAATTCGTACCATTGCTGGTTCAGCGCGTTCCATGGGTCTGATCGTGGAGGGTGTTGAGTAATGGCCAAGATGTCTAGGCGCGCCAAGCTGATCGCTGAGAAGATTGACTCTACTCGCTCTTACAGCTTTGAAGAAGCAGCTAACCTGCTCAAAGAAATTTCCAGCGTCAAGTTCAAAGAGACCATCGAAGTGTCTGTGAACTTGGGCGTTGATCCACGTAAATCCGACCAGGTTGTTCGTGGCTCTACCGTACTGCCAAACGGCACTGGTAAAGACGTTCGCGTTGCTGTGTTCGCTCAGGGCGCTAACGCTGAAGCGGCTAAAGAAGCCGGTGCGGAAGTGGTTGGTATGGACGATCTGGCTGAGCAAGTCAAGGCTGGCCAGATGGACTTCGACGTGGTTATCGCTTCTCCGGATGCCATGCGCGTTGTTGGTCAGCTGGGTCAGATCCTCGGTCCACGCGGCCTGATGCCAAACCCGAAAGTGGGTACGGTAACCCCTAACGTTGCTGAGGCTGTTCGTAATGCCAAGGCGGGTCAGGTTCGTTTCCGTACTGACAAAAACGGCATCATCCACGCTGGCGTTGGTAAGATCGACTTTGACGCCGCTGCCCTGAAGCAGAACGTTGAAGCCCTGCTGGTTGACCTGAAGAAGCTCAAGCCTTCTTCCAGCAAAGGCGTTTACATGAAGAAGGTTTCCCTGTCCTCCACTATGGGCCCGGGTCTGACCATCGACATGTCTTCCCTGTCTGCTTAAGAATGACTGAACCCTGAGTTTCAGGGTTCTGGCCGGTTGTTGCTGGCCGCAAAAGACTTTGGAGTCCCTGCCTGGCAGGGGTCGTCAAAGATCGCAGGTGTTGCTGCTGAGTCCTCGGACAAAAGCAAAAACTTAATCTCCTGCGTAGACGGTGAGTATGTTATTCCCGCAAAGAATTTCCTGCACCCATCACCGTATTGTAAGTGCCTGTTGGCTTAGGTCGCAGGCGAAACTTCATGAATCTGGAGTAAAGCCCATGGCGTTAGGACTCGAAGACAAGAAGGCGATTGTTGCCGAAGTCGGCGAGGCTGCACAAAACGCTCTGTCGGCTGTAATCGCGGACTATCGTGGTCTTTCTGTCAGTCAAATGACTGCTCTGCGCAAGCAGGCCCGTGACGGTGGCGTCTACCTGAAGGTAGTGCGTAACACCCTGGCCAAGCGTGCTGTAGAAGGTACTGAGCTTCAGTGCCTGCAGGAAGTTCTGGTAGGCCCAACTGTGCTTGCTTTCTCAATGGAAGATCCAGGTGCCGCTGCGCGTCTGATTAAAGATTTTGCCAAAGAGAACAAGGAGCTGGAAATCAAGGCTCTGTCCATCTCTGGACAGCTGCTCGGCGCGGAACAGATCGATGTTCTGGCCAAGATGCCAACTCTGGATCAGGCTCGCGCAATGCTGATGAGCGTAATGATCGCACCGGTAACCAAGCTGGCAAGAACTCTGAACGAGTTCCCTGCAAGCATTACCCGTGTTGTGGCCGCTGTTGCCGACGAGAAGAAAAAAGCTGCGTAATTCCGCTGGAATTGGTTTTTTCGCTTTTTTGCCTAAACACATTACGGGGTCTGCCCATTGTCGTATACCCCGACAAAAATTTCTGGAGATATAGAGATGGCTCTGTCTAAAGAAGATATCCTGAATGCAATCGCTGAAATGTCTGTAATGGACGTTGTTGAACTGGTTTCCGCTATGGAAGAGAAGTTCGGCGTTTCTGCTGCTGCTGCTGTTGCTGTTGCTGCTGCTCCTGCTGAAGCTGCTGCCGCTGCTGAAGAGAAAACTGAGTTCGACGTAATCCTGGCTGACGCTGGCGACAAGAAAGTTAACGTCATCAAGGTAGTACGTGCTGTCACTGGCCTGGGTCTGAAAGAAGCCAAGGCTGTCGTAGACGGCGCTCCAGCTCCTCTGAAAGAAGGCGCTTCTAAAGAAGAAGCTGAAGAGCTGAAAAAGCAGCTGGAAGAAGCTGGTGCTAAAGTAGAAATCAAGTAATTTCTGCTTGCTGTGTATGTGCTTTGTGCAAGACAGTCGGACACCACAGTGGCCGCTTCTGTATGACAAAAAAGCATTGCATAAAACCGAGTCTGTTGCATAATGGACTCGGGCGGCTGGCGCCCCAACGGCGCCGGCCTTTTTCCCGTTGTATGAGCTATAGCATCTGAGTAACTGCACTTGCACCTGAAACTGTTTTCACACTGGTTATCTGGTTGCTGCACCGAGAGGTTCGCGGGTGCTTTTTACGTGTTGGAAAACGGGGCTGGCGAAGAGTTGCCCCCCATGGGAGCTAACGTAGTAAAGCGTGGTTGTACGGGGTTTTCTGAATGTTTTAGTACCACTTCTTCGCAAGCTGTGAGATGATGGCGGATTGCTGTATAGAACCCATGCCCTGACTTTTATGCCCTGCCTGAAACAGACAAACTGCCCGATGACTCGGTCAGAACCGGATACCGCTTCCGTTGCGCTTTGCGACGTGAGCGGTTTTGTCGTGCAGGCAGTATGGTAAATTAGAACGTTAGTTTTATTTTTGTTCAGGTGCTGAAGCTCATGCAACGGTTGATGCCTTTATACGGCAGATGATGCTGGTAACGGCATGTTAGGTGGTCGCAACGGCTCTACAGTGTGTGCGACACAGGCCTTCTAATAGGCCAGATGTACCGAAAACTTTTATGGTTTTGACAGGGAGCCACCCGCTCTCAAACTAACCGAACCATGTCAGGCCATGGGTCTGAGTTGAAAAACTGGTAACCAAGCTGGGGAACGCTGATGGCATACTCGTACACAGAGAAAAAACGCATCCGCAAGGACTTCGGCAAGTTGCCGAATGTCATGAATGTGCCGTATCTGCTGGCGATTCAGCTTGATTCATATCACAAGCTGTTGCAGTCAGGCAAAGAACCGGCGGCCAGGGAGGATATCGGGCTTCACGCAGCCTTCAAATCGGTCTTTCCAATCGTCAGCTATTCTGGCAATGCGGCACTTGAATATGTTAGTTACAGACTGGGTGCTCCTGCTTTTGATGTCAAGGAATGCCAGCTCAGGGGTGTTACTTATGCAGTACCTTTGCGCGTCAAAGTGCGGCTGATCATCTACGATAAAGACTCCGCTAACAAGGCAATCAAGGACATCAAAGAACAAGAAGTGTATATGGGCGAAATTCCGCTCATGACCGATAACGGCACCTTTGTCATCAACGGTACTGAGCGGGTTATCGTTTCTCAGCTGCACCGCTCTCCGGGCGTATTTTTTGACAATGACCGGGGCAAGACTCACTCCTCGGGTAAGCTGCTTTACTCCGCCCGGGTGATTCCTTACCGTGGTTCCTGGCTGGACTTCGAGTTCGACCCTAAGGATCTGCTGTTCGTCCGTATTGACCGCCGTCGTAAGTTACCAGCGACTATTCTGCTCCGGGCGTTGGGTCTGTCCAACGAAGAGATTCTGGACAGGTTCTTTGATGTCGTCGAGTTCAACATTGGCGCTGAAAAAGTCAGCACCGAGTTTGTAGCCGACCGTCTGCGCGGCGAGGCAGCCAGCTTCGATATTCACGATAACGACGGCAACGTCGTGGTGGAGCAAGGCCGTCGGGTCACTGCCCGTCATATCCGTGACCTGCAAAAAGCCAACATCAAGAACCTTGAAGCACCCGTGGAGTATATCTACGGCCGGGTGCTGGCCAAAACGGTGATTCACAAAAGCACCGGCGAAATCATCGTTGAGTGCAACACTGAAATCACGCCTGAAGTTTACGAAAAACTGCTCTCCGCCGGTATCAAGACGGTGGACACGCTGTACATCAACGAGTTGGAGTGTGGTCCGTTTATCTCTGACACACTGCGTTCGGACACCACCACCAACCGCCTTGAAGCATTAGTGGAAATTTACCGAATGATGCGCCCCGGCGAGCCGCCGACGCAGGATGCCGCCGAGGCGCTGTTCCAGAACCTGTTCTTCTCCTCCGAGCGTTATGACCTTTCTGCCGTTGGTCGGATGAAGTTTAACCGTCGTCTGGGTCGTGACGAGGATACCGGTCACGGGATTCTGGACAATGATGACATCATTGACGTGCTGAAAATCCTGGTGGATATCCGTAATGGTAAAGGTGTTTGTGACGACATCGACCACTTGGGCAACCGTCGTGTACGTTCCGTAGGCGAGATGGCAGAGAACCAGTTTCGTGTTGGCCTGGTGCGGGTTGAACGTGCAGTCAAAGAGCGCCTGAGTCTGGCCGAATCTGAAGGCTTGATGCCTCAGGATCTGATCAATGCCAAGCCTGTTGCTGCCGCAATCAAAGAGTTTTTCGGTTCCAGTCAGTTGTCCCAGTTTATGGACCAGAACAATCCGCTGTCCGAGATCACCCATAAGCGTCGTGTATCTGCGCTTGGTCCAGGCGGTCTGACCCGTGAGCGCGCCGGCTTTGAGGTGCGTGACGTACACGCCACCCACTACGGCCGTGTTTGCCCCATTGAAACGCCGGAAGGTCCGAACATCGGTCTGATCAACTCTTTGGCCACTTACGCGCGCACCAACGACTACGGCTTCCTGGAAGCGCCTTACCGTCGCGTAGTCGATGGCAAAGTAACCGACGACGTTGATTACCTTTCTGCCATCGAAGAAGGCGAGTTCGTTATTGCCCAGGCCTCTGCTTCCATGGATGAAAACAAACAGCTCACCGATGAGTTGGTTGTGGTTCGTTATCGCGGTGAAGCGACGCTGATGAATCCGGACAAAGTCCAGTACATGGATGTATCCACCAAGCAGATGGTGTCCGTGGCTGCCTCCCTGATTCCGTTCCTGGAGCACGACGACGCTAACCGTGCCTTGATGGGTTCGAACATGCAGCGTCAGGCTGTACCAACCCTGCGCGCTGAGAAGCCGCTGGTCGGCACCGGCATGGAGCGCAACGTGGCCTCCGACTCCGGCGTTTGCGTAGTGGCCAGACGGGGCGGTGCGATCGATACCGTGGACGCGGCCCGTATCGTGGTGCGTGTCAACGACGACGAAGTGCAGCCAGGCGAGGCCGGTGTTGATATCTACAACCTGACCAAATATACCCGTTCTAACCAGAACACCTGCATCAACCAGCGTTCTTTGGTAAAAGCGGGCGACAAGATCGCCCGTGGCGACATCATGGCCGACGGCCCATCCGTAGACATGGGCGAGCTGGCCCTGGGGCAGAACATGCGCGTGGCGTTCATGCCCTGGAATGGTTATAACTTTGAGGATTCCATCCTTATCTCCGAGCGTGTGGTACAGGAAGACCGCTTCACCACCATACATATTCAGGAACTGACCTGTATCGCCCGTGACACCAAGCTCGGCTCGGAAGAGATCACGGCGGACATCCCTAACGTGGGTGAATCGGCCCTGAACAAGCTGGACGAAGCAGGTATCGTTTACGTTGGTGCTGAAGTGAGCGCCGGCGACATTCTGGTGGGCAAAGTAACACCCAAAGGTGAAACCCAGCTGACACCAGAAGAAAAGCTGCTGCGCGCCATCTTCGGTGAAAAAGCATCTGACGTTAAGGACACCTCGTTGCGGGTGCCTACCAGCGTCAAGGGCACCGTTATCGACGTACAGGTCTTCACCCGCGACGGCGTGGAGAAAGACTCTCGTGCGCTGTCCATCGAGAAGGCGCAACTTGATGAGTACCGCAAGGACCTGAATGAAGAGTTCCGCGTGGTAGAAAACGACACCTTTGCCCGTCTGCGTGGCATCTTGCGCGATCAGTCTGTGATGCGTGCGCCCGGCCTTGGCAAGGGTGACCGAATCAGCGACGGTTACCTTGACGGCCTGGAACACGAACAGTGGTTCAAGCTGTCCATGGAAGACGAGTCCCTGAACGAGATGCTGGACCTGTCCCGCGAGCAGCTCAAAGAGCGTCGTGCCCAGCTGGACGAGCGCTTCGAAGACAAGAAGAAGAAACTGCAGACCGGCGATGATATGGCCCCGGGTGTGCTGAAGATCGTCAAGGTCTATCTGGCCATCAAGCGTCGTATCCAGCCGGGTGACAAGATGGCGGGCCGTCACGGTAACAAGGGTGTTATCTCCATCATCATGCCGGTGGAAGACATGCCGCACGATGCTGAGGGTAACCCGGTGGACATCGTTCTCAACCCGCTGGGCGTACCGTCGCGGATGAACGTTGGCCAGGTTCTGGAGACGCACCTGGGCGCTGCGGCCAAAGGGCTGGGTGTGAAGATCAACCGCATGCTGGAAGCCCAGCAGAGCATGGGTGAGCTGCGCAAGTTCCTGGACGAAGTCTACAACAGCATCCCAGGCTCCAGCCCGATTCAGATCGATACCTTCAGCGACGCTGAAGTGCTTGAGCTGGCACGCAACCTGTGCGGTGGTGTGCCCATGGCCACGGCGGTCTTTGACGGTGCTAAAGAGACGGAAATCAAGCGTCTGCTGCGCCTTGCGGATATGGACGACAGCGGCCAGGTGACTCTGTTCGATGGCCGTACTGGCGATGCTTTTGAGCGTCCGGTCACTGTCGGCTTTATGTACATGCTCAAGCTGAACCACCTTGTAGACGACAAGATGCACGCGCGTTCTACCGGTTCATACTCTCTGGTTACCCAGCAACCTCTGGGTGGTAAGGCACAATTCGGTGGCCAGCGTTTCGGGGAGATGGAGGTCTGGGCGCTGGAAGCCTACGGTGCCGCCTACACCTTGCAAGAGATGCTGACTGTGAAGTCCGATGATGTGACTGGCCGTACCAAGATGTATAAAAACATCGTAGATGGCGACCACAGAATGGAAGCCGGTATGCCGGAATCGTTCAACGTACTGTTGAAAGAGATCCGCTCACTGGGCATCGACATCGAACTGGAAAACGAATAACGAACGTGTGGCCAGGGCATCTTTCGTTTTAACACGACGGATGCCTTGCACCGCGAGGAGATACGATCTTGAAAGACTTATTGAATCTGCTCAAGACCCAGGGCCAGACGGACGAATTCGACGCTATTCGGATTGGCCTGGCGTCACCGGATATGATCCGATCCTGGTCCTACGGCGAAGTGAAAAAGCCGGAAACCATCAACTACCGTACGTTCAAGCCTGAGCGTGACGGCCTGTTCTGCGCCAAGATTTTTGGCCCGGTCAAAGACTACGAGTGCCTGTGCGGTAAGTACAAGCGCCTGAAGCACCGTGGTGTGATCTGTGAGAAATGTGGCGTTGAAGTGGCTCTGGCCAAAGTGCGCCGCGACCGCATGGGTCACATCGAACTGGCCAGCCCGGTAGCGCACATCTGGTTCCTCAAATCCCTGCCATCCCGTATCGGTCTGCTGCTGGATATGACCCTGCGCGATATCGAGCGGGTGCTGTACTTTGAATCTTATGTGGTAGTTGATCCGGGCATGACCACGCTGGATAAAAACCAGCTGCTGTCCGACGAACAATATTACGAAGCGCTGGAAGAGTTTGGCGATGACTTTGATGCCCGCATGGGTGCCGAGGCCATCAAAGCCCTTTTGGCTGACATCGACCTGGAAGATGAAGTCAACACGCTGCGCGAAGAGATTCCGCAAACTAACTCAGAGACCAAGCTGAAGAAGCTGAGCAAGCGTCTGAAACTGCTTGAGGCGTTCCATAACTCCGGCAACAACCCGGAGTGGATGATCCTGACCGTTCTGCCCGTTCTGCCGCCGGATCTGCGTCCGTTGGTACCATTGGACGGTGGTCGTTTTGCTACTTCCGACCTGAACGACTTGTACCGTCGGGTCATCAACCGTAACAACCGTCTCAAGCGACTGCTGGATCTGAATGCGCCAGACATCATCGTCCGCAACGAAAAGCGGATGTTGCAAGAGTCTGTGGATGCGTTGCTGGACAACGGCCGTCGTGGACGGGCGATCACCGGTTCCAACAAACGTCCGCTCAAATCCCTGGCCGACATGATCAAGGGTAAGCAGGGCCGCTTCCGTCAGAACCTGCTCGGTAAGCGGGTAGACTACTCTGGTCGTTCGGTTATTACCGTTGGGCCTACCCTGCGTTTGCATCAGTGCGGCCTGCCCAAGAAGATGGCGCTGGAACTGTTCAAGCCATTTATCTTCGGCAAGCTGGAAGCCAAAGGTCTGGCCACCACCATCAAAGCCGCCAAGAAAATGGTCGAGCGCGAAACCCCCGAGGTGTGGGACGTGCTGGCGGACGTAATCCGCGAACACCCGGTCATGCTCAACCGGGCGCCAACCCTGCACCGTCTGGGTATCCAGGCGTTTGAGCCAGTGCTGATCGAAGGTAAAGCCATTCAGCTGCACCCGCTGGTGTGTGCGGCCTACAACGCCGACTTTGACGGTGACCAGATGGCAGTGCACGTACCGCTGACCCTGGAAGCACAGCTCGAAGCCCGCGCCCTGATGATGTCCACCAACAACATCCTGGCACCGGCTAATGGCGAGCCGATCATCGTACCGTCCCAGGACGTGGTACTCGGCTTGTACTACATCACCCGTGAGCGCATCAACGCCAAGGGCGAGGGTATGGCGTTCGTCGATATCGACGAAGTTATGCGCGCCTACCGTACCAAGGCAGTAGACTTGCACGCCCGGATCAAAGTGCGTGTGCATGAAAAGTACAAAGATGGCGAAGGCGTCGAGCACGACAACAAGTTTCTGGCTGACACCACCGTGGGTCGCATGATCCTTTGGGGCATCGTGCCGGAAGGCCTGCCATTCTCGCTGGTCAACCAGGCCATGAAGAAAAAGGCCATCTCTGGCCTGCTCAACGCCTGTTACCGCTATGTCGGTCTGAAAGAAACGGTTATTTTTGCCGACCAGATGATGTATCTGGGCTTCCAGTACGCCACCATTTCCGGCACCTCCATCGGTGTTAACGACTTCGTTATTCCGCCGGAAAAAGTGCGCATCATTGATGATGCCAACGAAGAAGTGAAAGAGATCGAGAAACAGTTTGCTTCCGGTCTGGTTACCGCCGGCGAGAAGTACAACAAGGTTATCGATATCTGGTCGCGGGCCAACGAAATGCTGGCCAAGCGCATGATGGACAACCTGAAGGTTGATAAAGTGATCGACCGTGAAGGTAAAGAGGTCGATCAGGAGTCCTTCAACAGCGTTTACATGATGGCTGACTCCGGTGCCCGGGGTAGTGCTGCCCAGATTCGTCAGCTGGCCGGTATGCGGGGTCTGATGGCCAAGCCAGATGGCTCGATCATCGAAACACCGATCACCGCCAACTTCCGTGAAGGTCTGAACGTACTCCAGTACTTCAACTCCACCCACGGTGCCCGTAAGGGTCTGGCCGATACGGCGTTGAAAACAGCAAACTCCGGTTACCTGACCCGTCGTCTGGTGGACGTGGCCCAGGACCTGGTGGTCACGGAAGACGACTGTGGCACCAGCGAAGGTCTGTTGATGACCCCGCACATCGAAGGCGGTGATATCGTTGAGCCGCTCGGTGAGCGTATCCTCGGTCGTGTGGTGGCCGAAGACGTCCTCAAGCCTGGCAGCGACAGCGAAATCGCTGTACCGGCGGGCACCCTGATCGACGAAGCCTGGGTGAAGCGTCTTGAGATCATGAACGTGGACGAGATGCGCGTGCGCTCGCCCATCACCTGTGAAACCCGTCATGGCATTTGCTCCAAGTGTTATGGTCGTGACCTGGGCCGTGGCCACCTGGTCAACAAAGGTGAGGCTGTGGGTGTTATCGCGGCCCAGTCCATCGGTGAGCCGGGCACCCAGCTAACCATGCGTACCTTCCACATCGGTGGTGCGGCGTCCAGAAACGCGGCGGCAGACAGCGTCACGGTCAAGAACAAAGGCTCCATCCGTCTGCTGAACCTGAAGTCCGTGGAGCGTAAGGATGGCACACTGGTTGCCGTCAGCCGTTCCGGTCAGTTGGCTATTGCCGATGAGTTTCGCCGTGAACGCGAGCGTTACAAACTGCCTTACGGTGCCATGATTTCGGTGAAAGACGGTGACCTGGTGGAAGCTGGCCAAACCGTGGCCAAATGGGATCCACACACCCACCCAATCATCACCGAGACTGCCGGTATCGTAGAATTCCAGGGCATGGATGAAAACATCACCGTCAAGACCCAGACCGACGAGCTGACCGGTCTGTCTAATATGGAGGTTATGGACCCGAAAGACCGTCCATCGGCCGGTAAGGACATCCGTCCTGCCATCCAGCTGAAAGACGCCGACGGTAACGAGCTGAGGCTGCCGGGAACGGATGTACCTGCCCAGTACTTCCTGCCTGCCAACGCCCTGGTCAATCTGGTGGATGGCGCAACCGTGGAAGTGGGTGCGGTATTGGCCCGTATTCCGCAACAGTCGTCCGGTAACCGGGATATCACCGGTGGTCTGCCACGGGTTGCTGACCTCTTTGAGGCCCGTAAGCCGAAAGAGCACTCCATCCTGGCCGAAATCTCCGGCACCATCGGCTTCGGTAAAGAGACCAAGGGCAAGAAGCGTCTGGTCATTACCCCGACCGACGGTGCTGATCCATACGAGGAGCTGATTCCAAAATGGCGTCACCTCAACGTGTTCGAGGGCGAACAGGTAACCCGTGGTGAAGTTATCTCCGACGGCCCGACCAACCCACACGACGTACTGCGTCTGCTGGGCGTGGGTGAGCTGGCCCGCTACATCGTTAACGAAATCCAGGACGTTTACCGTCTGCAGGGTGTAAAGATTAACGACAAGCACATTGAGACCATTTTGCGTCAGATGCTGCGTAAGGTAGAGATTACCGACACCGGTGATTCCTGCTTTATCCGTGGTGACCAGCTTGAGTACACCCGCCTGCTGGAAGAGAACGACCGCGTCAATCGTGACAACGGCTTCCCGGCCAAGTTCGAGCGTGTGCTGCTCGGTATCACCAAGGCGTCCCTGGCCACTGAATCGTTCATCTCGGCGGCGTCCTTCCAGGAGACGACTCGTGTTCTGACCGAAGCTGCGGTTACCGGCAAGCGCGACTACCTGCGCGGACTGAAGGAGAACGTGGTCGTCGGTCGTCTGATTCCGGCGGGTACCGGTCTGACTTACCACGCCGAGCGTCGTAAGGGTCGTGAGGAGATTGAGTTTGAGACTCCGTCCAGAGTTTCTGCTTCTGACGTTGAGCAGGCGCTGTCTGATGCATTGAACTTCCAGGAATCGTGATCGGTTATCTGGCTGCTATACCCAATGGTTTCAAGTTGATTCGAGGCGGCAAATGAGCGAAGCTCCGGGAGCATGGAATACTATGGATTTGTCCTGAAATAACTTCCCGGCTTCCGTTCATCCCGGGCCGAGTCGGGGAGTGCTGTCACCGGATTTCGACAGGCTCAGTCCGAACGAGGTTCAGATTCCATAAATGCGGAAGTTATTTCGG
>JAKROC010000180.1 GCA_024509075.1 Endozoicomonas sp.
GCGAATACCCTAAAGGGCATAAATGCAGCCAACAAAGTAGCAACTTGAAAGGCGAAGGATATAAGACATTGGTCTGATAAATCAGGTGTCTGCTTGCCGCGCGGGACGACCCATTAACGGGTCGTCTCTGGTCTAGCTGTTATTAGTCAGTGGTTCGATATCCAGATGGTCGGCAACTGCTGTTGGGCATGGGTTGGCCATAAAAGGGACAGAGCCGAGGCAGGGGGCAGGGATCAGGTTTTTCAGGGTCTGGAAATTTTCCTCAGAACGTTCCAGCTCCGGGGTGATCTGATTGGCTATCCAGCCGGCCAGTTTGACGCCGTCACGCAAGATGGCCTCCACAGTCAGTAACGCATGGCTGATGCAGCCCAGTTTCATGCTCACCACCAAAATGGCTGGAATATTCAGCTCTTTGGCCAGGGAACTGAGCATCTCCCGGTCATTCAGTGGTACCCGCCAGCCGCCGGCACCTTCGATAAACGACAAATCATGTTTGGTCAGCAAGGCACCCCGGCAATAGCCCGTCAGTCGATCCAGAGTGATGCGCATGCCCACATCGTTAGCCGCAATATGGGGAGCGATGGCTGGCTCCAGAGCCAGTGGGTTGATCTGCTCATAGGGCAGGGAGAGCGTTATGGCCTGAATCAGCTCCAGGGCGTCGTCGTTGCGCAGGCCTTCAGCGGTTTGCCTGCAGCCTGCGGCCACCGGTTTCAGCGCCAGCGTTGATAAACCTTGCGCGCGTGCCGCAGCCAGAAGTCCGCAGGTGACAACCGTCTTGCCAGCATCGGTGTCCGTTCCGGTTACAAAATACGTCTTGGCCATTGTCGCCTCCCGGGAAAGAGGCTTATTTATCGCACAAAAGACAGATCGGGAACAGAGACAGAAACAGAGAGACAGTCGGGCAAATTGCAACGCCCAAGTCAGGTCGCCAGTAGTGTCGTCGTCACACTGTCTTTGCGAAGAACAGTCTCATGCAAAACAGAGAATGCAGGTTCCGGCAACTGCGACAGCTGAAGTCGTAACGATCATGATGCCTCGGCCACATTTATAAAGGATGTTATCGTTGTTGGGCGGGTGATCGGGCGGTGAGGTTGTGGACTGAGAGCTGCAGATGCGCTCCCCTACCACCTGCTGATAAGGCGGGGGAGGCTCGTGGTGTATTTGGTCATAAGCTGGCGGAGCATCCTCATACTGCAATAAGGCAGACTGGAATGTGACAACGACGCTGCGCCCTCCATGGTGTACCTCTGAGCCGGGCGTTTGCTGGTGCGTGGCATTACCCGATCCCGCCCCTGATTCCGTCGGACTGTGAGCTCCACTGTTATTGTGAATCTCAATCATGAACAAGGCCTTAGTGTTGCTACGGTTATTCGTCGGACAAATGAAAGGCGCAAAGGTTCACGAGCAATGACCCTGTTATTGAGGTTTGTGCAACACGCCGCAGATGACCTGATAGGTTAGCGGCAAACCTTGCGGTTGTCGCAGCCGCTCATAGACACCCATGAGTACATTAAGCTTTTGCCGAGTCAGCAGGCCGCTGTTGCCTGCCAGTACGGTATTCACCCCAAGCGCCCGGAGGCTGTGTAATAAGGTCGGTACGTCAGGGTAGTGCATGGTTTCGGCAGTTAATGCGAACTTTCGACAAATTAAATTACTGTTTCGAACCATGTCTCGCTGGGCGGTGACACAGGCAAAACGATTAACCCGACCGTACTCACCAGTGTTGCGCCAGGCGCTGTCCAGCTCGGCAAGGCTGCCCTGTGCCAAGGTGGCAAAGGCAAAGGTGCCGCCTGGTTTCAGTACTCTGGTAACCTCCCCGAGCACTTGGCTGAAGCAGCACCACTGAATCGCCAGGCTGGAGTAGAGCAGATCGACGCTGTTGCCATGCAGCGGCATGGATTCGATGTCTCCGAGGCACCAGTGCACCTTCGGATGGTTGGCCCTGGCAAAGTTAAGCATGCCCATGGCCAGATCCATCCCGATGACGGTGGCACCATCATAACGTTGTGCCAAAGCCTGGGCGTGTTGGCCAGTGCCGGTTCCAAGATCAACAATACGCATGGCATCGCACGGCAATAGTCGTTCGGGTAATGCCTGCATGACTTGGGCAGCAACCCGTTGCTGCAAGGCTGAGGCCCGATCGTAACTGCCGGCGGCGCGACTGAAATTCAGGGCAATGCGCTGTTTTATGCTGATGTGCCTGGTATCGATATTCGCAGGGGAGAGTGGCATATTCATGCGCCCACCCCGACAGCCAATAACCGATCCATCTCGTGGCGCACCAGTGCCGGGTCATCCAGAAAAAAGCTGTGCCCACCGGCGACTGCCTGCACCCGGTGGGTTGGGAACTGTTGTCTGAATGCCGCAGCGACGGCCACTGGCACCAGAGCATCATCCCGGGCAAACAAATGGCTGATGGGGCAGCGGATGCTTGCCAGGGCGGTGCGCAGGTCGCTCTCGCCCAGAATGGTCAACAGGTTGAGTAAAACCTCTGGCTCTGGCTGGCATCGGGCTATTGCTTGCTGCAAGGCCCGCGCCTGCGCCTTTGGGTTGGTACTGCCGGCGCTGCACAGCAGGGAGAACTGCTGCAAGGTTCTGGTGTGAGCGCCAGACAAGCCCTGGCAAAAACGGGCAAATAGCTCCGGCGCCATGGCCTCAGGCCAGTGTTCATTGGCCACAAAACAGACATTGGCCGCCATATTAACAACAGCGATTATTTTATTGGGGAAACGACTGGCGTAGTTTATTGCCAACACACCGCCCAGAGACCAGCCCATCAGTATTGCTGGCTGCGCTGGCAATTGCTGATCAAGCCAGGCAAGCAACGTCTCCTGGCTATAGCTGGTGGATTCTCCGGTCAGTCCGGGCAACTGCACGATCGATACGGGGTGGTCAGCTTGCAAGGTTTGCGACAGTGGTTCCATAACTTCTGCCGGCATGGCCCAGCCGCAGATCAGAGTAATCGGGTAACTCATACCCTCTCCCTGTGTTCATCCGTGATGAGGGCCGCCACCGACGGCATGGCCAGCGTATCCAGCAGGCGATCCACATGATGCCGTTGGTGTGCGGCGCTGAAGGTGATGCGCAATCTGGCAGTCCCTTTGGGCACCGTGGGGGGGCGGATTGGTGTCACCATAATTCCTTGGTCGTATAATTTCTGGCTTATTTGGACTGACCGGTTGGCGCACCCCACCAGCAGCGGCTGGATGGGCGTTGACGACGACAACAGTGGCAGCCCCAGTTGCTCACAGCCGGTACGAAAATAGTGGATCAGCTCTTGCAGATGCACCCGCCGCCAGCCTTGGTGTTGCAGGATCTCCAGACTGGTCAATGTTGCTGCTGCCACCGCTGGGGGCAGGGCGGTGGTGTAGATATAGGTTCTGGCGAACTGGGTCAGTGTTTCAATGAGTGCTTCACTGCCAGCCACAAAAGCGCCGTAGGTGCCAAACGCCTTGCCCAGGGTGCCCATCAGCACTGGCAGCTGCTGTTGGTCAAGACCGTAGAGTTCTGCCACACCACCGCCGTTGTTGCCCAGGCAGCCAAAGCCGTGGGCATCGTCTACCATCAGCCAGCCTTGGTGCTGACTGGCCAGTTCAGCCAGTGCTGTGACTGGGGCGATATCACCGTCCATGCTGAATACGCCATCGGTGACGATCAGCTTACGCCAACTGTCGTTTTTGTTCAGGCGGGTACGCAGATTATCCACATCACGGTGCTGATAACGCTGGCTGCGAACGCCGGAGAGCTGCCCTGCATCCAGCAATGAGGCATGGTTCAGCCGATCCTGAAACAGCGCGTCCTGTCTGCCCATCAGGGCGCTGATCACGCCCAGGTTGGCCATGTATCCGTTGGCAAACAACAGTACCCGGTCGCGGCCGGTAAATTCTGCCAGCGCTTCTTCGAGCTGATGGTGTGCCCGGCTGTGGCCCACCACCAGATGGGAAGCACCGCCGCCAAGACCATAGTCGTCAGCTGCCTGGCGAAAACGGGCCACAACCTGTTGGTGATTGGCCAGTCCCAGATAGTCATTACTGCAAAAGGCCAGCATGAGCCTGCCGTTGACGACCATGTCCGGCCCCTGGGGGGAATCGACGGTTTTGCGTCGGCGATAAAGTCCTGTTTGCTGGCGTGCCAAAAGTTCGGTGGTTAAATCAAATGGCATCAATTACCCTCAGCCATGGCGTCGTAGTAGTGCTCATTGCGTTTTTCCCGTTCGTGAAACGCTCTGATTGGACAGCTATCGGGAGTAAAATGATCCTCATTCCACTGATGATCCCGATTGATACCCAGCTTGGTCAACAGTTCCCGATCCCGATTGACGCCCGGATTGGCTGTAGTCAGCAGTTTTTCTCCGAGAAAGATTGAACTGGCACCGGCAAGGAAAGCAAGGGCCTGCAACTCATCACTCATTTGCTCACGACCGGCGGAAAGACGCACGGTGGCCGCTGGCATCATGATTTTGGCGACAGCGATGGTGCGAACGAAATCAATGCCGTCCACATCTTCCGCATCGGCCAGCGGTGTGCCGGCCACTTTCACCAGCATGTTGATGGGCACGCTCTCAGGGTGTTCGGGCATATTGGCCAGTTGGACCAGCATGGCGACCCGGTCACGGGGCTTCTCTCCCAGCCCGATAATGCCACCGCTGCACACATTCATGCCGGCCTCGCGCACATGGGCAAGTGTTTGCAGTCGGTCAGAGAACGTGCGCGTGGTAATGATGTTGCCGTAAAACTCGGGCGAGGTGTCGAGATTGTGGTTGTAGTAATCCAACCCGGCCTGGGCGAGGTCGCTGGCCTGCTCAGCATTGAGCATGCCCAGGGTCATACATGTTTCCAGCCCCAGTTCTTTTACTCCTTTGATCATTGCCACGATATACGGCATGTCTCTGGCTGGCGGGTTCTTCCAGGCAGCGCCCATGCAAAAACGGGTGGCCCCGGACGCTTTCGCCCTGCGTGCCTCGGCCAGTACTTTTTCCACAGCTACCAGTTTTTCTTTTTTCAAACCGGTGTTGTAGTGACCGCTCTGCGGGCAGTACTTGCAATCTTCCGGACAAGCGCCCGTCTTGATGGACAGCAATGTGCTAATTTGCACTTCATTTGGGTCAAAGTGTTCCCGGTGCGCCTGTTGCGCCTGGAAGATCAGGTCATTGAACGGCAGTTGCAGCAGGGCTTCTGCTTCTGGAACGGTCCAGTTGTGGCGAATGGGGGTCAAAGTCATGACATCCTCTGGCGGCGGTGGCCCAGGTAAAGCTGTTTGCGGCGCTGTTATTGACCGGTTTGGCAGCAGCGGGGCAAAAAGGGACTTTTCCAGCGGGTGCTGGTCAATCACGGAGGGAAAATAATAACCAAATAAATGTTACCGTCAATCTATGAAGTTCCCACAGGTTTACAGCTGGCCGAATATTAAACGACGAATTGCCATTAAGTGTGTCTTGTGCCGAGGGTTGACCACCTTTGACCAGCCTCTGTGTCATCAATGTCTGGCACTGTGCCCGGTGGCTTTGTCAGTCTGCCTGCGCTGCGGTTTGCCAGTTATCGATGGCGATGTTGGCTTGTGCGCTGGCTGTTTGCAGAAACCACCAGTATTTGACTGCTGCCTGGCACCATTTGTCTATCAGTACCCGGTGAACCGGATATTACAAATGATCAAATACCAGTCACGGCTGGAGCTGGTCAGGCCCATGGTGATACCACTTGCACAGTTGTTGCTGGATTACTACGGCAGTGAGGGGTGGCCAGATGTGCTGCTGCCAGTACCCTTGCACAACAAAAGGCTACGCGAGCGAGGTTATGACCAGACATTATTGCTGGCCAAGGCATTACAGCGGCAATTGCACCATTTGAAAGTTGATTGCCACTTGCTTGAGCGAGTGCGTCACGGCCCAGCCCAGCAGCAGCTTGACGCCAGGGCTCGGCGGAAAAACATACGGCAGGCTTTTGTCCTGCGGGGCAAACCCACATTTACCCACGTTGCGGTACTTGATGATGTGGTCACCACCGGCGCAACCGTCAGCGAGATCGCCAGGTTGCTGAAAGGCAGTATGGTAGATCGCGTTGATATCTGGTGCATCGCCCGGACACCGGAAGACTGATTTAAATCTAAATAAGAATTGTTATCATTTGCATTAGCGCTGATTTCTGCTTTTCTTGTGAGTGCATTTTGTTCGTCTATACCCAAAGGATTTCAAGTTGATTCGAGGCGGCAAATGAGCGAAGCCCTTG
>JAKROC010000181.1 GCA_024509075.1 Endozoicomonas sp.
ACTCATTCAAGATCTCCCACTGTCACTCAAGTGGATGCAAATCGCACGGCAATGTGGCAGGTGAAGTAGCTTGATCCTTAATTTTTGACGCCTCGACCACCTCGTTTGATTGATTTCAGCCAATGCCATTAAGAGCCATGTGAATGAGCTCCATCGCGGCTGACTACTGTACACATTTCGGAAAAATCTGACAGGAAGCAATGCCGCTACATAAAACGACATTAGTCGTTCATAATATTCCCTCCGGTTTGCCAGCTGTTCCTGCTGGCATCAACCCAATACGAAGGCCAGAAAATCAGCGGGTGAACTCTTTACAGTTTCTCGCAGGCATAATATCTGCGCAGGCAAGAAGACCGTCGGATTCCCCCCTTCGAGACCAGTGAGATGTCAGCATGATGACCAAACGCCCCTATTGTTGAGGTAAAAACGAAGCCTCAACCACTATTTCATCAAATGCCAGGTACTGCGGACTGTCGGGGTTGTTCGTCGTTGGGTTCAGGAGTCGTTTTTTGAAAAAAGCACATTCCTGTGACGCCGGTTTTTCAGTGCGAAAACCAGGTCTTACCACGGGCTTGTCCAAGCGTATTTGCAGCAAACATTCGACATCTCTGCGCGTCACCACATTGCGATCCAGTAGCCGGACACTCAGCACACCCTCAATGGGCCAGTCTATAGGCTTGGTATCATCCTCCTCCAGCACAGCCTGGATGGAGGTGGATTGCTTGCCCAGAATATGGCTGCCATTCAAATCAATATGGAGAGATAACCCATAACCTGCTTCCTCGGTAAGAAACCTGGGGCTTACAATGCACAGCTGCGACATATATGGGGAATTGACTATCCTGCTTCTGATCTTTCTGATAGCCCAGTGTAAACCGATGCTGTCGTATTCCAAATCATAAGCTGGGCCAGCAATTTCATCACACTTGGTATCACGAACAGCAACTTCTACTTGGCAAAGGCCTTCATCATTAAAAAAGTTGGACTTTTTGGGTCTTAGCGAGCACTCAAGGGCTTCTTCCGGACAAAATTCCTCAAAACCAACGAATGCACTGGGCTTGTCTTGCGGATTATCGTTACATTGCGCCGGAGCCCTGGGAAAGTGCACGGAACGGGAGAGATCCTCTCCCCGGGCAAGATCACTCATAGTAAAAGTGATGGTTTTTGTACAAGGCCAACTGGCGGCATTAGCGTTAGGGTGAAGCCGGAAGAACAGGCCAATGGGAGAGTATTTAGAGCATTTACCAAAGATGAACTCTGCCTTAATGCCATCAAGCTCAAACGTTCTGGCAACCCGAGTAAATGTAGGCGAAAAAATCTCATCATCCTTAAGCAAAAAGACTTGCGAGCCAGTGTCCCTGGCAGCGGCACATACCTGAGTATTCTGAATTTTGCCGCCATTCTTCGGCGACGCTTCAGTCGTAGCCAGTACTTTAGCCACCGGATTTTTTGCCGCCATCTGCACACTCTGCGGTGCAGATGGCCGATATTCACCTCGATTGGCAGGCTTGGCCAACTTTTTGACCTGATCATTGAGCAGCCGTATGACTTCTTCCATACTATTGGACTGACACTCTGTGTCAGCAAGCATTTTCGTTAACTCCTCAATGCGTCGGTCACGCAACTTAACTTTTTCCTCAAGCTCATTAATGGTTTGCTGGCTTTCCTTACCCATCATCTCGAGCTGACGGTTTTTCCCGGTGAGCGAATTGATCTCGACCTGCTTGCTCGCGAGCATTCCTTCCAGGCTATTCACTTTGCTCTCAAGGAGGCGTTTTTGCCCTACTTCACACTTATCAAGATGCGTCGACAAAAAGTTACCGTATTGACCCTGCCATAAGCAGCCTTCACCAGCAAAAACACAGTCAACCACCAATTCATTGATTTCCCTCAGGCCAGCAACGTCAATAAATGCTGAATCAGTATTGATAAGTGTGCCACAACGCGCGGCCTGCCCATCCGCTGAAAAAGCTGTTGCCGGGCAGTTAAAGTGATCTTGCTCAAGAAAAGCTTTGTCCAGACACCGCTTGCAGACCCGGTGCCCGCAAAATAACTGCCTCGGTTCACTGAAGATGTGCGGATTGTTGCCACTCAATCCACACAGGGCATCTTTTCGCTTGCCCGGTTCTTTAATCATGTCGATTGGATACTGCATGACTGGCGCACCCTGGCAAAATTGCTGCTTGTTAATATCTGTTGCGGTTGGGATCATAATTTTCTCCTTGAAAAAGCATTCAGGCAACCGCCCCCTTTGCCAGAACAAAAAGACCTTTGCGCTGAAGTCAGCAATAGCAGAAGTTTGCAGCAAACGTTGTGCTGTCAATCACTTATATCCAGTCGATACCATGATGTCACGCGCCAGCAAGTGAGCGAAGCTTTGGAAGTGCAGCCAACAAAGTAGCAATCGGTAAGCCGAAGGACATATTACGTTAGTACCCAATCGAAAAAATAAGTTCCTTTTCTCTCAGCTTTCTCCTCTTTTTCCTTAAAATTACATCGGGTATCCTGAATGGCAGACACAGCCGTGTTTTTCTGAATAACTTCAGGCCAACTGTGCTAACATGCGTGCCAAAACAGCGTAAGTTGTATTTAACCTCCTAAAATTTGCACTTTATAATGACGCAACCCGATACAATCAGAGCAATTACCCGCATGTCCAAAATAATGATTTCTCCCTGCCGCTGGTTGGGAGCCTTGACCGTGGCTGGCCTTGTGATCGCAGGCCAGGCCGGTGCTTTTGGCCAGATTCCTTCGCCGCCGGAAGTTTCCCTGAAAAGCTATATTCTGATGGATGCCGACAGCGGCGAGGTCCTGGCCTCGCAAAACCCCGATGAAACCATGCATCCGGCCAGCCTGACCAAAATGATGACCGCATACCTGGCAGAGATGGAGCTGGCCGCCGGCAATATTAAATTAGACGACAAAGTACTAGTCAGCGAAAAAGCCTGGAGCCTGGGTGGCTCCACCATGTTCATTGAAGTGGGTGAACGGGTGTCCGTACAGGATCTGCTCAAGGGCATTGTGATCGTTTCCGGAAATGATGCCAGTGTGGCGATAGCTGAATACATCGCTGGCAGCGAGGACGCTTTTGCCCAACTAATGACCAGCACGGCACAACGTCTGGGCATGAATAATACCCAGTTTGAAAATGCATCTGGCTGGCCAGCACCGGATCACTACTCCACAGCCCGGGATCTGGCCACCCTGAGTAAGCACATTGTTGAAGACTACCCTGAGCAGTACACCCTGTATGCAGAAAAGTACTTCCAATACGGTGTTGACAAAAAAACTGGCAAACCCCTGCGCCGTCAAGCCAACCGAAACCGTCTGTTGTGGACTAACCCTCACGTGGATGGCCTGAAAACCGGCCATATCGAAGATACCGGCTACCACTTGGCTGTCACTGCAAAAAATGACGGTCGTCGACTGATTACCATACTGCTCGGTTCTGCCAGTGAGAAGCAGCGTGCTGATGATGCCCAAAAACTGCTGACCTACGGCTTTCGTTTTTTTGAAAATGTGGACGTAAAAAAATCCGGCGAACCTCTGCAAACCGTCAAGGTCTGGAAGGGGGAAATCAGCGAAATTCCTGCCGGCATTACTGAAGACCTGATTGTCACCGTACCGCGTGGTACCGGCAAAAACCTGAGCGCATCCCTGGTCATTGACCCAAAACTTGAAGCACCCGTTGCCCAGGGGCAAACCATCGGCAGCGTGAAAGTCATGCTAGAAGATGAGGTTGTCCGCGAAGTGCCGCTGGTTGCCATGCAGGGCGTTGAATCAGGCGGTTTCTTCAAGCGCCTGTGGGACAGTATTGTGCTGTTTTTTACCGGGCTTTTGGCCTGATTTCTGATTTTGCGGATGTTGCCTGACATTGCTCCAGCGGGCATTTCTCAGGCAACCAATGCAATAGCCAGACCATAAGAAAAAAGTGCGGTATCCGCCACGGGAACTTGATATCGTTCATGGTTTCAAAAATGATGTTGGTGTAACGGATGAAAGAAGATCAGGCTCCGAAAATTGAATTCCCCTGCGACTACCCCATCCGGATCGTGGGTCACTCTGCGCCGGATTATAAGGATTTTGTGGTGAGAGTGGTGGCCAATCACGCACCGGATTTTGATGGCCAGGCGAAACTGAAAACCAGCAGCAACGGCAAGTACATGTCAGCCACCGTGGTCATCCGTGCAACCGGCGAACCCCAGCTTAAGGCATTGTTTGAAGAGTTCAAAGCCAGCGGCCGGGTTCATATGGTCATTTGATGCAGGATACCTTAACCTCCCCGGAAACGCTGACGGTTTCCTATCTTGGCCGCAAGGACTATGAACCTGTGTGGCAGGCCATGAAAGCCTTCACCGAGCAGCGTGATGATCAGACGCCAGACCAGCTGTGGGTGGTTGAGCACAACCCGGTATTTACCCTCGGGCAAGCGAGCAAGCGCGAGCACCTGCTCTGCCCCGGCGACATCCCGGTTATCCCGGTGGATCGTGGTGGCCAGGTCACCTATCATGGCCCCGGGCAGTTGGTGGTTTATCTACTTTTGGATATCCGCCGCAAACGCTGTGGCCCCAGGACGGTGGTGAATGCCATAGAGAATTCCATTATCGATTTGCTGGCCGGTTTCGGGATTGATGCGTGTAACAATCCAACAGCACCCGGTGTCTATGTTAATGGCGCCAAAATTGCCTCGCTGGGACTGCGCTTTCGTAAAATGTGCTCCTACCACGGGCTAAGTCTTAATGTGACTATGGATCTGGAACCGTTCAGGCGCATCAACCCCTGTGGCTACCCGGGGCTTGAGGTAATAGATATGGCCACATTGTTGGGGCGAGTCGATACCGGGGAGGTTTGCCAGCGCTTACTGGCGTGTTTGTGTAGAGCCCTGAATTACCAGGAGTCAGTCAACGGATGAAACCGGAACAGATTATTCCTACCGTACAAATCGAAAGCACCGTCAAGATTGAGAACGGTGCCAAATTTGTCAACGACAAGGGTATTACGGCCATTAAAAATGGCATCAAAGCCAGTGCTGGCCATCAACAGCCCTTGCAGCGCAAACCATCCTGGCTGAGAGTCAAGGCCAGCCACAGCGAACGCTATAAAGAGGTGAAAAACACCGTTCACAGCCACAAACTCAGTACGGTGTGCGAAGAGGCAATGTGCCCCAACATCAACGAATGCTGGAGTTCTGGCACTGCCACTATCATGTTGATGGGCGACACATGCACCCGAGCCTGCCGATTTTGTGCTGTTAATACCGGGAATCCAAAAGGCTGGCTGGATCAGGATGAGCCAGAGCACACTGCACACTCAGTGCAACTGATGAGCCTTAAATATCTTGTGCTGACCTCGGTCAACCGGGACGACCTGCCCGATGGCGGCGCTGGCCACTATGCACAGGTGATCCGTCGGGTCAAAGAGGTTAACCCGGAGACCGACATAGAAGCTCTAACGCCAGATTTTCTCGGCGTCCATCGCGATATAGAAACCGTTGTTGACAGCGGCATTGCCGTTTTTGCCCAGAATGTAGAAACCGTACGCCGACTAACTCACCCTGTGCGCGACCCGAGGGCCAGCTATGAGCAAACGCTGGCGGTTCTGGCTCACGCCAAACAGCATCGTCCTGATGTGCTGACCAAAACCAGTCTGATGCTCGGCCTTGGTGAGACAGACAAGGAAATTCTGGAAACCCTGGACGATCTGCGTGCCATTAACGTGGATATTGTGACCCTCGGCCAGTACTTGCAACCAACACTGAACCACTTGCCCATCCACCGTTATGTCACGCCGGACGAGTTTGCCAAATACCGACAATGGGGACTGGACAAAGGCTTTCTGGAGGTGGTGTCCGGTGCCTTGGTGCGCTCAAGCTATCGCGCCGAGCAAGTGTTGCAAAAGAACAACGTGGGGCTTTGATATTGGGGCTACTGAAGCCTGCAAAAGTAATCGACGACCCAAAAGTGCCCGTAAAATTGCCAGGCATTCGGCCAACAGCTGATTAAAACCAGCCCAGTAAACAAAAAGCTACGATTTACTGGTAGGGTCACGGGGTTAACTGACTTATCATAGTCGACTTTAGACAACTGTCACCGATGACTGGAACCCAGCACCCGGAAATAGTATACCCAATGGATTTCATGTTGATTCGAGGCGGCAAGTGAGCGAAGCCCCGGGA
>JAKROC010000182.1 GCA_024509075.1 Endozoicomonas sp.
TCAATCCGCGAATTCTGCGGCCTGCGGAACGATTTTGTTTTTGGACGGGAACTAGGTAGTCACCGAAAAATGTCAAGTATATCCCTCCATTCAGCAATTGAGCAGCTAAACCTACACTGAAGTCGAAACATCAGGCAATGACAAATAGTGACCAACGAGCACCGACGCATACAACAGTAAGCCTCGAGGCATGCTCGTCACGGAAACCGCACCTGATAGTAGAACAATCTGACGAAAATCACGTGGCTGAACGATTCAGCGAAAACAATCTCAGCCTCGGCACACCGTCAGCTCAAATTTTTTGATCAACAGCGGCCACTTTCAGCAGCTGTCTCATTACAGTTTTTTTCACCGCATGGCTGCTTTATGAACCTCGCGCTCCATTGCTTAGTCTATTTACTGGAACAGGACTCTGTCACCACTGAGGCTATCCGACTTTTATGCCAGAAAAAATCACTGAGGCTGGTCTGCTTTCGTTCAGCGCCTGAGTTAATGGAAGCTGTCAAGGCAGACCAGCCCTCGTGCATTATCGCAGCCAACGACCACCCCCATGGACAGGCACTGGCGCTAATGAAAGGCTTGGCTAGCGAAAACAAACAGGTTCCTGTTATTATTCTTGGCCACCACAACGATGTCACCAGCGCAGTCGCGGCCATCAAGGCTGGCGCGCTGGACTACATTGAAAAGCCAACCATTTATGGCCGACTGGCGGAATGGCTTAATGCCGTCTCGAAAAATACGCGCATAACCGCCTGAGAAAATAACAACCTGAAAAAATCATTGCTCAGGCTGACAACGACTCAGGCGCTCTGCGTAGGCCGACAACTGTTCAAGTATTGTTTTCCTTTCAACACTGCTTTCCACCATTTGCTGAGCCAATTCAAACTCCCTCCAAAAAGACTCAAAGGTTAACAAACGCGAATTATCTGGATACAAAAGTCCTGACAGACGCTCATGGCAGTAGTTTTGCCAATGCCGTTGCTCCTCAGCATCCAAGGTGCCGGGATAATGCCGGCCACGGTAACGAAACAACATTTCATCAAGCCGTCTGTCAGAAAACGTAAGCCCCATGCCAGATAACTCAAACGGCTTGGCAGATATAATCCGCGCCATCTCGTTACGATCAGACGGTGAAAAAAAACCACCAGAGTAGATCATCTGATCCGGATCTGTCTGGACAGCAAAAGGAGCACTCCCGGAAAAGACCTCACCCAATTTGGCCGACAGAGCACCCTCTGCCATAATCTGCCTCCGGTGCTGCTCACAACGGCCAAGATCCAGATGCAGCCGATCCTGATCTTCAGCCCGAACAACACTTAGCGGCGCCACCGCAGGGCATTTATTAATGTGAATGGTCTTGAGGGGAATGCGAGCCTCACTGAGCTGATCGGCAGGAGTGTAGAGACGGCGTCGGATCTCTTCAACTGGTAAATCCAGCAACGGCGCCGGGTCTATTGACAGATCATAAACCACAATGCCGTTACGATTGACCGGGTGCTCAAGCAAGGGCATGACCACCGCCAGATTATTGCGCTGTGCACCCAGCATACCGGAGACATGCACAACCATGTCTCGTCGAGCCAGGTTAAGCAGCCCTGCCACCTTGCGCTTGTCTCGGTGGGATAGATAAAACTGAAAAACACGAGGCTGACGCTCACGCATCAGTCTGGCCAAAGCAATGGTAGCGCGCACGTCAGAAAGCGCGTCGTGGGCGGTGCCGTGATCTAACCCGTTCGCGGCAGTCAGCTCTTCCAACCGGAAACTTTTATATCCATCATCACGAAGCGGCCACTCGATACCCTCAGGTCTGAGCGCTGCGGTCAGCCGAACCAGGTCAATCAGATCCCAGCGACTGTTGCCATTTTGCCTCTCACGGGAGTATGGATCATAAAAATTCCGGTAGAGAATATTGCGGGTCACTTCATCATCAAAGCGTATGCTGTTATAGCCAAGGGCACAGGTTCCCGGAACCATCAACTCAGCGTGAATTCGGCGGATAAACTCTGGTTCAATCAGTCCTTGCTCATTAACTTTTTGCGGCGTCAGCCCGGTCACAAGGCACGCTATGGGATTAGGTAGATGATCTGGCGGCAACCGGCAGAATATATTCAGCGGCTCTCCCATCTCGTTGAACTGATCGTCCGTGCGAATACCGGCAAACTGTGCTGGCCAGTCCAACGCAGGATCAGTACCGAATGTTTCGTAATCATGAAAATAGAAAGATCTCAGATTCATTGGCTTAGTCACCTGCCAAGGCGCCCCCACTCCAAAAAGACGCTACATTATTGCCGCTGTTAGCCCATGAAACCAGACAAAACCCTGCAAGATTAACGTGTAATGTCTGCTGCCTCTTCACTCCAGGAAACATCAACCTGCCCACGGGTCAGGGTCAAAAGCTGTGCTGACAACGAAGAGGAATACTCGCTGGAAACAGCAATATCCAGGCTCACCCGATCACCATAATGACAATCAAGCAGTGTCACATGAAACTGCCCCATACAATGACGAACGGACTGCTCCTGAGCATAATCGCACCGAACAAGGCCTCTGAGCAGCGCGACCCGCCTGGTCAACGGTAGCTGTTCACAGGCACTTTGCACAGCGGCGCTGTAGGCACGCACCAAGCCACCAACCCCCAGGCGGATCCCGCCAAAATAACGCACCACCACCGCCACAATTTCCCCAATACCCTTATGCAGCAGCACATTCAACATAGGCTTGCCAGCCGTGCCCGAAGGCTCACCATCATCATCACAGGCAATGGCAGCTCCACCGTGGGGCGCACCGGCAACAAATGCTGTGCAATGGTGGGTAGCATCAGGGTATTTTTCTCGAATAGACTGAATAAATGCCAACGCTTCAGCACGGGAGCTGACCGGGGCCAACCAGGTGATAAAGCGGCTTTTCTTGATTTCTGTCTCAACGACAACAGCTTTTGCAGGAACAAAATAATCAGCAGGCATGATACATCTCAATCGGTGAGGATTGATTCTACCTTAAATGGCGGTCAACTTACTCTTGTGAACGTAAAATAGTGTTTCAGGGTTTCCACCAAGCCAATAATATCCGGGCCAGCATTGACAATACTGTAACCGGAATCAAAAAATTCTGGCCCGACGTCTGGTTTACACCAGTGACACCGGGCATCAAAATCAAGATAGCATTCACCCGTGCCCTCATCGGGTAAAACAATGCGCATATTGTACACAGCACCGATCAATACTGGCACAGAACTGATAAGCATCAATCCATTACAACTGATATTGCCAATACTCCCCATAACACGCATAGTGTTCCGGTTATAAATTTTGAGATAATCCTGTAATTGATGGCGCTTAATCAAGCGGTGCTCCTTTCCGCCGGGAATAATCAATAACTGCTGTGGTTTCAGGCGCCCTGAATACGGCTATGACGCGGGGTTGTGGCGGGTAACAGGCGACGGCTGGGCAGACGCCTGATCAGGAACAAGTTCAACAGATTATTACTGGCATTCAGGCAACAAGTAAAACCAGGAACTTGTTAATCACCAACCACTCTTGATAACTTTCAGGCTAGCAGAAGAAATAACGTAAATTAGGTGTCAATTAATGAATGAATGGATAATCTGAGCATCAGCGTCAGGGTAAACAAAAACGCTGGTAAATATTTTTTTAATTTAATGGTTCAAATACTCCGGAACATTTTTTTGACTGAAGTTTCAGTGGCCAACAACTGCCGGCGGTCTTGATTAAAACAGCCGGAGATTTCACACCTGAATAGTTATTGGATGGTCAGTTCTGCTGCATCTTTCGGCTGCCCCAGCTCACGCACGGTATTTTCCATCTGTCGAAGGCGCAGGGAAGTCTGGCTCTGGAATGAACTGAGTTTTTTACTGAGTTCTTCCTGAGTAGCACTCGACGCCTTCAGCCGCTCCTCCCAAGCCTTCTGGGCAGCAACCAGCTGTTGCAGACTGGCAATCTCTGATTTGAGTGCCTCAACGTTGACGGTCAGAGCCGAATTAGCCTCGAGCTGCTCGCTGGCCAATGCTTTAACCACTTGATCAATTTCCGATAATTTTTCCGAAACATGTTTGGCCACCTCATCAACCCGCCTGTGCAGCTTTTCGATATTTTCCTTGTTTTCAGTGATCCACTGTCGGTTACGTTTGTTGGCCACATCCCACAGCTTACGAATCTCAGAGTTAACCACCTTTAACTCTCCACGAAATGTCGAATCACTCTGCGTAACGTTTAACCCAGTCTGGGAAACCTGCCCAGTAACCTGGGTTAACTGCTCGCGAGTTTGCTCAAGCGCCTGGCGAGTATCGGCCAACGTTTTGTGCAACTCAGATGTCTGCCAATAGCCAGCAGCTGCCACCCCTGACAGCAAGACAAACATCAAACCTGAAAACCAGTACCCCTTGCCATCACGTACCGGAGCCGTATTTTTATTACCACGATCCCTGGCAGGACGTCGCTCGGCCTTCATAGAAAATTCCTGATCTACTGGAAGAATTCTTTTATCCTTTGGCATAGTCACCGCTTTTAATCAAAAACACCACCTTAAACCCTCAGAAAGGCGGAGTTTCCAGCCCCTGGCTGTTTTGTTAATCATGTGAGGGGGACAGCCATTGTAGAAGAAAGCCCTCCACCTCCCCAAGTTTATTCTTCCATTCCCCGGGATCGAGCGCCACTGCCAGTTAGTCCGCAGATAATCAACCATACCTGCCCATGGTGACTCATCCGCCACGAAACCACGTATAAACGACCAGGTGACTTGAGCCGGAAAACATGCGAGTCATCAACGACATGGATTCGTGCAAGTCGTGGTGCTACTATCTGCGTGCGAAGAAATCAGGTCTCTGAACACAAGCAATTATTCGAACCGCTATTCCAAGCAAAAAATGGAGAAGACACATGGCTTTTCAATTGCCTGAACTGCCCTACGAGCGTGACGCGCTGGAACCTCATATCTCCCGCGAGACGCTGGATTACCACTACGGCAAACACCACAACACCTACGTGGTCAAGCTGAACGGTCTGGTTGAGGGCACTGAGCTGGAAAACAGCCCCCTGGAGGAGATCATCAAGACCTCTGAGGGCGGTATCTTCAACAACGCTGCCCAAGTGTGGAACCACACGTTTTACTGGCAATGCCTGAGTCCGAACGGTGGAGGTCAACCCACTGGCGAACTGGCCGACGCCATCGACCAGACGTTTGGTTCTTTTGAAGAGTTCGTAGCTAAATTCTCAGATATGGCCGTTAATAATTTCGGCTCTTCCTGGACCTGGCTGGTGAAAAACGCTGACGGCTCTCTGGAAATCGTTAACACCAGCAACGCAGCCACTCCCATGACCAAAGGTCAGAAAGCCCTACTCACCTGTGATTTGTGGGAGCATGCTTACTACATTGATTACCGCAATCTGCGCCCAGACTATCTGAAGGCTTTTTGGGCTTTGACCAACTGGGAGTTCGTTGCAGAGAACTTTGCTAGCTGAGCGTACTGGTCGCCGTTAACCGGCCAGCCTTGTGAAGGCCAGAACTGTCTGGCAGATGTCTTTTTGATACCCTCCCGTTCCCAAGGGAACGGGATTCACGCTAGTCGCCTGACACTCGACTCTCAGGTTTTAGTTTGATTATCTGGTCAGATTTTTAGCAGGCTCCACAGCGGCTCCTCAAGCTTTAAGAAGCTGCTCATGATCTGCATCATGCTTCATTCGCCAAATGAGACAAAAGTACCCCAGCGATATTAGTCGTGAACAGTTTGAGCAGATTCTGACAGGTCACAACGAACGGGACGGATTCCTCATGCTTTGCAGTTAACCTCTCTACTCACTTCGCTATGAAAATACCGCCCACACATGAACTCTGCAACCATTTTAAGGCTTCAGGGCGATCTCCATTTCTCCTCAATACCGTGTGGCTGAGAGTAACTCTCAACACCTATCTAAAATACTCAAACCACCTATCCAGTAACGCCTGCTCATCACGCTGAAAATCCACTGCAGGGTAATTCAGACTCACACGGCAATACTCACCATTCGGATGAAAGCTCAAAAATGGGTATTGATGATTCAGCATACGCGATGTTCGACTTAACAGTTTTGATTCTTGGATGGTAGTAAGTCCAATAAAAACACCGAAAGCCACACAAAAGCAGTATTTCGCTATTTTTA
>JAKROC010000183.1 GCA_024509075.1 Endozoicomonas sp.
GTGACCGGGGTGAGCGAACGCAGCCAACAAAGTAGCAGCTTGAAAGGCGACGGGTATACTACCGACCTGTAAGGCACGGCAAAGTTCACTGCCACGCAACTGTTTGTGCATAAGGCGGTCAGTTTTGTTGGCAGCAGTCAGCGAAGCGCACTGCAACGAGAATTGTTTGTGTTTTGGTTGAATACCCGGCAGAAGTCCGAAAGGCAGGGCAGGGTTCGGAATAAGAGCATGGGGCTGTTCAGAATGCGGTGGTGACACTCCCCGCTTGAGAGCGCAATACCCGGCTGGCAGAAATATTCTTGCAGCGGGGTATCGCCCTCTGGCTGTAGGAATCCCTATCCTTCAGGCGCTGGGGAATGTCAAGCCTGTGGAATAACAGAGATCATCACTGCACGACGGTTGTCTTCACGACCTTCAAGCGTTTCGTTGGTAGCAACCGGGTTCGCTTTACCCATGCCCATCAGTTCCATGCGGCTGGCGTCGATACCGAACTCTTCGACCAGAGCTTGACGGACTGTTTCAGCGCGTTCCAGAGAAAGCTCCTGATTGTACTCGTCAGTACCGGTGCTGTCGGTATAGCCCGAGATCCTGATGTTCAGAGTCGTGTTGCGCTGCAGGAATTCGCCAGTCTGGGTAATTATGGCCAAATCTTCAGCGCGAAGATTGGCTGAGTCAAAGTCGAACAGCACGAGGGTATCAAGTTCTTCGCAACCCATGGCATCAACAGTAACCCCTTCAGGCGTGCTCAGACACAGGTCATCAGCATCGGCGATGCCGTCTTTATCGCCATCAAGGAAGACGGGCTTCTCAATCACAACTACTTCTTCTTCAACGACCGCCACTGGCTCTTCAACGCTGCCAAAAGTCCAGGTCAGGCCCAAGTTTGCCGATCCTTCTGTCTGGTGGTAATCCACAGAGCGGATAACACGCAAATCACCACGCACAGAGAGGTTTGGCGTCAGGGCCTTACGCAGACCAAAACCGGCATTTACACGATTATCGTCGTGAGATTCATGGTCTGTTGACATGTCCAGCATGCTGGCACCGGCAACGATGTAAGGGGTCAGAGAACCATCCCAGGGCATCAGGTCAAAATACACGTCAAGACGATACTCGTCCATATCGACGCTGGAACTGGAATTTTGTACATCGGTAGAGTAGGTACTGTAGTTACCCTCAACGCTGAAGCGATCGTTGAAACGGTAACCCAGGCCAACTTCTGGGGCAAAACTGTCGTCCACATCACGTACCGAGTCCAGCATGTTGTAGGCACCACCAACAGAAATGGTCAATCCCCTGTCGACTGCTTCCTGTGCAATAGCGGTGCTGCAGACAGACATACCGACAGCAGCAGCCAGTAAAGTCCGGGCTAAACCTTGAGCTTTCATTTGACTTCCATTCTCCACTTGTTGTTGTTTATGGGGGGAGCCCTCATATTTTGGAGAAGGATACTCATCTACTGGTCATACTACAATGGTTGCAACACTTTATATGTGATTTTTTCCTTATAGCCCCAAAGCCGCCGATACTTTTCTGCCTGATATGTCAACAAGGGAGGTTTGCTAAAAATTGGTTGGCCGACGGATCAATCATCGGCCAGATGGGTAAACGCTGCCAACGCTTCTGTGTCGCCATGCTTGATTTTATTGGCGATGAGGTAATGGAAAAAATAATGGAAATCGCCATGCTTTTGGGCCGGCAACAAGCACGGGTCACCAGCTAACACTGGTGTATTGCCTACTTTTTTATCATCAGCAATCATGCCAAGAATCTGGCCATCACCCAAAAGACGCCAGCTGGTGACCGGGATCAGGACAATGTTTTTGAATTTATCTCTGGTGAGAATGGCGTGAGTACCAATGGCATCGGGAAGCTCCTGGATAATATGGTTATCGTCGGCCTTTTCGTTTTGATAGTAACTGGCGGCGTTTTCCAGTTCGGCCACTTTGTGCGGCGGAACTTCAAAAAAAGCAAAGTTATGAGCCTGATCGAAGTAGCCTTCCCAACGGCCGTTAAGAGGGTCCTGTAACTCACGGGCCGGCACCACTTTATTCAACCAGGGAATCAGGGCATCGATAGAGCCATCTTTCATCAATGCCCAGCAGAGGATTTTCATACTGAACAGTTTGCCTGGATTCGCATCGTTGCTGTAGAGCATTTCCATGCCATCCAGCTCCGGGGCCAGACGGATCGCTTGATGCAGGTCGGTCTCATCCAGCGGTTTGCGGGTAAACATATCAATGACTGTACCGTTCTGGCTGGCAGTGTCGTCCAGTGCGGTGTGGTTTCCAGGTTTTTTGGCCATGAACAATCCCGGCTGAAAATAGTCGATGGGGGTTAAAGCCGGTATCGGCACAGGCGTACCGGGCTGTACCGCAGTTTGCTGATGTGGCCCCCGATCACGTGCTTTGAACGGCACATTTTTTTGGCATCTGTCAATGTTCGGTACATCATATTAGTCGTAGAACAAGTGTTTTTAAGGCGGAGTGCCCCATGACTGAATTGAAGCTGGATTCTCTGGGTGACGGTCTGCAAGTGGCCGTGATAGGTTCTTCCGGTGCCATCGGTGCGGCCATGGTGGAGTTGCTCGCATCGTCGGCCCAGGTTGAGTGCATTTATGCCTGTTCGCGCAGCAACAAGGCGTTAACGGTGGATAAAACGGTCTGCCTGTCTATGGACTTGCTGGATGACCAAAGCATTGCTCTGGCCGCGCAACAGATCACTGCGCCTCTGAACCTGGTGCTAGTGACAACGGGTATTTTGCATGACGGTGAAAGCCTGAAACCGGAGAAATCCATTCGCGATTTTCGCCCTGAGCACTTTGCCCGGATTTTTGCCATCAATACCATCGGCCCGTCCATGGTGGCCCATTACTTCCTGGCAAAAATGGCCAGAAATCGCAAGAATGTTTTTGCTGTCCTGACCGGCAGGGTGGGCAGTATCGAGGATAACCAGATGGGCGGTTGGTATGCCTACCGCGCCTCCAAGGCGGCCATGAATATGATCATCAAAAACCTTGCCATTGAGACGGCCAGGAGGAATAAATCGGCGGTGGTCGTTGCCCTGCACCCTGGTACGGTGGCCAGTCAACTTTCCCAGCCGTTTCAGGCTGGGGTTCCTGAAGGGCAGTTGTTTATGCCCACTTATGCGGCTGAACAATTGTTGGCGGTTATTGACCGACTGACACCACAAGACAGTGGTTATCTGTTTGCCTGGGATGGGGAGAAAATTCCTTATTAAGCAGCGAGCAAGGAGAAAATATGGTTACCGTACACTGGTTTCGTCAGGATCTCAGACTGGCTGATAATCCTGCCTTGTTCGCTGCGGCCGCCCGTGGTCGGGTACTGCCACTGTTTATTCTTGATGACCATAACGCCGGAGTGTGGTCTGCTGGCCGGGCCAGCCGCTGGTGGTTGCACCACAGTCTGGAACAGTTGCGCCAGTCCCTGCACGGTCATCTGTTAGTTTTGCAGGGCGATGCCAGAGAAGTGTTGCCGAAGGTGGTTCAGAAATACAAAGCCACTGACGTTTACTGGAACCGGTGTTATGAACCGTGGCGCATTCAGCGGGATAAGCAAATCAGGCAAAGTCTGAGTGACGCTGGAATAACCGCCTCGAGCTTCAATGGTGCTCTGCTCTGGGAGCCGTGGACAGTGCTGAAAAAAGACGGTACGCCCTACAAAGTCTTTACCCCGTATTACCGCAAAGGGTGCCTGGGTGGTGTGCCACCGCGTGAGCCACTGCCCGTGCCGCCCAGACTTGAGTTGGTGGCCGCCGGAGAGCATGATGGGATTGACCGGCTTGGCTTACTGCCAGAGCGTGGTCTGGTGGGTGAGCCGGCCATGCTCTGGAGTCAGCGGCTCCACCGGCATCGTACTGAGCACGGTCTGGGTATTGGCGAGACCGCGGCAGCGGCGCGGCTTAAGGGATTTTTGCATGACGGGCTGGCAGGGTACAAGGATGGACGGGACTTCCCGGTTCGAGGTAATTTCTCCCAACTGTCAGCGCACCTTCATTTTGGTGAAATCTCACCCAATCAGGTCTGGTATACACCGACTGCTGAAGCAGACAACGACTTGGACTGCTTTCATTCTGAGCTTGGCTGGCGGGAATTTTCCAACTATCTGCTCTATCACTTCCCCGAATTGCCGGAGGAAAATTTTCAGGCCAAGTTTGATCCTTTTCCGTGGCAGGATGACCCGGCCCTGCTCCGTTGCTGGCAGAAAGGCATGACCGGCATTCCCATGGTCGATGCCGGCATGCGCGAGTTATGGCAAACGGGCTTTATGCACAATCGGGTGCGGATGATTACTGGCTCATTTCTGGTAAAAAATCTGCGCCAACACTGGCACCACGGTGAGAAGTGGTTCTGGGACTGTCTGGTAGATGCGGACTTGGCCAGCAATGCTGCCAGCTGGCAGTGGGTTGCCGGTTCAGGCGCTGACGCTGCGCCGTATTTTCGGATTTTTAACCCCGTCACCCAAGCCAGGCGATTTGACCCTGATGGCGAATATATACGACGCTATGTGCCTGAACTGGCCAGACTGCCCAACCGCTTTTTGTTTGCCCCCTGGGAGGCACCAAAGCCGGTGCTGGAACAGGCGGGTGTCATTCTGGGCAGGGACTATCCCCGGTCGGTGGTTGATTTGAAGCTTTCCAGAGAGTTGGCGATGTCAGCCTGGCGATCGCTATAGCTGTTTCGGCATTTTCTGCCAAGTTCAGGCACTGAGTTGCAGCACGGCTGAGAGAGCGCCCTGAATTTTCAAATCACAACAGCGGGCAATTGTGGGGCAATCAGCGACCCATTATCCAAAAGAGCTTGAAACGGCCATTATCAATTCACGCCGGGCAAAGACTCACACTGGTCAAAAATCCGCTGCCAGACTTGTGCATGGCGCGTAATACTCTGCTGCAAGGCGTCGTTGCCCACGGCCGCTTGCAGGTATTGCGCCATGGCGGGCGTTGGTGGCGGGGGCAAGTGAGAGAGCAACTGCTGCCAGTTGTGCGCAATGGCTGAGCCTTGTTGATGGATCCGGGTGAGGTAGGGTTGAATTTGATCCCGGTAAAACAGCCGAAAGACGTTGTATAACCGCTGTTGTTCACTGTTTTGTTTGCCCGGGCAAATTGGGCCATTGTGCAAACGCTGTTCAAGAATGTTGGCGGCGTGGTCCAGCGTCTGGCTCAGTAACGCCGCTGAATATATTTGCTGGCCGAGGTAGCGCGAGGCAGACACTTGTTGCAAGTGGTGTTCAAGGTTGCTGAGGGTGTACGGGGCTGCCAGGGTAGGCTCGGCCTGGAGGCGAACCAGATAGGCCAGCGCTTCGCGGGTGCCCTGGAAACCGTCCGAACCAGTTGTCGGCAGCGACCGCCCTTGACTGCTCAGTTGCTGGCTGAACTCCGTATTGGCAAACAGCAGGTTCCACTGCACGCCAGGGAAGGCAGTCCTCTTCTCGTTCAACACTTCTTGTAGTCGGCTGATAATTTTGTCATGACGTTTATCGTCTGTGTTAGCCAGTAAGGTGTTGATGCACTGGGGGATTAATAACAACAGCTTTTTTTCATGAAAGTAGTGCACGGAAGGTAGCATCTGCTTGCCCAGACTGCTGTTGCGGTAGGCGATGGCCTGACTCAGGGCAGGACATTTGAGCAGGTCCACGGCTTCCAGTGCTTTCATGCGGATATCCGCCGTGGGGTAAGCCCGAAGTCTGAGCGAGGGCAGAGTGGGAACGGCCAGCTCAGGGGTGGGGGCATCGACCGAGGTGACCCGGCTGAGCCGGGTGGTGTACTGGTGGAGAAAGTATTCCGGCGCAGAGCGCTCAGAACAGCCCGCAAGCCCCATCAGCAGGGCAAGTAGTATTAGTGTTCGTGCCAGACAGGTCATGGTCACTGTTATCACCGACGGTGGCAGAGTTAGCGCTTTTCTGTCTTTGGTATATACCCAAAGGATTTCAGGTTGATTCGAAGCGGCAAACGAGCGAAGCCCCGGGAGCATAGAAATACTATGTGACCGGGGTGACGACTGCATGGATGCAGGAGGTAGTACCCTAAAGGGCATAAAAGCAACGCATGGAG
>JAKROC010000184.1 GCA_024509075.1 Endozoicomonas sp.
CCGGTGGAGGTTTTGATAAAGTCAGCCCCGGCACGAATGGAAATATCACTGGCGGATTTAATCAATGAAGGATCGTCCAGCACACCGGATTCAATAATTACCTTGGCTCTTTGTGGTGGTACACCACAAGCAAGATGACAAAGAGCAGCAGCGCTTCTTTGAGCGTCTTGCGAAGCGATAAGTGCTTACTTGTTGCTGGCTAATCCACTGGCGGCCATCAAAAAAACAGTGTGGCCGCCAGCGGATCAATTAATAACCAGACTGTTCGGCAACTACCACGTTTTCGGTAATCACAGCCACCAGACTATCCAGCAAACCACTGGCACCAAAACGGAAGTGATCAGCATTAACCCACGCGCTGCCCATCATGGATTCTGCCAGTTTCAGGTAAGTCATCGCTTCTTCGGCAGTCCGGATACCACCGGCAGCCTTGAAACCAACATGCGTCAACTGACTTTCTTTGATGGCACCCAGCATAATCTCCGCTGCACTCAGTGTGGCATTAACGCTGACTTTGCCGGTGGAGGTTTTGATAAAGTCAGCCCCGGCACGAATGGAAATATCACTGGCGGATTTAATCAATGACGGATCGTCCAGCACACCGGATTCAATAATTACCTTCAGAGTTGCCTTGTCGTTACAGGCGGCTTTACAGGCTTGTACCAGTTGGAAGCCGATTTCCTCATCACCGGCCATCAGGGCACGGTATGGAAAGACCACATCCACCTCATCCGCACCGGCAGCAACAGCGGCCAGTGTCTCGTCCACCGCTACGGCGATATCCGGATTGCCGTGGGGGAAGTTGGTCACTGTGGCCACTTTAACCGATGCCAGTCCAAGCTCGTTCAATGTACGACGGGCTAACTCGATAAAGCGCGGGTAGACGCAGACCGCAGCTGTGGTGCCAACCTCAGTCTTTGCCTTTTGACACAGGGCGATAATCACCTCATCGGTATCGTCCTCATTCAGGGAGGTCAGGTCAATCAGGCCCAGTGCTATTTTGCTGTAGTTTTTCAGTTCGTTCATGGTGCTCGCTAAGTGTCTTTTTTTCGGAAAATTTCAAGGATTGGTAATGAATTACAGAAGCCCGGTGGTGACACGGAAGGTTCGGGTTTCACCCGATGCCAGCTGGATCAGAGTGCCTGCTTCTTTGGCCGCCAGATGGCCTTCCGGACGACAGGTGGCCGGTAAGACAAAAGCTGCTACCTTCTGGTCACCATTGTGGAGAATCCAGCGGGTGGCATGGGACAGTTCATGGGTATTAAAGCGTGAGAATAAAGTGGTGCCATCCGGGGCAACCATCTCAAACCGGGCTTCATCGGCATATTTGGGCAGGTCATCCATAAAGAAGACGATTTCAGGATCGTACATCCCGGGTTGATTCAGAATAGAGAGCGCAGTCGGATTGGCTTTCAGTTGTTCGTTGAACGACAGCCACTGTTCTGTTGGTTTTACATGGGCAGGAATGGATTCGCGGAGTTTGATGGCTTCAGCCGGGATGTTTTGCCTGAACTCTGCGCCGGGAATATAGGCATAGTTGGTATGGCACATATACTGCAGTGGCATGGCAACGCTGGCCAGATTGGTGACCGTCATGGCAATAGCCATTTCCGCTTTGCCTTTATGCAAGGTCACCGATGGGCTGGCTAGATAGTGGTCGCCAAAGCCCATCACGTATTCATACTCACCATGCACCGTTACGCTGTCGTCCGAAATCGTCAGCCAGGCGTTATCCATTTTTGCACAGGGCATTTCGCCGTGCAGGGCGTGGTCGTCTTCAGGAGCCGGGCAGCCATTACGGATTAAGCCGGAGTGGTAGGCAAAGCAACCATAGGTACCGATGACCTGGCTGGTTTGCTTTGGCTCCTTGAACATGTTCTCCATTTTCATATTGACACCACGAAACTCGGCATCCCAAATCATCTGTCCCATAAAAGGCAGTACGGTGATTGAACCCTGATCGTTGGTGACGGTTAACGCTTCGACACCACTGGCGTAGCTGAACGCTTCAACACGAAAGGTGTCGTTACTGAACAGGCAGAATTTATCGCTGCCAAAATGGTCTTTTTTCAGGAAAATTTGTCCGGACATGATTCGATTCTCTTGAAACAGTTGAGCAGCAGGATTGGCTCCTGCTGCCGGAAGCTCATTAAGCAGTGGCTTGCTGGAAGGTAGCTGATGAGTCTTTCTTGTTGGACTGCATTTCTCTCAGGAAGTAGTAGCCCACATAAACAAAGCAGAGCATGGAGACAAAGAAGGAGAGCTGCATAGAGCCAATCATGTCAGCAACCAATCCCTGAATCGCAGGAATAACGGCAGCACCAACAATGGACATGACCAGTATAGCGCCAGAGACTTCGGTATATTTGTTGTCTACGGTTGCCAGCGTTTCTGCATAAATAGTTGCCCAGCAGGGGCCGAACAGGATAGACACGGCAACGGCCGCATAGACCGCAGTGATGTTAGGCACCAGGCAGACGTAAGCGAGAACCAGTGCACCAATGACAGAGTAGGCGATCAAAACCTTGGCGGCCTGAAAGCGGGTCATCAGGAAGTTGGCAACAAACTTACCGATAAAGAAGCAGATAAAGCTGTAGATCATAAAGTTGGAAGCGGTGCGCTCATTGATATCCGATAGATCGAGGGCCAGGCGGATGGTGAACGACCAGACAGCAACCTGCATTCCCACATAGAGGAACTGGGCAATGATACCGCGCTTGAAACGGGCATTACCGGCCAGGTAGCTCAGGGTTTCGCCAAGGCTGGGGTTTTTCTGCTGTTTCTGACCGGTGGTTTGAACTTTACAGGCCGGGAAGCGGGTCAGGGCAAACAGGGCGAATACCAGCAGCAGCACCATAATCATATAGCGGTATGGCTCCAGGGTGTTCTGGAGAGCTTCCAGCCGGAATGCCAGAGCTTCTTCAGCCGACATGCCCGCCAGCAGGGACTCCATGGACGCGCCTTCCTGGAAGATCAGATATTTGCCCAAAACGATACCGAGAATGGCGCCAATCGGGTAGAAGGTCTGGCTGATATTTAACCGCAGGTTGGCATGTTTTTCATGGCCAATCATGGAGGAATAGGTGTTGGCTGCGGTTTCCAGGAAGCTCAGGCCGGTAGCGATGGCAAAGAGCGCAAAAAGAAACATGGTATAGGTGCCCATGTTGGATGCCGGGAAGAACAGCATACAACCAACGATATACAGGCCCAGTCCAATCAGGATGGCGGTTTTGTATGTCGATTTTCTGATAATCAGGGACGCAGGAATGGCAATCAGGAAGTAACCGCCATAAAAAGCGCTCTGAACCAGGGCACTGGCAAAGTTGCTGAGTTCAAAAACACTCTTGAACTGGGTAATCAGAATTTCATTCAGGGCTGCTGCGGCTCCCCATAAAGGAAACAGGCAAGAGAGCAAAATAAATTGAAAGATGGGTGTTTTGTCCAGATAGCCGTTGGGCATCTGTGTCCAGTTTGTTTTACGCATGGCTGCGTCCTCGGAGAATGTCAAACTGTTGGGAGCAACCGGCCACCATTTCCCCCAAAATGCATGACCGGTATCGTTTTTTTAATGGTTACTTTTCAAACTGCTTGCGCATTTCAGTGAAACGGGCTGTGTCCGGGTAAGAACTCTGCGTACCACAGGCAGTCACACTGCAGGCAGCGTAAGCATTGGCTTCCAGAAGGGCAGAGCGGATATCGCCACTTTCAACAAACCGGGCAGCGAAGCAGCCAATGAAGGCATCGCCTGCACCAGAGGTGTCAATGGCATCCACTTGATGGGAGCGAATCATTTCGCAGTTCTTGCCATCCATCCAGAGCACGCCCCGGGAGCCCATGGTGACAATGATGTTCTTCAATCCTTTGCTTAACAGCGTCTCTGCGGCCAGGATAATTTCTTCTTCAGTCTGAACTGGCAGACCGGTAAGAATTTCCAGTTCTGTTTCGTTAGGCACAAAGAAGTCACAACGACAGGCATAATCAATATCCAGCTCTTTGCTGGCCGGTGCCGGGTTGAGAAGTACAGGAATGTTGTGCTGATTACCAAAATTGATGGCGTAGTAAACGGTTTCCAGCGGGATTTCCAATTGCAGTACAATCAAGCGACACTGCTTGAGGTCTTCTGCTGCTTCATCAATGTCTTGTGATAGCAGACGGCTATTGGCTCCCTTAATGATCAGAATACGATTCTGGGAATTGGAATCCACGAAAATCGGCGCAACGCCGCTGGAATAGCCTGGCTCTTTACGAACGTGTTTGGTATCGATGCCAAAGGATTGGAAGTTAGCGATAGTGTTATCCGCGAAAGCGTCATCGCCCACTTTGCTGACCATGGTGACTTTTGCGCCCAGCTTTGCCGATGCAACCGCTTGGTTAGCACCTTTACCACCGGACCCCATTGCGAACCGACCGGCCTCAAGTGTTTCTCCCGCCTTAGGCATAATGTCGGTGTAGGTGATCAGGTCCACCATATTGGAGCCAATAACAGCGATCATATAAAACCTCTTAATGTTATCAATCTAACATTTTTATGTGAATTCGTGATAACGGGATATTATGAGGTTTTGCTTTGGTGATATTTGATGTGCGTCAATATTAGTAAGTTGTTTTCTGTTGTTTAATGCTTTTGCAAGCAAGCTGGCCAGAGATGTCTATGGATGGGTAACCTTGGCTACAGGCAGTTTCTGGGCGATATCGCCTGGTAAAATGTTAAATTATTAACATTCCGCTCGGTTGTTACATTAGATCACTGGGGCGTAAAGTTTCAGAGGATGCAGAGGCAACGTAGTACCAATGAAAACCAGAGAAAGGCTGGAACGTCTTGATCTTGAATTATCAAGATCAGAAAAACTTCATCTTCAAGAGGCATCGACTTTGCTACATGTGTCTGAGATGACGATCAGAAGGGATCTTCGCCAGCGACAGCCAGGAGATCCGATGCTTGTGGGTGGCTACATTGTCTCAGACCCCGCGAGAAGACAGAACAAAAGTTACCTGGTAACGGAGGCGGGTAAACACAATAAAGATCTGAAAAAATCCATAGCCGCATACTGCGCCGGGATGATTTGCTCAGGGCAGACCGTTTTTCTGGATTGCGGCAGTACCACTGAAGAGATTGCCCACCTTTTACCGGAGGACCTTTCTGTAACGGTACTGTGTAACTCTTTGAATATTTGCCTGGCGTTGTGTCATAAAAAAAACTGCAAGGTGTATCTGACTGGGGGTGAGTTTAATCCGGACAATTTACTGTTCAGTCATTCCGGAGGTTCCCCGATGGACGATTTCAGACCTGATATTGCCTTTATTTCTGCTGCCGGAGTTCATAAGGAACATGGCATTACCTGTCATAATATGAGTGAGGTGAGTGATAAAAGAAAGGCACTCAAGAATAGCAAACACAAGGTTCTTGTTTGTGACAGTAGCAAAATAGACCAGTCGGCTTCGGCCTTTGTTACCGAAATTGAGGCGTTTGATATATTGGTTACCGATAAACATATTGGTAAGAAAGTCAGAAAGGCAATTGAAGGTTTGGTGGAGATATTGCTGATAGAAGGCTGAGTTGTTTTCATGGGGTAATGTTATCAAAAAATTCCGCCACCGGTTCCCTCCCCACCGCCATACAATGAAATCCTTACGATATTTGTCGTAAGAGTTTTGTCGTTTGTAGACCTTTAAAACAAAGGGTTAAACGCACTTCGCCGAAGTTTTCACTCTTCCCATAAACAAGCTATTTTCCCCTGTGTAGACACAAAAGAACCAGTGCCTTGCAGTTAGATAGCCTGCAGTATGGTGTTTCACCAGACCCCAAGTGCAATATACTGCTGCCGTTTATCTGCCAGTGTTTGGTCACCGTGAGTAACTCGTAACAAAGCCCTGAGATAGCTGGAGGCTTATTCATAATCACGCATTTGCTCGCAAGCCTGGAGAAGACGACGCAGTAGATAGTTCTCGTCCAAAAACGCATCAGGTAATCATAATTAGACTGTACGTACGTTTT
>JAKROC010000185.1 GCA_024509075.1 Endozoicomonas sp.
TATGCTCCCGGCACCCGAGGGCATAAATACCCGAAGGGCACAAGGGCTTCGCTCACTTGCCGCCTCGAATCAACTTGAAATCCATTGGGTATAAATTGTAATGGCAAACGGGAGGTTATTCATACCGGCCGGGCAAAGAAAGCACTATAACCAGCGCAGCAATTGAGGTTGCTTCATACAGTCCGTAAGCACATGGCGATCTTCATTGCGCTGAGGCTTGACGTAACCCGGTTGCAAACGGTGCTTGGCATTGAAGAAATGAGTTGCCCGCTGCTCCAGGTGCTCCCGTTTGTCAGGAAACAGCTCTGCCCGGAAGCCATTGATATGACCGGCAGTACTGCCCAAGGCGCAGCGCATGAAAAACTCCATCTCGCTTTTCAGTTCGGGTTCTTGCAGAGCCTCAATCCATTGGATGACTGTTGTGACCAACTGCTCATCTGACAAACTTTCAGGAAAAGTACTGCTCCTGCGCATTGCCCGACAGACGGATAGCATCATGAATTCCCAAGCGTAGTCGAGCAAATCGGCACTGTCATTTTTGGTCTGTGGGTATTCTTGCTGGGCGAAGTCAACATGGCGCATCAGGGTCCAGGACAGTTCCAGCAGAAGGCGGTGAATGCCCAAAGCTTGTTTGTCGGTATTGCTGGTCAGGATATTCTGGTAAGTCAGTAACTCGTTAATAAAATCGCCTTCAGTACGGTGCGAGCTGACTTCTTGCAGTAGCCGGAGGATTCTCCCGTTCCAGTTGTCTCGCTTCATGGCATCGGTGACGGAGATCGGTTTGCCGTTACTGGACATGACCATGAATGAATCGCTTGGTGTCAGGGCCTCAGCCTGGTTGCGGTGATGTTTAACCTGTAAATGGCGCAGTATATCCTTGCAAATAGCCTGGGGGCTTTGCGCTGGCGGCGGTGTCTTAAGGGAGGGCAGCGCTGGTGCAGTGGCTTCCTGGGCGAGTGGTTCATCATTGTCTTTCGTTGCCTGCTCTTTCGTTACCTGCACTTTCGTTGCATGAGCTTGGGGCGGTGATGCCCTGCCCGAGGCTTTTTTCAATTCATATGCCTCGTTTTTTAACAACTTGACTGTGGCAAGCTCTTGACTTGTCAATGGTATCAGCTGCTCAAGTCCAGAGGCGGTAAATCGGGTGCAGCCTTCTTTCGCATTGCTGAATTTATCGAGCTTTTTGATGATCTGGCGAATATCGTTGGCCTGTTGTTCGTCATCGATTGATGTGGCTTTCAGGCTGTCGAGTTTAATGCGTACCATTTCCAGTTGCAGGCGCGGTTCGGTTGTGAGGCCGAATTCATCGCACTGTTTTTCGGCGCGGGTGATCGCGTCATAGGCACTGTGATGGTCACCGCACTGATTGTGCAAAAATGCCTTAAGCCAGAGTAAGCGGTGATTATTGGTTTCAACCTGCAAGGCCTTCGGCAAGTCATGATTCCAAATAGCGGCCAGCATTGACCGGGCATTGGGGTCGTGGTTCCCAAGTTGGGCCAGCATGCGCTGTTGCCACGGATTAGACGACAAATGATGTGAATGTTCACTACTATGGTGAACAAGGGCATAAATCAGGTCGAACCAGTAACTTTCATCATTTTCAGTGACGATATTGCCAAGCAATTGCAGGTGCTGTTCATTATTAAATGATGGCCAGTCGGGCAGCAGTTTGTTGATGGCATTGACTAACTTACTTTTAAAGCCCTGTTCCAGCTTGAATGTTTCCCCTTTGTTCGATTTATCGTTAATGATTCTGTTCAGATGTATTAACTTATTTGTGAAAATCGTGGTCAGCATGTCAGCGAACGTAGGGTGGTATTTCCGGAAATAGGGCTTGTCCAGTGATTGTAAAAATTTTACCAAATATTTCAGATTTTGGGTGTCACAGGTTTTGCTATCAAAGATAGACAATATCCTGTTTATGGATAGCAGGTAAATTGGGTTGATTTCATCAGGCCGAAACTGTATGTGCTGGCTAAATAATTTATCAAACAGAGTGACCCATTTGGAAAAATGTTTTGCTTCTTGTGTGGTTAAATTTTTTAGCAATCCTGTTTTCGGGTCTGTGAAGTGTTCAGAATAGAGAAAAAGCTTCACGCCGTGATCGATATTATCTTCACCCTTTTCCAGTATGGACTCAAGTTCACTGAGCTCTTTGCCCGGATCAAAAGGCGCATTGTTTTCATCCGGAATATCTTCCGCTGGTACGGATTCTAAAACTCCAGTCGGTCGTTCCGGGAATAAAAGTGACGCGGGACTGGAAAGGTATTGATCCAAAGAATTATTATCAATACCTCTCTTAATCGCATCAATCGTGTTGTTGCAATGATTTTCGATTTGAAGTAATTTTTGAGTTTTCACTGCCCTTGGATTTTTCAGAAGTGATTGATGAGAATCGTGTATTGTTATGTCGATGGCGCGCAGCGTTATGGCGATGTCATCAAGTTTGAAGAGAAGATCATTATCCTTAAGCCGCTTTGCACGCTCAAACAGCAGTTTCACCTTTGCGTCTACTTGACTGCATTTGGTGTTGTAGAATCGTGCAGATGGATACGTGGCTCTGGCTCTAGGGATATTAGAACGAACCAGGTTGACAAGATGAGCTTGCATTGGGCTTCGTGTATGATTTTCCATATTTAGATACTCCCTGTTTTATGATTAAGACCGAATGCACTCCTCAACATAATTATGCGTGTCGATACTGTTTGGACAAGGACAGGGCGTAATCAGTTCACAAAACGATAGTTTTGTTTTGTGATTTTGTTTTGTGAACGGATTGGTTTTCAGTTGTTTGAGTAGTGGTGGCCGAATCGTTACTGTCTGAGTCATGGCTGGGACTACTGCTCCTTTCCTTTAAGGGTGCATGGGTTTTCCTGCCCGGATGCTATGTTTGAGCTTTTTCCAGCGAGTTCAAAATAGCCCGGTAGCTATCCATTCTTTTCTGCAGAATATCGCCATGCGACAATGCCTGGTTGATGGCGCAGCCAGGCTCCTGTTCGTGGCTGCAGTCACGGAACTTGCAGTGACCAATAAATGGCCGGAACTCTTTGAATCCGTACAAAACGTCCTGCGCTTCCATATGCCAGAGGCCAAATTCCCGGATTCCGGGTGAGTCAATCAAGGTGCCTCCAGCCGGAAAGTGGAACAGCCGGGCGGCCGTGGTGGTATGGGTGCCCTTGCCAGTACTCTCAGACAGTGAACCGACTTTGGTCTCAACACCCGGCAACAGGGCATTGACCAGGGACGATTTGCCCACGCCACTTTGGCCGACAAAAACGCTGGTGTGCTGGTTAAGCAGGGATTTCAGGTCTTCCAGACCATCGGCCGTGCAGTTTGATGCCCGCAATACCTGATAACCGATGTGTTCGTAACTGGCCAGCAGGGCGTCCAGTCGTTGGCGGCTGGTTTCATCACGCTCCAGCAGGTCGGTTTTATTGAGCAGGATGACCGGCTCGATGCCCACGGTTTCTGCAGCCACCAGATAGCGGTCAATCAGGTTGGCGTGGGGCACCGGCAGTGGGGCGATGACCAGGACAATGTAGTCGATATTGGCAGCAACCGGCTTGAGCTGGCCCCCTGGATCGGGCCTTGACAGCAGGCTGTCGCGCTCTTCAAGGGCGACCACCACGCCCAGGTCGGCCTTGTTCGATGCCCGCCAGACCACACGATCACCGGTCACCAGGGGGGGGAGGTTGGTGCGCAAGTGGCAGCGGCTGGTTTGGCCGGGCTGACCGATGGGTTCTATGTCCAGTTGGGCGCCGTAGTGGGCAATGATCAGCCCTTGTTGTTCGGGACCGAGCGCTTCATCCTGTAGTTCCTGAACAATGCGATCCTCACGCTTTTGTGCGCGGGCTTTGCGTTCTTCCTGAATTTTTTCGATGCGCCAGCTTTGTCTGCGCGTTAGTTTGCGCTTACTCATGGTGCTTTGGAGATGATGTTTGCAATGTCATAAATTGGTGCCGAGCTGATTTCGCTGCAATTATGGATGAAGTAGACTTACTATGTCAGCTCAATATTGATGGGGTCGGCATTCGCCGGCTGACAATCTTCAAACTGTTCCTATTTTTTGACCGGGTGTGGGATGGCTAAATCGGATAATCTCGTATGGATCGATCTGGAAATGACGGGGCTGAACCCTCTGAATGACCGGATTCTGGAGATCGCAACCATCGTCACCGATGGTCAGTTAACCATTCTTGCCGAAGGCCCGGTTATTGCCGTGCACCAAAGTGATGAGGTACTCGGTGCCATGAGCGAGTGGTGCGTTAACACCCACGCGGCCACCGGTCTCACTGAGCGCGTCCGGACCAGCACCATCAGCGAAGCGCAGGCTGAACAGATGACGCTGGATTTTCTCAAAGATTATGTTGATCCGGGCGTATCCCCCATGTGCGGCAACTCCATTGGCCAGGATCGCCGTTTTCTCTGGCGCTACATGACTGAGCTGCACAACTTCTTTCACTACCGCAATATTGATGTCAGTACCTTGAAAGAGCTGGCCAGACGCTGGCAGCCGGAACTCCTCGACCGTTTTACCAAAAAAGGCACTCACATGGCGCTGGAGGATATTCGTGAGTCCATTGATGAGTTGCGGTTTTATCGCCAGCATTTTATTAAGTAAGTTCTTTCCACTCCCTCACGGTCAGACGATGGCTAATACCGGCTGCTTTAAACAGCCGGTATCTCCGCGATTTCCGTTATATACCCAAAGGATTTCAAGTTGATTCGAGGCGACAAATGAGCGAAGCCCTTGTGCCCTTCGGGTATTTATGCCCTCGGGTGCCGGGAGCATAGAAATACTATGTGACCGGGGTGACGACTGCATGGATGCAGGAGGTAGGGCAACGCATGGAGCAGTTGCCGAGCGAATGCAGCCAACAAAGTAGCAACTTGAAAGGCGACGGGTATAGCCCCTCCGATCCGCTGGTTATCAAGGACAGGAAACCGACCTAAACACCATTTGACACTATGCTTATCGAACCATATTGTACCTCTTTGGCCGACAAACGTTTTTCATTCACCCGCGAACAAGCCAGTGTATTTGCCAAACGTGTTGCCAATGATTTCAACCCGTTGCACGACGTGGAAAACTCCCGCTTCTGTGTACCCGGAGATCTGCTGTTTGCCAAAATCTTGCTGAGCGAAGGGTTGTACGCTGATATGCGCGTCACCTTTGACGGCATGGTCACCAACGGTGTTGAGCTGGAAATCTGCAACAAGAATGAGGGTCACAAAAGCATTTGTGACCGTGCCGGCAAAGTATATCTGGACATCAAATACAGTGGTGCCAAAAGCCACAACACACTCATGATTGAACAGCTGGTACGCAGCTATGTGGCTTTTTCCGGAGATAATTTCCCTAACGTCTTTGTGCCACTGATGAAATCCCACGGGGTGATGATCAACACCGTCAAACCACTGGTTATATACGACAGTATGACTTTAAAGATGGATCGGGTTGATTTGCAACACCCTCGTCTGGAGGCTGCAGGGGCAACGCTGGAAGCGAACGGCAAACGCGGTAAGGTGACACTCAAGTTTGTCTACTACGATCAGGGTGAGCTGGTCGGCACAGGAGAAAAAACCATGATTATCTCTGGACTGCGCCCTTACGACCAGCAAGCCATAGACGCCATGATTGCCGAACACCGTGCCCGGCAGAAGCAATTTGCCAGTTAATTGAGGACGGCCATTGGTGGCAAACCAGCCAGATGCAGAGTCAGGCTCAACAACTGATCCCAGGCATTACCCCGCTCAAGCCCTTTGATGCAGCGGTCAATCTTGCCCACATCGTGCAACATATGCCGTAGATTGCGCTCACTGTTACGCTGCAACGCTTTATTGAGCAAGCCCTTGCGCCGCTTCAGCATAAACGGGGCAAAGCCTAAAATTTTTGCCGACTGCTCAAGAGCCAAATCCATGGCCATCCCCCTGGAAACCTGCCGACCAAGATGGCCGAGCAGCCGAATCTCCCGCGCCAG
>JAKROC010000186.1 GCA_024509075.1 Endozoicomonas sp.
AGTACTGTCATCATTGCTGAAGGGAGTGAGCTTGCCCGGCAACTGGGTGTTTCAGGTGAAACTAAGGTTGATAAGGTCTTTTACGAAGCCGGAAGTGGAGCAATTATTGCGCAGGTCATGATTCGCGATAAACCCCTTTTGTTCACCCTTTTTTCTATCGATTTAGAAAGCAATATTTTGCCTGATGAAACTGAATACACTGGCCTGACCTTTGCTCAACAGGTGGGCACGACCGAAAAATTCTTTGCAATCAAAAAAGGAGGATCACCAAAATTTTTGATGCAATCAGTCAAACAATTTTGTTGTAACAATAGTGTGCATGCGGTGATCAATGAAGAAGGAAATGACATAACTGAAGCCATTAAAGTCCGTATGTTTCAAGAAGAAAGGAGGTTGGCCAGTAATCCAGAGCCTTTAAAGGTGGTTAAGTCAAAAAAGCAAATACCAGTAAGTGCAAGACTACTCGAGGAAATTCAACAACGAAAAAAAGAGTGGCTTGCCACTCAGCGAAATACTTCCAGACTGAAAATCCGCTTTGAGGATAATTACACAGGAGGCAGATACCCACCAATTCTTCCACGCCCGGCTTCACCCAACAGGCTTTCTGCTGAGTAATTGCTTGAGTGATTGCCTGTTGAGGCAATCCCTGCATGTCGATATTGTCTTACCTTACAGTCCAGTTTGGTTATAATGTCCCACATTTTATAGCGAGCGTCGCCCACGGGGATGTTGACCATGTGCCTTACTTCGCGCCCTCTCCCTGTTGTGCTTGCCGGTTGTGAAAGAAATCAGAACGGATGTTTGCCCTGGAGGCACGTAATGTTTCGAAAAGTCTTATGGCTGTTGCTGTCTTTTTCCTTTCACTCTCTGGCTGATCCCACAGCAACTCAGGACGCAAGCCCGGTCGCAGTATCTCAAGAAGTAAGTCAGGAAGCAGCACCCATGGTGAACGGGTTGGTGGCTGAGCATGCCATGATCAAAAACGACGTGGAGGCGGTCAGTCAGCGGGTTGATCAGTTGGAGACCCGTTGGAAAAACACCACCTCCGAGATGAATCGTGACTTGATTCAGCAACAGGCAGTTGCCGATATTCGCAATACCAGCCGGAGGATCGATAAGTTTCTGGAGCAGGCAAGAGCTGCAAACACTCCTGAAGCCCTGGCCCTTGCTGAAGATTTGGTCAAAGACGAAATTCGTTTTATTGAAACGCGTCTGGCATCAGCATCAACGGATCTGAGCAACCTGTTTGCGCAGTACGAAAAAACCAGTGCCGATGAACAGCTGCTGGTGCTGTTTAACATCAATGACTTCTATGCCTACATCAACTGGCTGATCTCAGAGCGGGCAGCCAACATCAAGCTGCTGGAAGGCTGGCAGATCGATACCACGGCTGAGCGACAGCAGCTGAACCGTGAAATAACCAATTACGCCGATTTTATGACCTCCTACCTGCGCAACAACACACGCATACGAGAGTTGCTGGAAAACGAAATCAACACGCTGCCGGCTGATGCCCGCACCGCCATGGAGACCAGAGTCGCCACCCAGAATCGTCTGGTGCAAAGCGCCGTCAATAACCTGCGAGAAGTGGTTGTTCTGATGACAGAACAAGGATTGCCCGTGGATCACTACAACGAGTTGATCTTCAAAACCACCGGCAATCTGGCTGAGGCTGTGGTTGACTTTGGCACCATGAAAACTGTGGTGATTGGTTTTTTTGAAGACCTTATGGATTGGATCAAAAGCAATATCGGTGGGCTAATTTCCCGCCTGTTGTTATTTGCGGTCTTGATGGGCGGTGCGGTTTTGATTGCGCGTCTGGTACGTCGGGTTATCGCCCGGGCCGTCACCCATAAGAGAGCCAAGCTAAGTACGTTAGTGCAAGATTTTTTTGTCAAGATCGGCGGTAATATCGTCCTGTTGTTCGGCCTTCTGTTTGCCCTGGCTCAGGTTGGACTGGATTTAACACCAGTACTCACCGGTCTGGGGGTTGCCGGTATCGTTATCGGTTTTGCCCTGCAAGATACCCTCTCCAACTTCGCCTCTGGTATGATGATTCTGATCTACCGCCCGTTTGATGTGGGTGACTTTGTTGAGGCCGGCGGCGTTGCCGGTAAAGTGGGCAAGATGAGTCTGGTTAACACCACCATCCGCACTTTTGACAACCAGGTCTTCCTGGTGCCAAACGCCAAGATCTGGGGTGAAACCATCAAGAACCTGACCTCAGAACGGCTGCGCCGTGTTGATATGGTGTTCGGTGTTTCCTATGGCGACGACGTGGTCAAAGTCGAGGAAATTCTTCGCGACATTGTCACCAGTCACCCGAAAGTGCTGAACAATCCGGAACACATGATTCGTGTGCAACTGCTGAACGAGTCGTCCGTGGACTTCATCGTTCGCCCGTGGGTGAAAACAGAAGACTATTGGGATGTTTACTGGGATATCACCCGCGAAGTGAAAATACGATTTGACTGTGAAGGCATCACCATTCCATTCCCGCAACGGGAATTACACATCCATGGTCAGTCAGCATCCGATCGAGTGACCATTGAACGCATTGGCAGCAAGGAGCAAGCTGTTACCTGAAAGTAAGCCGTGCTGCCCCCCGACACTTTTCAGAGTGCGAGAGGGGCAGTAGAGCCTGATTGTCTAGTTGAACTGCTTGAATCGTTTAATCAGTCCATTGGTTGAACTGTCTTGATCGACTGTCTCTTCTTTGCTGCGAATCTTTGTAATCAAACGGTCACCGAGCACTTTGCCCAGCTCAACACCCCACTGATCAAATGAGTTTACCTGCCAGACAACGCCCTGGACGAACACCTTGTGTTCATACATGGCAATCAGGGCTCCAGTGGTCTCCGGTGTGATCTTCTCAGGCACAATCATGCTGTTAGGGCGATTGCCCGGAATCACTTTGTGTGGCGAAAGTCGTTCAATCTGCTCAGCATTCATGCCAGAAGCAGTCAGTTCATCGCGTACTTCTGCCAGTGTTTTGCCTTGCATCATCGCCTGACTCTGGGCCAGGGCATTGGTAAACAGCCACGGGTGTTGCTCACCAATGGGATTATGGGTGGTGGCTGGGGCGATGAAATCCACCGGGATCAGCCGCGTTCCCTGATGCAACAGTTGATGATAAGCGTGCTGGTCATTGGTGCCTGTGCCACCCCAAATAACGGCACCTGTCTGGTACGGTACAGTGCTGCCATCTTCCCGGGTACGCTTGCCATTACTTTCCATATCAACCTGCTGCAAATGGCCGGGCAGGTCACGCAGGAAGTAGTCATAAGAGATAACGGCGTGGGATTCGGCGGCAAAGAAGTTCTGGTACCAGATGCCGAGCAAGCCAGCGATCACAGGCAAATTTTTCGCCAGCGGTGCAGTGCAAAAATGCCGGTCCATGGATTCTGCGCCTTTCAGGAGACGCTCAAAATTGTCATAGCCCACCACCATAGAGATCAGCAGGCCAATGCTCGACCAGAGTGAATAACGTCCGCCAACCCAGTCCCAGAGCGGCAGGGTGTTTTCCTGGGCGATACCGAACTGGTCAATGGCTTTCAGGTTGGTGGAAATGGCCATGAAGTGTTTGCGAATATCTTGCTCGGCACACCCCTGGTCAATCATCCACGCTCTGGCTGCTTGGGCATTTTGCAGCGTCTCCAGGGTGCCAAAGGATTTGGACGCGACAATAAACAGCGTGGTTTGTGGGTCAACGCGGCGCAACACCTCGCTCAGTTCATTGGGGTCGATATTAGCGACAAAATGGTGCTCAAAGCCGGCAACGTGGTATGGCGTAAGCGCATTTATGGCAGTTTTCAGGCCCAGGTAGGAGCCACCAATGCCAATGTTGACAATGTGCTTTATGGGTTTGCCGGTGTGGCCCAGCCACTGTCCACTGTGCACCTGTTCGGTCATGGCCTTCATGCGTGCCCGGGTTTCCCGGATCAGCGGCATGATGTCTTCGCCGTCCACCATCACAGAGCTGCTGCTGAAGCTGCGTAATGCCGTGTGGAGCACGGCACGGTTTTCGGTGTAATTGATTTTTTTGCCGTTGAACATGGCGTCTCTTGCCTGGGGTAGTTCTGCCTGCTCGGCCAGGGTGACCAGAGATGTCATTACATCGTCGTTAATTAGATGCTTGGAGTAATCAAGGAACAGGCCAGCAGCTTCCAGACTGTAGCGTTCGAATCGCTCTGGGTCTTCAGCAAACAGGCTGCGCAGATGGGTATTGGCCAGTTGTTGTTGCAGGGCAACCAGATCCCGTGATGCGGGCAGGTGATCCAAAGCAGTTGAGTTACTCACTGTCTTGCCTCATTTGATTGGAAAGAAGGATAGGCTGTGAAGCCGTCGGTTAGTAAGGTCGGCAAATATACAATAGAAGACTGTGGAGTAAAAAGAGCAGATTGAGACCTTGTTGCGAGTAACTCTGAACAATTCATAATTCATTATTTGTCGTTTATACCCAATGGATTTCATATTGCTACGCGGCGGCAATTGAGCGAAGCCCTTGGGGTATTTATGCCTTCGGGTGCCGGGAGCGTAAAAATACTACGTGACCGGGGTGACGACTGCATGGATGCAGGAGGTAGTAGCCTGAAGAGCATAAATGCAGCCAACAAAGTAGCAGCTTGAAAGGCGACGGGTATGCCCAATGGATTTCATGTTGCTACGCGGCGGCAATTGAGCGAAGCCTTTATGCCCTCGGGTGCCGGGAGCATAGAAATACTATGTGACCGGGGTGAGCGAATACCCTAAAGGGCACAAGTGCAGCCAACAAAGTGGCAGCTTGAAAGGCGACGGGTATATCAACCCTGCTCAAGCAGACGACGTAGATCAATAATTGCGGCATTGGCTCTGGAAATATAATTAGCCATGACCAGCGAATGATTGGCCAGGAAGCCAAAGCCGGAGCCGTTAAGAATGAGCGGGCTCCAAACTGTTTCCTGAGTGGCTTCCAGCTCGCGGATAATCTGCTGCAGGCTGACCGTCGCATTTTTCTTTTCCAGCACGTCAGCAAAATCTACTTCTACGGCACGCAGTAGATGAATCAACGCCCATGATGTGCCTCTGGCCTGATAAAAGACATCGTCAATCTGCGACCACGGTGTTTTTACGTCAACAAGATCTACACCGGCCGTTGACTGGCTGGCATCGGCATCGCCAGCCAGGTCGGTGTTCAGGCGTGGTTTGCCGACGCTGGCACTGAGTCGTTGGGAAAGACTGCCCAGCCGTGTTTCCACATCGCCGAGCCAGCGAGTAAGGTTATCGGAACGGGCATAAAACTGGGCTGAGTCATTCTGGTCAGACAGGCGCGACAGGTAACTGCCAAGCTTGTCCAGACCACGTTGGTATTCCCGTTCACTGGCCGGCAGAATCCAGCTTTTAGCATCAAAATTAAATTGAGGTTCGGCAATGGCCAAATCCGGGTCTTCTCTGGATTGCGTCTGGGATCGGCTGAAATCTTTACGCAGCGCCCTGGCCATGTCCCGCACTTGCGTCAGCACCCCCAGCTCCCAGTTAGGCATATTGTCCATCAGGACACCCGGCGGGGCGATGTCGTTGCTGAGAAATCCACCGGGCTTGTTGAGCAAGGTGTTAACCAGCGTGTATAAACTGGATGTCGTCGTATAACCGGTCACAACATTTTGTCCACTACTTGCTGCCAGTGATTCAGCATTGGCTTGAACCGAGAACAACTCTGGTTCCTGGCTCCAGTACCAGCCCACCAGAAACAGCAACAGCATGGCAATGCCGGCACCTCCGGCCAGAGTCTTGCCTTGAAATGAACCGGATATTTTCTGCGTAGCTGAGCGCAGAGTTGCGGTGATTTTTTCCAGCACCATAATTTCCCCGTTCCTAATCAATCAGGCTTTTATACCCGTCGCCTTTCAAGCTGCTACTTTGTTGGCTGCACTTGTGCCCTTTA
>JAKROC010000187.1 GCA_024509075.1 Endozoicomonas sp.
GACTGTATAAGGGGTCTGATGGTGGAAAGCCCCCAATATACAGTCAGCAGCAAGATTAGCGAGATTGTACTGTTGAATATAAGCAGATCATAAATGACTGTGAGAAATAATTTTTTCCTGACCGAAATTTCAGTTTTATCGAAATACAAATGTGTGACTACTTAACACAGCAAAAAGTGTTGTTTAAGCTAATTTAGAGGTTTTGGGATTTTTTTTCCTCCCTTATGCTGTTGAAAAATGTTCATCTCTGCAACTTAATTCAGTGCGCATTATGAAGAGCTTACTGGTATTTGGCTTGTGGGAATTTTAGCTTACGCCCATTTCAATTATTCCGAGAGAGCACCCAACAAAAACTACTTGTTGCCCGTCATTTGTCACCCACAACAGGAATAAAAAATGCAACTGACAATCATCTGCGGTAGCCACCGCAATGAATCCCAAAGTGAACGTATCAGCAAAGCGCTCACAGACAGAGTTAATGAGCTGTCACTGTTTGATTCGGTGGAAAATCTCTCTCTGGCTGGCAATCCTCTGCCTTTGTGGGATGAGTCTGTCTGGCATGGTGATGAAAAGTGGCGGGCACAGCTGGCACCTTGGCGAGCGGCACTAAAAGCGTCAGATGCCTTGGTTGTCGTGGTGCCGGAGTGGCACGGGATGGTGCCGGCCGGGCTGAAAAACTTTTTCCTGCTCTTTGGCCCTAATGAACTTGGGCACAAGCCAGCATTGATCACGGCGATTTCAGCCGGGCAGGGCGGCTCGTACCCCATCGTAGAACTCAGAAGCAGCAGCTATAAAAATAGCCGCATCTGCTATCTGCCGGATCATTTGCTGATTCGCCATGTGGCAAAAGCGTTTACCGGGGATGACCCGGACGGTGACCAGCATCTGTGGCAGCGGACTGACTACTGCCTGCATTTGCTCAGGGAGTACGGTTCGGCGCTGGTAAAAGTGCGCGACAGCGGCGTGGTTGACCATAAACAGTTTCGCAATGGCATGTAGGGTCAAACTGTCCGTTGCAGATATTTGCGCTCCCAGGAGCTGATGATCTCCTTAAAGTTGTGATACTCAGCTCGCTTGACTTCGACGTAGGAGCGCACAAACTTGGTACCAAGCGTCTCTTTGAGCATCCCGCTATGTTCCATCAGAGCCAGCGCTTCTTCCAGATTTAATGGAAGACGTTTGTCGTTTGAATTGTCTGAAGCATTGCCGCTGACCGGCGCGGTCGGCGCAATTTCACCCACCATCCCCAGATAACCACACAATAGCGAAGCAGCAAAGGCCAGATACGGGTTGGCGTCGGCTCCAGCCAGACGATTTTCTAAGCGACGATTGACTGATGATGAGTCAGGTATGCGCAAACTAACGGTGCGATTATCGATGCCCCAGGCCAGGTTCACCGGTGCGGACGTGTCACGAAGAAAACGACGGTAAGAGTTTACATTGGGGGCAAACAGTGGCATTGCCTCACTCACGTATTTTTGCAAACCACCAATGTAGTGGTAAAGCGCCCTGGCTGGTTTACCGTCCTGAGCGGCAAAAATATTTTTACCCTGACGGTCGAGGATGCTCTGATGCAAATGCATGGAACTGCCGGGTTCCCCGCTGATGGGTTTGGCCATAAATGTGGCGTCAATGTCGTGTTTCAGTGCGGCTTCGCGCACCGTTCGCTTAAACACAAACACTTGGTCGGCCAGGGATAAGGCATCACCGTGACGGAAATTGATCTCCATCTGTGCGGTGCCGGCCTCGTGGATCAAGGTGTCCACATCCAGCCCTTGCTCCTCGCACCAGTCGTACAGATCTTCAAACAGCGGATCGTACTCATTCACGGCATCAATGCTGTAGGATTGCCGACCGGATTCCGCCCGGCCTGAGCGACCAATGGGAGGGCACAGGGGGTAATCCGGATTGGTGGTTCTCTGGGTCAGGTAAAACTCCAGCTCCGGGGCGACCACCGGCGTCCAGCCTTTTGCTTGATATAGGGCCAGTACTTTTTTCAGCACCGTTCGAGGGGCAATTTCGATAAGATTGCCCTGCTTGTCGTAGCAGTCATGGATGACCAGTGCGGTGGGTTCCAGCGCCCACGGAACCCTGTGTACCGCAGACTCGTCAGGCCGGAGAATCATATCAATCTCGGCGATATTCATCAGCTCCGGATAGAGGTCATCGTCCACATAGTCCCCGGTGACGCCCTGAATCAGAATATCTTCTGGCAGGCGAATGCCTTTTTCCGCAATAAACTTGCTGCTGGGCATGATTTTGCCCCGGGCGATACCGGTAAAGTCGGCTATGACCGCCTCAATCTCGGTAATTTTTTGCTCTTTTAACCAGCTGGACAGTTTTTTCATGGTCTTCTTGTTCTGTCTGCTATCGTTGTAATCGCTGTTGTTGCCTTAAACGACAGGCTTTGGCAAATGCCTGATAAATCAATATAGAGAATGGGTTTTCAGTAAGGCGGTACTCAGGGTGCCACTGCACGCCCAGAGCAAATTGTATGCTGTCGGTTACTGAGATGGCTTCGATCAGGCCATCCGGTGCTCGTGCCTCCACTTGTAGCCCTGAGCCCAAACGGTCAATGCCCTGACCGTGCACGGTATTGACCATTTGCGCATTGGTGCCGGCAATGGCGGACAGAATGCCTCCGGGCTCAATGGCAATGGCGTGGCCCAGCCCGTAACGAACATCCAGTGGGGCGGTTTTATCTTCCCGGTGTTCCATAAAGGAACCGACCTCATGCAACCTCTGGTGCAGCGTGCCGCCATAAGCGACGTTCATCTCCTGTAAGCCGCGACAGATAGCCAGAACCGGCACCCCTTGACGAATCGCCTCGGGAATAAGCGACAATAGTGACTCATCGCGTTGAGCGTCACGACAGTCGTCGCCAGCGCTGCTCGCACCATAACGCCACGGCTCAATGTTGGAGTAACTTCCGGTTACCAGCAGACCGTCAATGTAGCTGAGCACATCAGCACCGGGCATTGTCAGGGATGGGATGATCACGGGAGTACCATTGGTACCAGTAATCACCGAAGTCAGGTACTTTTCATCGGCCTGATGAACCCGGTGAGGAGCAGCCGCAGAGGTATCGGCAGTGACACCAATAAGTGGTTGGGGGACAGTTCCCATAAATGACCTTGTTATTGTTTGAATGTGGCCAGACCAATATTTCAAACAATCTGCATTGAATCAAGAACTCCATTTGGTTACTGTGCAATAAGTCAACTTTCAGAATAAAAATAAACCATGCCCAATGGCAGACAATGGCCAAGTTTGCTGACTTGAAGTCTGTCCGGACTGTCCTGGAGGTTCGGTTATGAAGCTCAAAGCCCCTGTACACACGCCTGACCATGCTGATTCCTATTATGCAGCGACAAAAAACTGGCAAACGGATTACCCACAACTGCTTGATCATGCGACATATGATGTTTGTATAGTTGGCGGAGGTTTCACCGGTGTGGCCACTGCTCTGGAGCTGGCTGAACAGGGCTATGGCGTTGCTGTGTTGGAAGCTCGCAAGGTTGGCTGGGGTGCCAGTGGGCGTAATGGTGGCCAGTTAATTCGGGGAATTGGGGAGGCCCCGGAGCAGTTTGTCAACCAGATTGGTCAGGAAGGTGTTGCAGCCATTCACCAGATGGGTGTTGAGGCGGTCGAGATTGTGCGTGAGCGTGTGCGCCAGTTTGACATTCAATGCGACCTGAAAATGGGCTACATGGATGCGGCCATCAAGCCGCGGCAGCTGGCAGATATCACTGACAACTATGTGGCACTCAAGCAGCGCAACTACCCCCACCGGCTGCTGCTGCTCCACGAGCAAGGCGTGCAGGAGTACGTTAACAGTAAGCGTTATATTGGTGGCATGGTGGATATGGGCAGTGGCCATCTTCACCCCCTGAATCTCTGCCTTGGCGAGGCCCGGGTTGCGCAACAGCTGGGTGTCCAATTCTTTGAACAATCGCCAGTGGTCAATATCATCAAGCGCAATCGGCCACAGGTGATCACCGATAAAGGCTCAATAACCTGCGAGTTTGTGGTGCTCGCTGGCAACGCATATCTGGGGAATCTGGAACCGAAAATTGGCAAAAAGGTATTGCCGGCCGGCAGCTATATGATTGCTACTGAAAAGTTGGAAGATCACCTCTGGCAGAGCTTGATGCCTAATGATTGCGCCGTTTGTGATACCAGTATTGCCCTGGATTACTTCCGTCTTTCGGCGGATAAACGATTATTGTTCGGTGGTTTGTGCAATTATTCCGGGCGTGATCCCAGGAGTATTGTTTCCTCTCTGCGTCCGAAAATGATCAAAGTGTTTCCTCAGCTGGCCAGCACGGCAATCGAATTCCAGTGGGGCGGGATGATTGGTATCGGCGCCAACCGCATGCCCCAAATTGGCCGGCTGGAAACAAACATCTATTACGCCCAAGCCTATTCAGGACATGGCGTTAATGCCAGCCATATGGCGGGGCGAGTGGTGGCCGAGGCAATTTGCCAGCAGTCCCGGCGCATTGACACCTTTGCCCGCATTCGCCATATGACGTTCCCCGGTGGTCTCTACCTTCGTTCGCCTCTGTTGGCGCTGGGCATGTTGTGGCACCGATTGAAAGAGGCGGTGTAGTCGACTTTTAACAGCAACCAGTCGTTGTCGCCTGGTTGTCCCGGCCACAGGCAAACGGACCATAATGAACCTGCCGGTTGCCATGTACCTTGAAGTGACTGGCGTAGCGGGTATCCTGCACCATAGCAGCAGTATTGCCACATACCAGCATCGGTTTATTGGTGTTAAAACGGTGATGGTCGTCCAGTTGGAAGCTGTGTGGATGTTGACTGATAGTGCCGTGATAAACAGCTACCTGACCGTAATCTTCGCAAATATCTTCGAGGTTCCCTAGCTTGAAGGCTCGGACGGTTAGCGACTGAAAGCCAATATAGCCAATCTGTGCTTCGATATCTGCGTTGGCAACAGTCACTGGCCGGGCATTGACCAGCCGGTAATCCTTGCAGCCGAGCCTGGCTAATAACCGTCTGAAGTCTTCGATATATAAAGCCCCGGCAAGGCACTCACCCATTAGCACTGGGTCGTATTTCAGGTTATCGGGTATCCGCTGGTGGGCAAAAACATCAGCAAACAGCAGTTCGCCACCTGGTTTCAGCACCCGGAAAATCTCCTGAAAAACCGCCTCTTTGTCGGGCGAGAGGTTGATCACGCAGTTGGAAATAACCACGTCGATGGACTCATCGGCAATCCCTGCGCTGTGCAGGTCTTCAATATATCCGGAGCGAAACTCCACATTGGTGTGCTTAAAACCAAAGCGGCGCATTGTTTTTGACACGTGTCTTTTGGCTACCGCCAGCTGTTCATCAGTCATGTCAATACCAACCACAGAGCCATGTTCACCCACCAGGTTGGCCAAAATGTAGCTGTCCCGCCCACTGCCACATCCAAGGTCCAGTACATGACAACCGCCGAGTGCTGGTGGAATGGGCGAGCCGCAGCCGTAAAACCGCTCAGTAATTTCCGGGTCGATCTGTTTGATAATGGTGTTGATAAATCCAGGCATTACCGCCGGATCAGTACAACAGGCATTGGTCTTTAAGTCTTTTGACGAGGCAAGAACACGACCGTAATACTCTTTCAGGGCAGTGTGCTGGGGGGTAGTCATCTTTCTTTCCGGGTCGCAAAATTCACTTTGCTCAGAATAGATCAGTCACCGGGAAATGACAGTGCCGACAATGGTATAAGACCACAACTCCCTGTATGCTAGGGCTCCTTCCCGAACAGCCATGGGCGCAGCCCGGAACCGAAGCTATAACCAATGGATTTCATATTGCTACGCGGGGGCAGTCGAGTGAAGACACGGGACACAGAAACGCTGTGGGACCCCGCAGCGAGATTGCG
>JAKROC010000188.1 GCA_024509075.1 Endozoicomonas sp.
GTGGTCACGCTGCAACCGTTTACTTTGCGCTGCTGCCAGAAGTTAGCCTCGATAATGGCCCCGTTCAGCCTTGACGACTGTGCGACAGGTTGGCTGTGATGCGGTGTTATGGCGGCTTTCAGGTTCATACCACAGTTTTGACAATCAGGAGCACCTTAGACCTGTCTGTTCCAGAACAGTTCCTGAAATGCTGGTTGATATGGGCAGCAATCAGGGCGTTTTTTTTCGTTTTCTCCGAGCCATTCAGCGTGAATATACCCAATGGATTTCAAGTTGATTCGAGGCGGCAAATGATCGAAGCCCCGGGAGCATAGAAATACTATGTGACCGGGGTGAGCGAATACAGCCAACAAAGTAGCAACTTGAAAGGCGACGGGTATACACAGCGAGAAGGTAAACCAGCCATGGCAACTTGAAAGGTGACAGGTATACGCGATAACCAGAGCCAAGTCTCTGCGCCGGAAAAGCACAGGTTCGTAACAGAACACCCCGTCAGGTGACTGAAGGAGTCCCCTCTCACTGGAACCGCTGGCGGTTTGGTGGCGAGGGGGGCAACGGCTGTCCTTAATTGTGAGCGTGCAACTCGTTGTTGAGTTCGATGGCCGATTTATTGGTCAGGCATTCAAGGGCACCGTTCAGCGAGTTTCTGCGAAACAACAGGTCAGATTTACCGCTTAGCTGGCCAGCCTTGACCACTTCAATGATCTGGCGGTTCTCATCCAGCAATTGCACCTTGCTGCCAGCAGTCAGGTAGAGCCCAGCTTCAATGATGCAGCGATCGCCCAGGGGGATGCCCAGGCCGGCATTAGCACCTATAAGACAGTTGTCGCCTACCGAGATCACGACATCGTTGCCACCAGAAAGAGTACCCATGGTACTGCAACCGCCGCCCAGGTCGGAACCTTCGCCCACCATCACTCCAGCGGACACTCGCCCTTCAATCATGCTGGTACCCTCTGTGCCAGCATTGAAATTGATGAACCCTTCGTGCATCACTGTGGTGCCTTCGCCTACGTAAGCCCCGAGGCGCACACGGGCAGTATGGGCAATACGCACTCCGGTGGGTACCACGTAGTCGGTCATTTTCGGGAATTTATCTACGGCACTGACGTTCAGGTTATAACCAAAGGCGCGTGCCAGTAGCTGGCGCTCGGGCAGTTCTTCCAGGTCGATGGCGCCTTCGCTGGTCCAGGCTACATTGGGCAACAGCGCGAAGATGCCTTGCAAATTGATGTTGTGGGGTTTGACCAGTCTGTGGGACAGCAGGTGCAATTTAAGATAGGCCTCGGGTGTGCTGGTGGGGGCCTCGTCGGTGGCCAGGATCGTGATAACCCGGGGGCGCTCGCTCTCTTCGAGAACGCTGGCGATATCGGCCAGTTCAATCTGATCCAGATCGACAAACAGGTCTTCCAGGGCGTGCAGGGTTTTGCTGTCCAGCTCAATGCATGCGTTACCACCCTGATAACCAACCAGCTGGGCAATGCTTGCCAGCAATTCTGGCTCCGGGTTGAGGATGGGGCGTGGATAGAACACCTCCAGCCACTGGTCTTTACGGTTCTTGCTGCCAACGCCGATGGCCAGGCTGAAATGGTGATTGCTCATTTAATCGTTGCTCCTTCTTACTGGACTGAAAATTACAAAAGTTCGCTGCGGTACTGCTCGCTCGAAAAGCCCAATAATCGGGTTTTGCCGGTATCCAGTAGCGGCCGTTTGATCAGAGCTGGCAGGGCCAGCATCAGAGTCATGGCCTGCTCAGCATCAATGGTGGCACGCTGTTGTACATCAAGCTGACGCCAGGTGGTACCGCGGCGATTGAGCAAAGCCTCCCAGCCCAGCTCATTGATCCACTGTTGCAGAGTTGAAGGCTCCAGACCGTCTTTGCGATAGTCATGGAAGCGGTACTCGATACCAGCTTCGGCCAGCCACCGCCGAGCTTTCTTGATGGTGTCGCAATTAGGTATTCCGTACAAAGTAACCACTCGCTCCCCCTGTTCATGGTCTGAAGGCGGCCAAATCTTACACGCTTATGATGTCGTTTGCCTACTGCTTCGCGGGGTGTCTCATTTTACCGCATCTGCGCGTAAAGCCTCGCCTATACCCAATGGATTTCAAGTTGATTCGAGGCGGCAAATGAGCGAAGCCCCGGGAGCATAGAAATACTATGTGACCGGGGTGAGCGAATGAAGCCAACAAAGTAGCAGCTTGAAAGGCGACGGGTATATATGCTCTGTGGGAGATTGTGCCATCGGTACCCCCCCGGGTGCGACAGGGTGGGGAGTGTCAGTGTCTATCGTGAATGCCAGGTTTTTAAATCCGTGGCCCCACACGCCGATACCGAGCGTTATAGCAGGCCACAGGATTAACAATGTGAGTAAATTACCCACTGGGGCAGGGCGATGCACTTTTTCTGGCATTACCGGCAAATGCCAGGAAGTGATCAGTCCGGGACGTTCATTGTGCTTCTGGCACGACCCCGAGGTGGATAAATCTGGCCAGGAAGTGCGGGCAAGCCTTGAGCTGCGGGCGAAAACCGGATTGCCCATGGAAGGGTTTATTCTTCGTGGTGTTAACCTGGATCATGTTGATCTGGTCAATCACGACGGGAAGGAACCCTATCGGCTGATCAACAGTGACCTGAGCCGTGCCAGTTTGTCTCACGGCCATTTATACCGGGTGGATCTTTCCGGTTCGCGGCTATTAAAGGCCAATCTTAGTTATGCCAATCTGCACCGTGCAGACTTGGCTGGATGCAATTTGCTCGGTGTTAATCTGAAAAACGCCTTGTTGGAGCACGTTCACTGGGGCAGGCGGCTGTATCAGGAGGAACAGGCAGAACGGCATCCGGAGCAGGCAGTTGAGCTGTATCAGGAGGCAGAGGAGACGGCCAGGAATATTCGCCGTCATTGTGAAAACCAGGGCATGACGTCGGTGGCCGGGCGCTTTTATTACCAGGAACGGGTGTTGCAGCGCCGGCAGATGCCACGTTTCTCCCGTTATCGATTGTTATCCTGGCTGGTGGACAAGATCAGTGGTTACGGGGAGTCTCCCCTGCGGGTGATCTCTTTTTCCCTGGTGCTGATTTTATCGTGCTCATTTATCTACTTGTTCGGCGGGTTGCAGGGTGATGGCAAGGTGTTGCGATTTGACCATAATCAGGATTTTGCCAGCAATCTGCATCACTGGCTGGACTGCCTTTACTTTAGTGTGGTGACTTTTACCACCCTTGGTTACGGGGATTTGACGCCAGTGGGGCCGTCAAGAATTGTTGCTGCTTGTGAGGCATTTACCGGCAGTTTTTCACTGGCACTGTTTGTGGTGATATTTGTCAGGAAAATGATCCGCTGAGTGAGTTTCAGCTGTTGGTGGTGTAGGCATCGGCTTCATCCGGGTCACAGCTGATAGCGGCGTGGGGCTGTCCTTGTAACAGTTTTTTGAACTGTTCCCTTGGCATGTTCACCAGTTCCCGGTGATTGCCGCCTTGAAAGTACAGGTCGTGTACTGCGTTTAGCTCATCATCCCAGCAGGTTTTCATACCATAGGCGATGCCCATGGCTGGCACCGCACCGATCTCACAATCTGGAAACAAATCTTCAAGGGCTGGCTCAGTGACCAAATGCAGGCGGCGGTTCAGTTTGGTATTGAGCCAGCGCAGCATCAGTTTGTTCATGGATGGGATGATGGCCATCAAATATCCATCGTCGTCTTTTAGAACAACAGCCTTGACCATGTTCTTGACCGGCACGCAGGCGACATGGGCAGTATTGAGTGCGCCATCGGAGTATGGGTGGCTGACGACCTCGAAATTGGCCTGATTCTGGTACAAAAAAGTCTCAAGTTTTGGCGCGATAGACATCAGACACACTCTCTCTCAGTCAGTGCTTGACAGCGAAAAAAGAAAACGCTGAGGAACATAGAACAACTGTTTTGTTGAGTCTATACGTAAATCCATGGGAGTGTGGTGGTGTTTTCAGCGGCTGTTGCTGTCCTGACCTACCAGCCAGCGAGTTAATCGGTAGCGGCTCAGACACCACGTTGTCCAGAGAGATATGACGGTAATAATCAGGGTGAGCAGCGGTACGGTGATCAAAGTCGCGCCGGGTAAAATCTCCCATTGGTGTAATGGCCAGAGGAACAGTGGATGAATGAGGTACAGACCAAGGCTGTTTCTGGCGACAAGTTGAACCAGTCGCTGCCCACGGTTTTGCACCCTGAAGGCATAACGATAGCCAAGGCTGAAAACCAGCGCCGCCATAATGGCTGTGTTCAGCGTTTTATAAGAGGTATAGCGGCCCGGGGCGTATTGTCCGGCTAATGCAGAGCGATGCCATAAGGCGTAAAAACTCAGTAAAAAAAAGACAAATGCCGTTAAAGTAAGCCAGTGTATATGGTGTGACTGCAGGGGTATTCTGACCAGAGCGTAACCAAGCAGAAGAAAGCCAGCGTAAATAACCGTATTGATTTGCCAGCTTGAATCAATATTCATCAAGTACAACGCAGTCAGTCCAAGCCAGGCAATGACTAACATCTTCAGCTGATCGTCCGACAACCGTTGTGCAACAGGCTGGATAAAAGGAATAACAAAATAGAGCGGGATAAAGTAGTAATAAAACCCTAAATGTCCCCAGGTAGGCTTGCTGGCGATATTCTCCAGGTCAGCAGTGGTAAGTGCAACATCGTAATGCAAGCCTGTACTGCCATCACGGCTGACACCGGACAGCACTGCATAGATCAGTGACCAGGCCAGAAACGGTACCAGCACTCGGCTGACTCGTCGGGACAGATAATAATGCAGGTTAAATGGGCGAGTGTCGCTTAGCATCAAAGCACCGGTAATCATGATAAACACCGGTACAGCCCAGCGTGAGACAACATTGTAACCCACCGCTGCCAGCCACTCTCCTGTGGGTATCTGGCCGATCAAATCGCGGTAAGGGCCGATTACATGGATCATAACCACGGCAATAGCCGCTGCGGTGCGCAACAGGTCAATGTAAAAGTAGTCAGACCGGGATGACATGGGTACTCCATTATTGGCAGAAGGCGTTCTGGCAAAGCCCCGGGTATTACCGCTGCTGATCCAGATGATTCAAAATCTGCACAACTGCTTTCTTGAGATTGCCAACTGCCAGGTCAAGGTTTTGCATAAACTCATCCGCTGTCGTTTTATTTCCATCGAGTAAATCAGTCACTGACTTAACAGCTACAAACGGCACTTGCCATAAAGAGGCAATCCAAGCAATAGCAGCCGCTTCCATCTCTTTATTGACCACCGGCTCCTGTCTCAGGATGGCTTCGTCGGTTGGACTCATGTCCAGGGCATTTCCGGTGCAAACAACGGCTGTGGGCATATTGAGCTGATCCGCCAACCTGACGGCCTCAGGGCAAAGATAGTTACCATGGCCGTAAGCTTCATAGTCACCCATGGGAATGCGCCGGTCAAAAAAACGGATACGTTCACCAAGATAAACGGTGCCGATTTCGCTGCCTTTACTGGCAAATGCGCCGCAGGTGCCAGCGTTGATCAGCAAATTCGGCTGAAAATGGTTCATGGCCTGGTAAGCGGCCAGTGTTGCCGGTTGTGTACCCACGCATTCAACATTGTGGGTGGCATCGGTACCATTAACGACCAGAGAGATGTCTAACCCTTGAAACTGTCCGACATAGGCTCGGCTGGGGCTCTTGGAGATAAAATCAGCGCAAGGTCGCAACCGCAACTGGGCAATAATTGGGTTGGCTTCTTGAATCATGGCCATGACAAAAGTGATTTTCTGCACGCAATGGTCTCCGGGCAAGGCAAAAAAAACCGCAATCCCTGGGAATTGCGGCGGATATACCCAATGGATTTCATGTTGATTCGAGGCGGCAAGTGAGCGAAGCCCCGGGA
>JAKROC010000189.1 GCA_024509075.1 Endozoicomonas sp.
CGCCACTGTGGTCGCCGAATCTTCTACCTCTAAGTACGACGCCTAAACAATAAATTAGATAACCTTGAACCCGTCAAGGAACATCTCTTGGTTACCCGTTACAATCCTGACCGCGTTTCCAAGGGCGAAATGCTCGACATTCAGGACGTTGAAGAGATTCTTGCCATTCCTCTGCTGGGTGTCATCCCCGAATCAGCTGCCGTGCTGAAAGCATCCAACCAGGGCGTTCCGGTGATCTGCAATGGTGAAAGCGATGCCGGCCAGGCGTACAGCGATGTCGTTGCCCGTTTCCTGGGGGAAGAAGTACCACACCGTTTTCTTGAGGTCCCCAAAAAAGGATTTCTGCAACGAATGTTTGGAGGGATGGGATGAACATCATGCAGTTATTCCGGTCGCGCAAAAGCGTAGGCAGCGCGGCCATTGCCAAGGAGAGGCTGAGGATTATCGTAGCTCATGAACGCGGCAGCCGGAACGGGCGTGATTTCCTGCCAGCGATGGAACGGGACATTCTGAAAGTTGTACAAAAGTATATTTCCGTACAACAAGAGTGCATTGACATCAAGCTGGATTCTCAGGATGGCTGCTCTATTTTGGAGGTCAATGTGCAGCTGCCAGACTAAAGACAGCTGCCCTTCCCTGAAGATGTAGTGCTCATTGCACCAGCCTCTGGGAAAAACCACAAAAGCTAACACTATCCTGGTCAACCCGGCGCCACTGTGGTCGCCGCATCTTCTACCTCTAAGTACGACGCCTAAACAATAAATGTCATAGCTGAACGATTAAACGACATTAATCAACATCATTGTTGCTCTTAAGCGCAAGGTAGCCTAATGAACAAAGAACACTTTAACCAGTCACTGATTGAATTCCTCGACGCCTCGCCTACACCTTATCACGCCGTTGCCGCCATGGCCGGCAAACTTGCCCAGGCTGGTTTCCAGCGATTGAATGAATCAGACGCCTGGTCCCTGGCCGAGGGCAAAAAGTACTACGTCACCCGTAATGACTCTTCCATCGTCGCGTTCATTATGGGTAAGCCAGAATGGGGTGCCAGAATGGTCGGGGCACACACCGACTCCCCCTGTCTGAAAGTAAAGCCCCAACCAGAAACCTGCAAACATAGCTACTTTCAGCTCGGTGTTGAAGTATACGGCGGTGTTTTATTAAACCCCTGGTTTGACCGTGACCTGTCCATCGCCGGGCGGGTGCAGTACCTGAACAACGAGTTGCGCCTCTGCCACCGTCTAATCGACTTCAAACGCCCAATCGCCATCATTCCAAGCCTCGCCATTCACCTGGACCGTGAAGTGAACAATGGCCGGGCCATAAACCCGCAAACAGACATTCCACCGATCCTGTTCCAGCCTGAAGGCGACGAACGGGTTGATTTTCGCGAACTACTCAAAAAAGAACTGTTGCAACAAGGCTGTAACGACTGCCAGAGCGTTGTGGAATTTGATCTCTCTTTCTATGACACTCAAGGTGCTGCCATCATAGGCTTGAGAAACGATTTTATTGCCAGCGCACGGCTGGACAACCTGCTCAGCTGTTTTGTTGGCCTGGAATCCCTGCTCCACCATGAGGGTAGCGACACAACCGCCCTGCTGGTGTGCAATGACCACGAAGAGGTAGGCAGCCTCTCCACCACCGGTGCCCAGGGTCCCTTCATGAAAAGCGTGCTTGAGCGCATCTATGGTGCTGGCGAGTCCCTGACCCGCGCCATGCATCGGTCCATGCTGATATCAACCGATAACGCCCATGGCATTCACCCTAACTATGCCAGCAAACACGACGAACACCATGCTCCCAAACTCAACCAGGGCGTGGTAATCAAAGTCAACGCCAACCAGCGTTACGCCACCAACGATGAAACTTCTGCCGTGTACCACACATTGTGCCAGGCCAGCGGCAGCAAGATTCAGCACTTTGTCACCCGGACAGATATGGCCTGTGGCAGCACTATCGGCCCCCTGACCGCCGGGGTTCTTGGTGTCAGAACCCTGGATCTGGGACTGCCAACGTTTGCTATGCACTCCATCCGCGAATTGGCCGGCACCGAAGATGCTCTGGCATTGAGCCAGACGCTGCTCAACTTCTTAGCCCTGGAACATCTGCCGTAACCAGACAACGGCTGCTCAACCATTGGTTATACCCGTCGCCTTTCAAGTTGCTACTTTGTTGGCTGCAATCGCTCCCCCCGGTCACATAGTATTTCTATGCTCCCGGGGCTTCGCTCATTTGCCGCCTCGAATCAACTTGAGATCCTTTGGGTATAAGCAGCCCATATTGCCTGCAGGTACAATTTCAGACTGCTGACACAAGGCTGATGTTGCTATCCTTGACTGATCACACACCAGCCACAGATAGTCCATGAAATCCCGAAAAAAATACCAGCCTTTGCGCCAATGCGTCCACAACCGCAATAATCACAACGTACAGCAAGGCACTGTATACGCGGCAAAACCGCTGTTAAAAGCCTCAACCAACCTTCCCATTGCCCCGTCTCCGGATGAAACCAATGGTTTTATCAAAGGCTACAACTGATGCTCAAACAGCCAGCCTGAAGATATACCCGTCGCCTTTCAAATTGCTACTTTGTTGGCTGCACTTGTGCCCTTTAGGGTATTCGCTCACCCCATTCACATAGTATTTCCATGCTCCCGGCGCTTCGCTTATTAGCCGCCTCGGATCAACTTGAAATCCATTGGGTATAAAGCCCGTCAAATACTGTGCCCCTCGCCATGAAACTCACTGCCCTGTGCACACCAGTCTTATGGGCAGTGGACCGGATTTACTGAACGCCAGCCACATAACGGAACACCTTTGCCGGAGGTGCTTCTGCCTGGTCTCAGGATGCCTTGCTGTCAGACACTTCAGCAGTATTCAGAACGTGTGGCTCCTATACCACACAGGTCAGCCGAAACAACTGCCTGCCGGCTCCTGGACGGTTACATCCTGCCCAGCCAGAAATGAATGATTGATTTTTTTCACTCGCCTATGTTGCAATGGACACCATATGGATACATTCAGCCAGCACACCAAACATTCACCGCATAGCTCGACCGTGCCTCAGCGTGGCTATCATCCTCCAGTTCGCTGTATTATGCTGTATCAAGATGCATGACAAGCAAAACCGTTTGTCCCGGAATGTCCTGTAAACAGCAATATCGTTAATGGAAGTGTCTTAGCCCTTAGCTTACTTCTGAGCCAGGATGGCACACCTCAACAGACAGAATGACACGGAGCTAAAGCCTCTATGATATCGAAACTGCAGCCAGCCAGAAGAGTTCTGCTGTTCTTTTTGTCGCTGCTTTTCTCCATACTTGTCAGTGCACCGCTTGCTTATGGCGTCGATAAAGATGTCAGCCAGCCTGTACCTGCCCTGTCGCCTAATTTGCAACAGGCCATTGCCAGCGTGCACGTCGTGCAACTGCTCTCGCGCAGCCATTACCGCAAAATCCCTCTCGACCAGGACAACGTGGAAAAAGTCTTCGACCGCTACCTGGATCGCCTGGATCCTAACCGTAGTTTTTTTCTGCAAACTGACATCAAAGAGTTTGAACCCTACCGCAAAAAACTGGGTGACTCGCTCAGAAGCGGCGACCTGAATCCGGCCTTTGCCATTTTCAACCGCTACCGTGAACGAGCCGAGGAACGTTCGCGATACATGCTTAAACAACTGCAATCCGGGATAAAAAATCTCGATCTGAACAGCAACGAAGAGCTGGTAGTTGAGCGCAAGAACGAACCGTGGCTGACTGGCAAAGCGGCCCAGCAACAATTGTGGAACAAACAGCTCAAAGACAGCGTGCTGAGCCTGAAGCTGAACAACAAGACCGATGATGAAATCGTCAATCAGCTGCGCCGACGCAACACGAACCTGCTACGCCGGTTGCACCAGAGCAAGAGCGAAGACGCCTTTCAGACCTACATCAATGCTTTTGCCGGTATTTACGATCCCCACACCCAGTACTTCTCGCCCCAGACTGCGGAGAACTTCGACATCAACATGAGCTTGTCCCTTGAGGGCATTGGCGCTGTGCTGTCTTCTGAAGATGAGTACACCCGAGTGGTCAGCGTAGTCCCCGGCGGCCCGGCAGAAAAAGCCGGCCAACTCAAACCCGGCGATAAAATCATCAGCGTCGGTCAGGGCAAGAATGGCAAGCTTGAAGATGTGGTGGGCATGCGCCTGGACGACGTAGTCAAACTGATTCGCGGTACCAAGCACACGCTGGTACGTCTGGAGATTATTCCCGGCAGCGGCAGTGACAGCAGCACCCGCACTTACGAAATCGTCCGCGACCGGGTAAAACTCGAAGAACAGGATGCCACCAGCAAAGTCATTGACGTAACTGTAAACGGCAAAAAAAGCCGCATTGGTGTCATTGAACTGCCCACCTTTTATATTGACTTCAAGGCGGCCCAGTCCGGTGCGCCGGACTACAAAAGTACAACGCGTGACGTGCGTCGCCTGGTAGAGAAACTGAAACAGGAAAAGATTGACGGGCTGATCATCGACCTGCGCGGCAATGGCGGCGGCTCACTGCAAGAAGCCAATGAACTGACTGGTCTGTTTATTGACAAAGGCCCAACCGTGGTAGTTCGCAACAACCGGGGCCGCGCCGAGAAACAGGAAGATCCGGATCAAGGTCAGCTATACGACGGCCCGATGGTGGTAATGATTGATCGACTGAGCGCCTCGGCATCAGAAATCTTTGCCGGTGCCATGCAGGATTATGGCCGAGCCCTGGTGGTGGGCAGCCAGAGTTATGGCAAGGGTACAGTGCAAAGCATCCAGCCACTGAACCATGGCCAGCTGAAACTGACCCTGGCCAAGTTTTACCGGGTTTCTGGTCAGAGCACCCAGAACCGGGGCGTTGTTCCTGACATTGTCTTCCCGTCTCTCTATGATGGCCGTGACATCGGTGAGGACACCCTGCCCGACGCCTTACCCTGGGATACCATTTCGCCCGTATCCTATCGGCCTTACACCGACTTAAGCCCTTACCTGCCAGAGTTACAGAAAAAGCATCAGGCGCGCACCCGCAAGAATGCCGACTTTGTTTACCTGCATGAGATGAAGGAGTACTTTGACCGTTTCGAAAATCAGAACAAAGTCTCTCTCAACCATGAGAAACGCCAGCTGGAAATGCAAACCATGCGCAGTAAACGACTGGCTATCGAAAATCGGTTGAGAAAAGCCAAGGGTGAGAAACTGCTCAATAACCTTGATGAGCTTGAAGAGGTCAACAACAACGAACGAGAGCAGAAGAAAAAGGATCAGGAGACAGACGCTTTTTTACGGGAAGCTGGCGTTATTCTGGTGGAGATGAACAAGGCAACCAACGACAAGCCGTTGTTTAGTCGCTCCAGCTCAGACAGGTTCTAAAAGCGCAATGGGTGAGTCGAAACAGCCCTGAGGCACCAGGAGACTTAATCTGAAGGGGTGGCTTCTGTCGACTCAACGAAATCATCGTATACCCGTCGCCTTTATACTCATGGGCGCGATAGGGCGGGGGATCACAAGCCAAGTCATTTAATGACAAAGTCTGCTTAATCGCCTCACCAGCGCAACTAACCATCGTAGGATTTCCTCATGTCAGTGGGCCTGCCAGACCCGCACTTGTGATTCGGGAAAAAACTTATTGATGGGTTCCAACCCTATGCATTATGGCTTGTCTCCTGGCACCCAATAATAAGGTGTGCTGTCAGGATCCGGGTAACCCCTGCATAGCATCGGCTCATATCAATAATTAACGGCGCATGCGCCCCCCTCCCGGTAGTTCCCGTTCAATATGTCAGCTGGCTATGTTGCGTTTAAGGGTTGAAGTGAATAAATTCCAAAATTTTATTGGCCAG
>JAKROC010000019.1 GCA_024509075.1 Endozoicomonas sp.
ACAAGGGCTTCGCTCAATTGCCGCCGCGTAGCAACATGAAATCCATTGGGTATATCCATAAGTATGTAAAATTACTCTTTTCCTGGCGTCTCACCTTGTGAGTCAGGCGATTCGTTCTATTTTTTACCTCTGGTGTTAGTTATCAAATTGAACATCTCTGATGAAGGGGAAAGAGATATGCCTGGTCCAGTGAGTAGCGTAATTTCCGGCGTCAGGGGTTCGGCAAAAAAGTACAATGGTTGTTGTACATGGTGTTTTTCCCAGATGATGGATCCGGTGAAAAGCCTCTGCGCCAGCAATCCAGATACAGCAGGTGGTATTTGCGCGATGTTGGCTGCACGCTGGATTGAACGCCATGCCATCGGTAGCAGCCTCGCTTCCTGGCTGTCTACTAATAATGGTGATATTGACCCGTCGAAGGTTCGCCAGCTTATGCAGCTGTTTATTGTCAGCATTACCATGGAATACGGGATGATGACGGGGGCAAAGTCCGGTCTCAGGAACCAAACTAAAGCCACCAAGTTATGGTTGCAGCACAAAGGTGTCGCGCCCTGCCGCGTGGTGACTCTGAACGGGACAGGCAATGTGGTTCATACACCATTCGACGATGTGCGCTGGTCGCCTCGTGCAGGACGGCGCAAGAAAGAGTTCGCTACCGAGATTGCCATCAGTATCCAGAAAGATTTGAATACGTGCAGCGACAACTACGCGTTTATAGGCATATATGGTGGCAATTCTTCAGGTCACGCCATGGCTGCCTGGGTGGGTCATGATGTCTGTTTTTTTGATCCTAATTTTGGTGAGTTCTATTTCCCTGAAAAACAGGCGTTCGTCAGCTGGTTTCCGGGTTTTTTTCGCAAAGCTGGCTACTCCTTGCCAATAATCGATCTTTGCGAAGCATACGAAACAGCAATTTTGGCGCCCAGACAACTAGCATGATGGCTCCGGGGTGAGCAGCACCTTGATGGTGTGGTTGCACGTTTGTGGTCGTAACACCTGGTACGACCCCAACCGTGTCTTGCCTGCGGTCAAAACTGGTGGAGTCAGCGTGCTGGCTGATACTTCGGCGTGGCATTTCAGGTCGGTGCAGTTGAGCAATAGGCTGGTGTGGGTGTGTAATTCCTTGATTAGCCGACGATTGGTTTGCAGCTTTTGCCATAGATTGCGGTCATCGACACGAATTTTTATGGCGCTCGGCGGTTCAGTGACAAGCACGGACCGGCCCAGAATCAGTCCACGGCCAAGACGACAAGTGTCGTTAAAGCCAAGGCGCCAGCAAAGGTCGTTGCTCAGTCTTGTGCGTGACAGATTGCCCTGCTGGACGGTGATTGGCAGATTAAAATGTCTGGAGAGCATTCTGCCCAGGTCGCCATTGTAGGTCGATTTGATGTTCAGGAGTGAGTGGCAACGCAACTGACCCAAGTGGTTCATTACACCGTTGTTGGCCGGGGCGAGTCCGTTAGTATCGAGAAAAGCGTCCGGCCATTGCTGGCTACGCTCAAGTTGCTCCAGCATCATGGGCAGCGACGCATATTGTTCGATGGCGAAGCGTTTTTCCAGAATCAGTGTATTGAACAGTTCAATAAAGGCGAACAGGCCGGGTTGTTGCTGTTCAAGGTGGACATGGCGCAGGGCATCCTGAAAGTAGTGGGGCATTATGCCCTGCGGGCCACTCAGGCAGGGGAGGTTGACTGTCAGGGTGCTGTGCTGCCCGGAGTTTGCCAGTGCCAGCACTTGTCGGTCGCTCTGATTGGCATACAACGAGGTCGTCAGTTGCACCGGCTGGGCACAAGCCAGCAATATTCTCAGTGCCTGGCGGAATTCAAAACGCTCGCAGTAACGCTGCAGGTAAGCCTGAATGCCCTCAGTCATCGGTCAATTCCGCAAAGGTAATGGTTCTGTTACCCCTGGCTGAGCCTGACTTCAGGCAGGCAATCATCCGGCTATGAGTACCAACCGGTCGCCAGAAGTTCATTACATGGCGCAGCAGGTGAATGAACAAGACTGCTGGCAGGGCAGTCAGCCTGGAGCCGTTGATGGTCAGTTGGCAGCAGCTGCCGTGGCTCATGTAATAGCAGTTGTCAGCAATCACGGGGCGCAGGTCGTGGGATATGGTCAGCGATTCAATAGCACGAAGTAAGCTGCTGTTGTCGCCTGAATGACAGAAAAACCGGAGCAAGCGCTGCAGTTTTTCAGCTTCGTTGATGTTGAGTTTGAAACTGCGCGTATTGAGTTGCAGCGTGGAAAGCAAGTCCCAGCTGTTGCTCGCTGGCAGCAGCCCCTCTTGTCGAACCGCAGATGTTGCGTACAACAGACTGATGCTACAAGGTAGAGAAGTGGTGATAGCCCGGACTCTGGCCGTGGCTGGCAGGTTGCCGGCTGCCGGGTCAAAGCAGAGGCAGCGCAGGGCCAGCAGCTTCCGCTCGGGCAGAGTGGCGGTGGTCATCAGGCTCAGACAGTCACAATCGTGCTGGCGATTGAGCTGCCAGCTTAGCTCCTGTGACGGCTGGGCGAAAGATGCGTGCAGTATTGGCGGCAGGTCAACGGGTTGCTCAGGCAGGGTGATATCGGTGACGGACAGCACTTCCCGCACTCGTGCCTGCGGATACAGCGACCCCATAGACAGGGGTGTATCCAGGTTTTCATGGTTGATTTTCATCGGGTCGCTGTTGGCCTCATATAAATTGAGCACTGTCGTGCAACCCAAAAGCAGGTGGTCTTTGCCAATAACATCACTGGCCAATGGGATCTCATCTTCCAGCAGCCAGGTAATCTCAACTCTGGTGTCGCTCAGTGCCAGTCCGTCCAGGTCAAGATGCATAAAGCGAAACAGACCGGGTGCCTGGAAGAAATTTATCAGCAAACGATGACTGTCGCTTAATCCGGGATCACAGGGCAAGGTGGTCTGACCGTGGCCAAACATAGGCCAGGACAACCGTTGCAGTTCAAGGGGCATGGTCTGTCGGCCAATGCGGATGATTATGCCAGACAGAGAGCTGATCAATGTATCAAGAAACTCATCGGCTCGCAGGGCGTTGGGATTGGCGTAGAGTTCCAGACCCGATTCCAGATAGTGTGCCAGGGAGGTGGTCCGGTCGTTACTGGCAAGGCTGAGCGTCACAGCTGACCGGGATTCGGGACACAGCCTGACCAGATCCTCTGGCAGCGGTACAGAATGGTACTCAATGCGCTCGATATGAATCGGCAGCAGTTGCAGAGATTTGCTGGTTTGAAAACGGAACTTGCGTTTGTTATGTACCAGCTCAAACTCAGTTCCCTTCGGGACTACGGCAACATCCTTAAGGGCGTCAGTGGCAAAACGAAAGATCCCCTGGGCAGGGACGGGCTTGAGAAAATCCGGATAGTAAAGTTGCAGAATTTGCCGGCAAACAGACTCGTAACCATCGTCCAGGCGGATTTGCAGCTGAGCGCAAAGCCAGGCGACGCCCTCAAGCAAACGGGCGATGTCCGGGTCGCCCGGAATGCCTTCATTCAGGTCGAGTTGGCCAGCGGTTTCTGGTTGCTCCCGGGCGAACTCACGGATTTTTGCCCGAAGTGTGTGCAGCTCTCGGTCATACAGGCGGTGCAGCTGGTTCACGTAATGTGCAGATGGCATGGGTAGCTGATCCTGAGTTGGATGTTGTGGCTGCCGGACAGTGCTCCCTCAATAAAAAAACTCAAGGTGTTCTGGCCATAATCCACGTACACCGTTGCCCAGTTCAGGCGCGGTTCGTAGAGCATGATTTTTTGTTTGAGGGTGTGGCGTAAACGTGTATTGTCGTTTAAGTGGGTTTGGCAGCACGGTATGCCAAAACCGGCCAGTCCAATCTGTCTCTGGTCATCGAGTGTGCCCGAAAACGGTGCCCGGGAGGAGAGCAGGGTGACTATGGTGTAGACGATGCTGTCATTAATGGTGTCGTCTTCGTCTTGAATGGTCATGTGGATAAATTTTTCAAACATTATTTTTGCACACAATCGATTGATTTAGCCTGGACACAAACCACGGCTGACAGATCAATTCGCCCGTTATGTCAGCCAGCGACCTGCCCAGCCTCATTGTGCGGCATGGACAGTTGCAGGTGGATGCGAAGCGCATCCACCCGTAATCCCGGTGGCAAATGGGGCAGCAATTCCAGCGTGGCCAGAAACTCACCGGGTACAGAGCACTCCTCTTGCACAGATAAACGGGCCCATTTCAGGGGCGAAACTGCCAACAGGGATAAATCACGGATGTCCGATGAGCTGCAATACTGATCGAGCCAGCGTTGCAGGTCGTTAGTGTACTCTCGGGCCAGAACAGTGCTGCCGATGTGCTCGCGGGTTTTTACTTTCAGGTAGTGACCAAAGCGGCAGACGATTAGCAGCGGCGGCAGTAGCTGGCGACTTTTCTCATCGGCTGGGGCATCAGCCATGGACATGGAAAAAAAACCACAATTGTCGTCTAGCCAGCCACTGGCAAGGGGCATAATGCCCAGGCGGACGAAGGCGGCTTCCACCGATTCAGTCAAGCGAATTTCAGCGCTGCCACAGGGTAGTATGGCACCGCATTGCACACCTTCGCCCCAGGCTTGCAAACCGGCAAACCAACCGTACTCACAATATTCCCTCAGCACCAGCGCCAACAGGGAGTAACCGCTGTGGCACCAGTGGTGATCGGGGCAAAAGCGGGGCCAGGTAACGGCCAGAAAACGGGCACAGCCTTTTGCCCTGATTTCCTGAAAATGCCGATACTCGGACGAGGCCCTGACCCGATTCAAGCGCGAGGCGCAACATGACAGGGCCGGATTGCCCTGCTGCCACTGGTTGCCCATACCGAGCACCACCGGACACAGGGCGAGCTCACCCAGCTCTGCCAGCATTTCAGTCAGCCCGGCCTCAGGGAATTGTTCAAAAAACTCAAAGTGATAGTCGGCCAGCAGCAGACCAAAGGGCTCTCCGCCAAGGGTACACAATCCCTGACGGTAGACCTTGTGGTACAGAATGGTCTGGTTCAGAGAGCCGGTGTTTTGCCAGTCGTTGTCCAGTTCCGCCAGTGACAGGTTGATGATTTTGATTTTAATACTGCGATTCTCATCCTGTTGATGAACCAGCCAGCACAAACCAGACCACGAGGCCTTTAGCTGGACAAAATCCTCTGCAGCAGCAATGAGTCGCAACTGAACATCGACCAATTCATCAATCGCTGCGACCAGATGGTAGATCTGTATCTGCAATGCATTCATAGCACTCAGCCAGAAGGTATGGCAGCCACTGTGCGCAACGATGCCGTCAGTTCTTCCATTTGTAGCCAGGGTCGCAGGTTGGCAACCACAAAGTAACTGCCGGGTCTGCCCTTTTGTTCAACCACAGTGACCTGCGACTCTCTCAGTGGGCATCGTGCCCTGGCCTCATTACCAATGGCGTTGGGGTTGGTGTACTGACCCAGCCAGTTTTTCAGCTGCCGCTCCACATCCTCCGGGGTGAGGTTGGAGCCAATAAAGTCACGCCCCATCACTTTCAAATAGTGTGCAATCCGGCTGCTGGCCATAACATAGGGTAGTCTTGCCGATATAGCGGCATTGGCAGTGATCTCCGGTTCGACGAATTCCTGAGGTTTCTGCGCCGTCTGGGCACCGAGAAAAACACCGAAATTCTGACCCTTATAATGCACCAGCGGCAGGAAGCCGAGCTCACTTAGCTCCTTTTCCCGCTCATCAGTCAGATTGACCTCAATCGGGCAAAACTGGACGCGCTCGCCCGAGTGCGCCAGGTAGGTAAAATTGGGCAGGTTTTCCACCTTGCCACCATTATCGAGACCACGAATGGCTGTGCACCAGCCGAACTGGGCGAAGGCCCTGGTCATGTTCAGTGCCAGTTCATAGGCGGCATTGGTCCAGACAAAATCCCGCTCATGGTCCAGTTGCAAGGCACCGTCTGCATCCCGGCCAAGCTCCTCAAAGTTAAACGGTTTGACTGGATTGCTTTCGCCATAGGGAAGTCTGGCCAGCACGCGGGGCAGGGTAAGGGTGACGTACCGTGCATCGTTGCAACTGCGAAAAGCGTTCCATGCTGCGTAGAGCGGGTCGTCAAAACCGGTGGCCACCGGCCGACCAGCAGACAGTTCAACAAACGATGGCAACTCAAACATGGTCGCCGGAGTGGCGGCAACAAAAGGACAGTGACTGGCGGAAGCAACCTCTGCCAAATAGCGCAACAGGGTAATGTCCCGATCACCATAGCCAAAGTAGATGTCGCCGACCAGCAGGCCATAGGGCTCACCCCCGGCAGTGCCAAACTCCTGCTGGTAAAAGATATTAAACAGAGGGCTGCGATCAACGGCTGGAGCATTCTCAAACTGGGTCAGCAATTCATCCTGTTTGGCATCAAAGAGTTTTACCTTCAGGTTGGAGCCAAGCTCAGACTGGGAAACCAGCTTCTCCAGCCCAAGCCAACTTCCCTCCAGCCGACGAAACTCAGGATCGGCCATAATAGCGCCAAGCTGTCGGGAAATAAGCCGATCCACTGTGGCTACTGCTTCGTGAATAGTATGAGTGATATTCCCGAGCCATTGCACCCGTCCGGCAACAAACTGCCTTACCAGGTTAACAATCAGTAATTTCAAGTCATCTTCATTGCTCTGCCCACGACTGGCTTGCAGCGTGACCAGCACACCGTCGGCAAAAGGCACTGGAGCCATCTCGCTATCGCTCATGGTAAACCTCTACTCCCCGCTTACACCTAACTCATCAGCCAGTTTTTTCATCAGCTCGTTATCACCGATTACCTGGCGCAAGGCTTGTTCCAGATCACGGTTGCGATCTGATTTACCGAGCAGGGACATCAGCTGGTTACGGGCATCAACCAACTCTTTCAGTGCTGGTACCTGTTGCACCACATTTTCTGGCAGGAAGTCCGACATGGCGTTAAAGGCCAAGTCACAAACCAGGGGAGAGCCATCCTGCTCCAGCCGATTGTCAACCTTCAGGCTCAGCTGTGGCCCGAGTTTGGACATCACCAGATCAAAATTATCCTGGTCAACACGGATAAACTGCCGATTCTCAATGGCTCCCTTGCTCTCATCAGAGCGGTGGCCTGACAGGTCGGCAATCACACCCACCACAAAAGGCAGCTCCCGGCTCTGCGTGGCCCCCCCAGTGTCAACATCATAAGTAATGCTGACGCGGTTCTTGTGGACACGTTTGTGTTGTGAATTCACAGGCTCGACCCCCCTGGCGTTGAAACGGAATTTACATGTACTTTGTCGTACATTAACCGGTTACCGTGGACTCAGCTGATGCGGTCTTGACGTTGTAGGCAATCAATCCTCCCGGTGTCAGTTCGCCTGAGCTGGCCTCAAACCAGTGTTTGATATGAAACATGCTGTAGGCGATGTGGTACTCGACTCCCGGGGTACCATCAGAGCCCGACATGGAAAAGTAGCTGAGCCTCGCCTCTTCAAGAGTTACTTGCAGATAAACCTCAGGTCCCTGGTTGGCTGAGCGCTCTGGCTTGGTACCGATCAGGAACAGCTTTTTGCCCTCGTTGGAAGGGGATATCAACAGGGAAAGAAGGTTTTCGTAGGCACCACACAGTGATTTATTGATTCTTAACTCATGCATCAGGCAGCTGCCACTGTCCATATTGTGGTGATCCCCAACGTCCATACCAATGGACCGGGAAGCACCCCAATCAAATGAATTAACAGCAAACCAGCCATCTTTGGGCAGGCCATCACCGCCGGAAAACTTGTCCAGCGTTGCGGCGCCTTTTGGTTTTTGTCCTTCAATATTCATGTAGTAAGTGGCCATGGAAAACACTCCGAAAAGAATTAACAAACGAATCTCAGTGAGTCTGAACGATTGTTTAGTTGCTGTTGTATCAAGACAAGGTCAAAGCCATCAGCATCACTAATGTGATCCTCTTTAAACATAAAGCAGTTGTTATTTTGAATCACTGAATCGCTCAGCCAACAACATGGCAGTAATCAAGGTAGACAAATTTATGGGGAGCGTTTCTTTTTTTTACTCATCTTCAATTGATGGTGAATCATCCATGCCAAGTCGGCGACAGATCTCCTGACGCAGCTGTTGTTCCTCACCAGTCATTCGGGACAGTAATTGGGGAAAACTCAGATCCAGGCAGTTTAATGCAGTTTCCAGTTGCCAGGACACCGGGCTGTGAGGCTCGCTCTGGCGAAAAAACGCAATCAGGTGCTGTAAATTAGTTCTGGCCCGTTCCCGGTTTATGGTTGGCTGGTTGTTGGTGTCATGACAGGCAGGGATGGAGTTTTCTGGAGTGTCGAGCGAATCATCCCCTGAATCAGTGTTTAAAGAGTCTGTCTGGGGTGGCAGGCATCGGTTGAGTACGGTAATGGCTTCTTCAACGGGCGAGCGTACAGTCCTGGTGGTAAGTAGAACTCCGAAGCGCTGGGCGTGCTCTGTTATTTTTTCCAGCATCTCAGCCAATGTATTCAAACTTTCCAGATTGGCAATGGTGGCGCTGTCCGGCCCGGGCACTGTCGCAGCCGACTTGAGCTGTTCCAGGGTAAACTCATGTAATAAAGGCGTACCAATAAGCACAGGCAACAGCAAGGGTTCCCTGTTGTCGTCAGAGATAATAGAACCCAGACGTTTAATGGATTCACTCAACGATTGTTGCTGCGCTGCAATCCAGTCATCAGATGACTGTTGCAAGTATTGGTTCAGCAGCTGAAATGAATACGCCACCGACTGCCATTGCGAATGCGCATTATAAAAACTGGTGTAGGCCAGCCAGCCGAACCACTCCGGGCACCACAGACCCTTTTGATGTAATTGTTTCAGCAGCCACTGATGACATGCTTGCCAGGCAGCGGTCATTTTTTTTTGGAGCACGGACGCCGCCTCAGGTTCGGGTTCTTGTAACCAGGCGCGGTTAATAGCGTTCGCTTCGGCGATGAGTTTACGAAAAGCCCGGTAGTCATCACTGCTGTTAAGTAATGGGGGCACCGTTGAGTTGACCAGAGTTGCACAGAGGCTGGAATACATGTCGTCGTCAAGGGAAAGCATATAAGCGTACCGATTGGGTAGAAAGGTTCAGCTTTCGATTGGCCAGAGTCTAGCAGCGGTGATCTTGAATGGTAAAACTGGAGTGAAAAAAAATGGATTCTGGTTTGATGGTTTTGTTTTTCGGATGCGTTACACACATTGCCATTATTAATATGCCTGAAGTTTTTATTTGTAATTAAGTCTAAGTTTTTTGCGAAGTGATCAGTTTTTCAATCTATTTTATTTTGGCTCAGACAGAGGATGTTGCCAGCACAATTGGTATTGCCCATGTTTTTTTTGCCAGATAATCGTTCCCTTGTTGCCCGTGACGGTACCGGTGAAAGGTATCTTGCCATCAAGATGGAAGTCACCGAGCAGTTGAGTGAACCGTTCAAGGTTGTGGCCACGCTGCTGGTACGCAACCAGGAGTGCAGTCCCAGTGCGGAGCTGCTGAATAAACCACTGAGTGTCAGCTATCGTCCCGGGTTTGACACTCACCGCAGCACCCGGTTCGTCGTTCACGGCCATGTAACTGAAATTCGTGAGTTTGCCAAAGGGCGCGGTGAGCTGATGTGGGAGTTGGAGCTGAGGCCCTGGCTCTCTTTGCTGGGATTACGAACCAACTGTCGTATTTTTTATAACTGCGATGCACGTCAGATTATCGAGCAGGTTTGCCAGGAGTATGACTTTGATACCTCGCTGAAGTTTATTGACTGCGACGATTTGCAGCCGCGGTCTTTTTGTGTGCAGTACCAAGAGTCTGACCTCTTGTTCGTCTGCCGGTTGCTCAGTGAGGAGGGGTTGCACTTTTATTTTACTCACGGCGAAGAGCAGCACACGATGGTGGTGGGCGGCAGCAATCAGGCATTTGCACCATTTGAAGGTGGCTCAGTTGAATTTGGCGAGCACACTGGCGACAAAAGCAGGAGCCTGCGCAGTTGGAACGCTCGCTACGACACTTATTATGGTGGCGATGCTGTGGTGGTGGGTTACAGCCGTCAGCAGGCTCTGGTGGTGAGCAGCTCCCACGCCCGGCCAGGTCGGGGTTCTGGTGTTGCCGCCAGTGGCGACAGGGCGATTTGGGACTCGCGGGTTGACAGTCAGTCCATGGCTGATCGCGCTGCGCTTCTTGAGGTTAACCGCACGGCCGCGTGGCGCGTGGACTGTGCCAGTACCATGGCTGGACTGCGTTGCGGCACCCGCTTTGAGCTGGGGCGTCATGCTGACGCTACGCAACAGGGTGACTATTTCATCGATCAGGTGGTGCATCAATTCCACTGTGCGGTGACCGAGAATCCCGAAAACCGCCAAAGCGCAGAGAGTCGGCAAAAAGAGTATTGCAACAGTTTCAGCTGCATTGCCATGAGTCACGTATTTGCCCCACCGGTGCTGGCCAAACCAAGGATTTATGGCCTTCAGACTGCGACAGTGTCCGGGCCTGACGGTCAGGATATATACCACAATGGGCAAGGGGATATTAAAGTTCGCTTTCACTGGGATGTTTCTGACTTGCCGGGTGATCAGTGCTCCTGCTGGATTCCTGTGGCGCAGTCGCTGGCCGGCGCTGGTTTTGGTGCTTCAGTGCTGCCCAGAGTAGGGCAGGAGGTGGTGGTCTGTTTCATTGACGGTGACCCTGATCGCCCAGTGGTTACCGGTAGCCTCTACAACGGCCTGCACAAATGGCCGTATGACGGCAACCAGATGGGGATAAAAACCTGCACCATGCCCGATGGCTCGGTCGGGCATGAAATTTGCATTGATGATGCCAGAGATCGTGAGCATTTTTTTGTCAGGAGCCAGAAGGATCTGTCGCTGGAAGTTGTTAATGACCTGATTGCCAATATCACCGGCAATCAGGTCATGACGGTGGAGAAGAATATCATTCTGTCTTCGGGCGCGGATGTCACTATCCAGGCAGAATCTGCGGCCGAGTATAGCTCTACTTCCGATACCGTGATCAAGGGCCAGAGCATTGCCATTGAAGCCAGCTCTGCCATCACCATGAAAGCAGGCAACAGCAAAATCACCATAGACCCGTCGGGTATCACCATTAAATCACCGAGCGTAACCATTGAATCCGATGCTGTGACCAAAATTGTTGGCAAAGTGTTGAACGTTCAGGGTGAGTTGCTGTCCATAAAGAGTCAGATGACGGAGGTTAGTGGCAAGATGCTCACCATTGGTGGTGAAGCCTGCCTCCAGCTGAACTCAAAAGGGGTGCTGATCATTAACGGCAAGCTGACCATGGTGAATTGAATCAGTATGAGTGTTTTGTTGGCTGAGGATTTGCCCGGGCTTCTCGGGCTGCACGAGTTTGATGCACAGACCATTGCACTGGCTCAGGAAGTCGAGCAGCCGGTTCATCTGGTCAGCCGTCTGTTGTCCGGGGAGCATTTCAGTTCTGCGGTTACTTTTCTGGCACACAGTTTCAAAAAAGATATTGCCATCACCTGGGGGTACAGCTGCCTCGGTGATCTGCCAGTAACCTGGAGTCAGCAGGAATTGAAGGTGCTTGGCCGCATTGAGTCCTGGTTGCACGAACCTTCAGAAGAGGGTCGGCGCCAGCATGGCAGTGACCTGCACGCACTGGGCATTATGTCTCCGGCAGCCTGGCTGGGGCAGGCGGTGTTCTGGAGTAGCGGCAGCATAACCCCCGAGGGCACGCCGGATGTAAGCGCTGGTCCAGGATTGTTTGGTCAGGCAGTAGCCGGAGCGGTACAGCTGGCTGGATTAGTGAACGATGCTCGGCACGCCGATGAGCTCTTTCCTCGCTTTATAAGTATTGGAATTGAGATGATGGAAAGAAAAGTACGACTATCGTCGTCGGCTGGGGCGTGACGGCATGCTACCGGCAGCCCGGGTTCTTGATATGCACATGTGTCCCATGCAGACACCAGCACCGGTACCCATACCTCATGTGGGCGGAGCTATCCTGCCGGCACCATCGCCGCCCACTGTACTGATTGGTGGGATGCCAGCAGCCACTGTAGGTCAACAGTGCCTGTGTGTGGGGCCACCGGATGTTATTGTCGGGTGCAGCAAGACTGTGTTGGTCGGCAAGCGTCCGCTGGCCAGGATGGGGGATGCCACTGCCCACGGCGGTGTGATTGTGGCGGGTTGCCCGACGGTGCTGGTGGGCGGGTAAAAAGCATGTTGGTGTAGCCGTTTCTGACTGTGGAGGTTCCATGCTCAGGTTTGTTGGCAGACTTTTGTCAGTAGTTCTGTTGGTTCTGTTGGCTGGCTGTGCCACAGAGTGGAAGGACTGGGTGGAATTGACGGACTGGACACAGCAGGACGAGTCCATCCTCGTCAGTGTGAGGGCCAGCGAGCAGTTAAACCCCTACCTCGGGGCAGGGCAGAATCCGTTGTTTATTCAGGTGTTGCAGTTGAAGAATGTTGATGGTTTTCAGGCACTTGATTTTTACGCTTTATACAACGAACCGGCCAGGGCACTGGGTGATGGGCTGGTTTATCTGGAGCATCCGTTCCCCATCAAGCCGGGTGAGTCGCTGGTCAAGGATATCCACCCTGAAAAGGATACGCGGTTTATCGGGCTGCTCTACTTTTTCAATGATTTTGAACACGCTACCACCCGCCACTGGTTCCCCGTTCAGGGTAAAAGACAGTGTTTTGATGTTTTTCTCAGCAACACCCAAGGGGTGCTTGAACCTTGTAAGTAACCAGGAGTCGCCGCGTGAAGCCTTATCCAGTATGCTGGCTCGAAGGTGCTTTCATAACGCCGCAGCATTTTCAGCAGCAAGACCGGTTTACTCAGTATCTTGCCGCCCAGTACTACGACTTGGTCAACCCTCTGCGCTTTGGTTTTTCGGCGCTTGAGATTGATGTGCAGGCGTTGAAATCCGGCAAGTTCTGCATCAACTATGCCAGTGGTATTTTGCCTGATAATGCTCCCTTCCTGATTGATGTTCCTCTGGCTTTGGATGTTGCGCCCACGGTCAGTGATGCCTTGGTGACCTTGGTTCTGCCTGCGGTATGCGAGGGTGGTGCCCTGGTCAGTGACTGTGAGCAGACCCGCTATCAGTTCTGTTCCCAGTCTTTAAGCGATAGCGTTCGCCCGGATGCCCCAACCGCCCACGTGGATATGGCGCGTCCTAACCTGCAACTCAAGATTGGCAATGAGCCACTGCCGGGTTACGTCGGCCTGAAGGTGGCCCATATTGTTCATGTAGACGGCAATGGTGTTGTGCAGCTTGATGGTGCTTTTATTCCCAGCACTATCAATTTACAAGTCTCCCGCTTTGTCATGGATAAGTTAGAGGAGTTGCTCAGTCGGGTAAGTCAGATGTCCAGCGCTGTCGCCTGTCGGCTTGATAGCGGCAGGAAATTCAAAAGCGACCATTCCCTGCTGCAAGATCGCCTGCTGAGTATGTGTTTCGGTCAGTGGCAGGCGCGGCTGGCAGTATTGGTGGCCCAGCCTTGCCTGTGCCCCCGGGTACTCTATCAGGAGTTGTTTGCCATAGTGGGTGGGCTATCGGGGTTGACCGGGCGGGAGATAATCAGTCCGGCAGCCTTACATCCTGACAATCTGGGTGAGGTGCTGCCACCACTTTTCGGACAACTGATTGAGGCAATGGATGTATTTTCCCGTGACGCGGTTATGGAAATACCTCTGGATCACTCGGCCTTTGAACAGGAACGGCTGCTGGTCGCAGCAGTGCCGGCGACTCTCGGTGCCAGTGTGCAGTGTGTTTTGTCTATTGAAACCTCTGGGATGGACTCCGGATGGTTGATGGCCAATGTCCCCCGGTTTTTGACCGTGGCGCCGCATAACCGCATTCGGACGCTGCTCCAGTGTGCGCTCTCCGGGCTTAAGCTAACTCCCTTGGCCACGCCACCCATCGAGCTGTGTCTGCCCAACTGCCAGACATTTGTCGTTGATTTGAGTGACCCTGCTGTGGCTGATTGTACTCATCTTGCCCTGCATTTTGATAAACAGCTTGGCGAGCCCGGTGTCAGGCTATTCATGATCCAGACCACCTGAGGTGATGTATGCCCGATGCAGATGATGACGAAAAGCCTGCACCAGACCTGGCCGGCGGTATGTTACCTGTTGATATTGGCAGCTCATTGGTAGACGCCGCGCTGCCCTTACTGGCCCTGATCAACACTTTGTCAAGATTGGAGGCACCGGCCAGTATACCAGCATTTTATGATGATGTTTTGCACCGCTTGCAACACTTTGCCAGCGAAGTGAAGCATGCCGATGCTGGCCATGCCGCCCTGATTCTGGCTGCAACGCTGGATGAGCGGGTGATGGCCACAGCCTGGGGCGGACAGTTCTGGCTTGCGCAGACGCTGTGCAGTCGTCTGTTTAACCGCCGGGATGCCGGTCGTCACGCCTTTGAGGTTATCGATGAATGCCTGGAGAACTCTGACCATCATCAAGAGCTATTGCTGCTGGCCTTTCTCTGCATTAAACAGGGCTTCAGTGGTCAGTTCAATAATGGTAACCGTGAAGTGCTTAATGCACTGCAAGCTGACATGTATCATTTGTTTGCCAAAACCGGCCGGTTGCAGAAAACGAAGCTGGTGGCGACTGTGCCGGGTCAGGAGTATCACCCGTTGTCGTCTTTCTCCTATCGACGTTCACTGTCTTTTTTTGCAGCTGCTCTGGTGCTGCTTTTTTTTACCGGTGGCGCGCTGATTTTTGGGCAAAAGGACGTTGGTATCGCCTCTTTGGAAGACATACGGAATATTACCAGCCAATCGACCGATGGTTATCAAATAACCACAAAGGATGCTATTTATGAGCTCTTATTCAATAAGAATCATTAAATGGGTCTGCCTGGTTGTCGGGCTGCTGGTTGGCCTGTTGCCACTGGTGTTTTGTTCCGGTGGGGTGAGTACCTTTTGTGCGTCGATGGCAGTGGTGGGGCTACTGCTGTTTGTTGCTGGCCTGCTCTTGCAGTTCTGGCGCCGGGAAAAAACAGAAGAGCAAGAGGTGCGAGGTTATATCACCGCCTTTGTGGCACAAGAGTTGAGCCGTGGCCGCCGTTATCATCGGCCACTGTTTCTGGTGTTCTCTGACAACAACCGGGCCCTTGATCAGCTCTTCCACACATTGGGGTTGGAGCTGTTCATGCCTCAAGTGGCACAAGATACCTTTATCGAGGCGTGGTATGGCAGTGAATGTCTGATTTTTCATATCAATCGAGCAGCCGGGGTGGAGGAGTACGCGCATCTTTGGCGAAGCTTGTTAGTGCAGGTCAAGCAGCGCCGGCCTCGTCAACCTTTGAACGGTGTACTACTGGATTGCCCGCTGACGCTGCTGAGTCAGAATCCAGAGCAGCAGGACAACTACTTTGACAGTGTTACCAGGCATTTGGCTCAGGCCGGTGTGCTGTTGCGGCAGAAGTTGCCCGTTCTGTTAGTTTTTTCTGGCCTGGCCAGGCTGGCGGGCTTTAATACTTTTTGCAAAAGCCTGCACCGGGATGAATTGCTTTGCCCGGTTGGTGATATTCGACCTGCCGGGAACGTTGGCAGTATCGGGCAGTGGTTCGGTGAGTCCTGGCGGCAGCTGCTGCACCGTATCTATTTGCGCCAAAGTGAGTCGGTCGGACAGATATACGACAGCAAGCAGGCTGCGGGTGGCCTGGAGTTGTTGTTTCAGCTTTCGATACTTGGGCATCGGCTGCTGGTGCTGGTGACACGTTACTGTGAAGCCATGTTGACTCAGGGGGCGGACATTGCTGGTTATTTTATCTGTCCTTCAGAGCGCGGTGGTGAATATTTCGATGGTGTCGCCAGTTACTGTCAGTCCAATTTTTCTTCAGGCAGTGGCAAGCCCGGGGAAGTCGGTTGTGCTGAGTATCACAACGCTTTTTTACGTAATATTTTTCCTTACTTTCTGGTACCAGTCGCGCTCAGGGCAGGAGTGAATAAAAGGGCCCAGTGGAGCCACCACTTGCTCAGTGTCAGCCAGTATGCCCTGTGCGCCCTGTTGCTCTGTCTGTCGGGCTGGTGGCTGTTCCAGAATTACGTTACAGAAAAAAATATCGTCAATCAGACCCGGCAGGTTGTGCGCAACTATGAGGCTAATACTGACTTGTTGGTCAGCGATCAGGGAAGCGCCGGTTCACTCGGGGTGATGGTGGAGAAACTCACGGCTCTGGCAAGCCTGCTGGATGAGTATCAGCAAATTCCAAAACTATTGCTACTCAGTCGTCTGAGCCACCGACCGCTACAAGCGTCGCTCAATGAATATTATCTTGAGCAGTTGCGCCTGCGATTGAGTCCTTACCTGATTACTGCCTTTGCCGGGGCTCTGAAACAACAACTGCAAACGGGTAGCGTCCTGAGTGTTTTTGAAGGTCTGCGTTTGTACCTGATGCTGTTTGATCCCCATCCTCCAGCAGTGCCTGAGTTAGTCACCAAAGCTCATGATTTGCTCACTGGCCCGGCTGGTGCTGGCCGGCTGTCGTCGGAGCAACTCGAACGACGATTACAGGATTATTTTCACCTGTCGGATTACGTGACCTATGGGCCGGATGTGAGGTTGGTGGATAAAGCCCGCAGTCAGGTTGAAGGATTAACCCAGGCTCTGCTGGTTTACAGCCGAATCAAGGCGATGCAGGTGTTTCGCCAGACCATGCCTGTGGCCAATCTGCTCGGCCCCAATTTCAACGAAATATTTGTGCTGAGCAGGGAAACCACCTGTACTCGTGATCATGCCATGCTGTTTACTGCTGCTGGCTGGGGTCATGCCTTGCTGTCAACCGACTCACCGCTGGTTAAGAGTAGTATTGAGGATACCGTCCGGATGCAAGGCGGTGGTGAGCAGGTCATGCCGGAAACGTTGAGCAATACGGTTGATGCCGTGCGTCGCCGTTTTGCCCAGGAATATATAACCTACTGGCACAATCTGCTCGGTTGCATTCGTTTGCGCAAGGCAGCCACCATCAGTGAGCTAGTGGATACCGTAACCTACCTGGCACAGCTTGGTGTATCGCCAATGACTGATGTACTTGAGGCGGTGAAGGCCCACACATTGTTTCGGGAAAACCTGGAGCCAGGCGGGGAGACGGGCAGCGACATGCTCACCCGGTTCAGCGAGTTTCATCACCATGACCAGTTTCTGGCTTCCGCCTTTACCGACTACCACCGTCTGATTGATGACAGCCGGGGAGCAGAATTTTTCCGGAGCCTGCACAAAAATCTGGCTCCCATTCTGGAGAACCTGATTCGCCTGCGCAGTGCCGATAACGGTGGTGAAATCGCCTTTGCCCAGGTGCGCCAGCTAATCACAGGTCACCACCCGGTACAGACGCTGTTGATGCAGGCGCAGGGTCAGCCTGCGGCAGTGCACCAGTGGATTCAACAGTTGGTATCCCAGTGGGCATTGGTCTATTTCCGTCTGGCCAGACAGCATATTGAAAGACAGTGGCTGAAAGAAATGGTTAAGCCATGGCATCAGGCCGTTGCCGGGCGCTTTCCGGTTTATGGTGATGGTATGCAACAGCTTGACCCACAAACATTTCAGGCTGTGTTCGGACCCAATGGCTCGATTGATGCTTTTCACTCGGCGTATATCAAACCATTTATCGATAATGGCCGCCTGCTGTTGCTGGCGGAGCATGAGACATTTCGTTTTACCCCGGAGTTGCAGTCTTTTTTTCGTCGGGCAGAGGTGATTCGTCGGTTTTTCTTCAGTGGTATGGGAGATCCCATTGACAGTTTTATCTATATCAAGGTGCTGTCGTTGAATCCTGATTCAACCCATTATCGGCTGGCTGATGGCAAAAATGGTGTCGTATATCGCCATGGTCCGTCGCTGTGGCAGAAGTACGTTTTCAGTATTGACGACGATGAACGAGTATTAACCTCATCATTTCATGATGTCAGCCAGCAACAAAGTGTCAGGACGTATCCGGGGGCGTGGTCATGGTTGCGCTTCATGCGAGAGTCAGTTCTGGAAAAAAGTGGCGACAAGACCGTTCACTTGCGTCACAGACAGGGGGAGCATGAGACGTTGATCAGTATCAAGTCGGCTTCGGGCAAGGATATTGCCGAGTTGCTAGCCAGCTTCAAGCGTATTGCCCTGCCTGAAGCGGTTTTTTTATAGAGAATCTGCCAGGGAGAATCCTTTTATACTCAAAGGATTTCAAGTTGATTCGAGGCGGCAGGTGAGCGAATGCAGCCAACAAAGTACCAGCTTGAAAGGCGACGGGTATGCTCAAATTTCATGCCAGCCTCATTCATTCAGTGGTCGAATGATTGTTGGAAACTACTAAAAAAACTGGAGGTATCTTATGCTCCCGACGGGCGGTATAAACACAAGTGGCATCAATCAGTCTCGACTCGTTGCACCTGGGGATGGCGGTTTTGACAAACACAACAGCTCAGGTGTCGTTGCCACCGGTGGTTTGCAATCAGAAATACCCGCTTTACCAGCGAATGACCGTCCTGTTGATGCAGCTATTGCCGGCAGGCATGCAAGAATTGCCTACAATCCCAGAAGAATTATGGTTGAGTATATCGAAGGATTGGCTGTCACAGTGCAACCTTCTGTTGGCTGTCCCATATGTTTTACTGAATCTGAAGGTGGTCTGGATAACCTGACGATCAAGGCGTACGCACCTGCTAATGAGAACTGTCAGAATAACTGGCATTCGTTTTGTCGAGACTGTCTTCACAGCACTATGATGGCCTGTAGGCCTGCAGAGTGTCCTCTGTGCAGAAGTTCATTTGGCGGTATTGAGCCTTTGCAAGGTTGGAACAAACAGCTCGATGTGAAAAAACAGCTCTATTTTCAGCCGGAATTGCTCTCCTGTCCCGGATGCAACGACGACATGCTCAGGGCAGATATTCGTAATCACCTGGTCAACTGCGAAGAAAACAAGGCAGCCGTAAACCAGAACGAAGCCCGATACCGTGAATCTTATCTTGATTACCTGAAACAGCATGATGGGAGCACAGGTGCAGTCATGGGCAAGGATGCTGGAGACAGGCCGGTGGTGATGCTGTACAAAATTGATGGTGAGGGTAAGTTCCAGAAGCAAGCGGCTTCGGAATTTCTGGAGCAAAATCCACATGTGACCAAGCCGCTTCACGACATCTCGATTGGCGGCGAACATCAAGTTTTTCTGGCCTCCCCGGGCGAGCAAACACCCGTTGCAGGCGTGATTCAGTTTGAGACCATAAATAATTCAGCAGAGCATGGAGCGGACTTTCTACCTTCCTCACTGCAACTCAGAGAGCTTCCTTCAGTGACCTCTCTTTTTCGGCCCGCCAACCGAAATGACATCGCGGCTCTGAAATCTATTCCTGATAGCTATCAGGCATTGTTGACCGAAAATCTTTCCAGAGCGAGTGGTACTTCGCGTTTCCATGATGCTTCTTTCACCCATGCTTTTACCGCTTTGCAACACACTAATGCCCCTGTTGCCTTATCATTTCGGGTAAGCAAGCCGGCTATGGATGGGTTTGACCAGTTTTCATCAAACTACCAGCAAGTGAAAGCTACCTACCTGATGTACGGTATCAAGATACCCGGTGCAGAGGCCTATTGGGGGATACAGAAGATTGATCCAGACAAGCGAATTGTTCTGGAAGCTTCAAAGCATTATCAACTTATTGGTCTTGATTCCATGACCCGCAAGGAAGAAGCAGAGGTTCAGAAAGCCACCGGGCGAAGCGTGAGGGAGAATCGTAGTAACTCGATTAAATACACGCTGATTCTTTCTACGGTGATGAAAGAAGAAAAAGGTAGGCGTCGTGATAATCATGACGGTTTTTTTTGGGGAGTTGTGACTTCCGATACACACTTGGCCGGCTCAATCCCTCGCTTAGGGGGTGGGCGCGGCAGGGTGGGCAAAGATTCAGACTCTGGCAGTGATGACGAAATAGAGGCTTTCATGGATTGCGTAGAGAGAGTGGAGGTTTGCAGTGATGGCGTAGGAACAGACTCGCAGGGTGCGGTCGCAAAAAAAACACACAGACATTCACGGTTCGCAAGGTATGAGGATTCAGACTCTGACAGTGATGTCGTGGGAATGGACGTCTTCAGGGATGGGGTAAAAACAGACTCGCAGGGTGCGGTCGCAAAAAAAACACACAGACATTCACGGTTCGCAAGGGATGAGAATTCAGACTCTGACAGTGATGTCGTAGAAATGGGCGCTTTAAGGGGGGGCGGATATACAGACTCGCAGGGCGCGGCCGCAACAAAAACACCCAAGTATTCACGGTCCGCAAGGGATGAGGATTCAGACTCTGACTGTGATGTCGTAGTAATGGACATGTTCAGGGATGACGTAAAAATAGACTTGCAGGACCCGGTCGCAAAAAAAACACGCAAATATTCACCGTCCGCAAGGGATAAGTTTGCCTGCCCGATAAGTGCCTCAGGTGGACGACGGTTATCTTTCGGTGTGCCGATGAGTGCGACTGGCAGTGCCTCCTCCGGCTCCCTTTTTGGCGCAGAGCCCTGCAAGGGTTTTCAATTTTTTGGATCCGCCTCTTCTTCAGGTGATTCAGTTCTGGTCAAAGGCGGCAAGCCATTTGCTGACAAGGTGCACAGCATGCCGGATGAAGGGGTTCCTCAACACCAGGCTCACTCCGAGTCGGCAGGAGGAGTCCAGGATATAACCACTGAGGACGGTGACAGGTATGCAAGGCGTAGCACGCATTCGCAGAGCATGCCGCCTGAACTGAAACAAGCATTGGCTTTCAAAAGTGATGCAACAATTAAAAGCCTTTCAGAACAGACCGTACCCACAGCTTACCGCAATGGAAAAAATGTCGAGGCTGTCAGGAGCCTGCCCCCAACCAGTCTGGTTCCTCGCATGGTCACATTCATTGATGTGGATATTTTACGCACTCCCTGCCCTGTATCCGACAAAAATCCCCCGGTTGGCGTGTTACTTGAGGCTGCGGTGCAACAGATGCATATTTTAAAAGACCAAAGCTAGCTCCTGAGCAGGCAGGTTTTTGCGCCGGATTTCATGTGTATACCCGTCGCCTTTCAGTTGCTACTTTGTTGGCTGCATTCGCTCACCCCGGTCACGTAGTATTTCTACGCTCCCGGGGCTTCGCTCAATTGCCGCCGCGTAGCAACATGAAATCCATTGGGTATAGTATTTCCATGCTCCCGGGGCTTCGCTCATTTGCCGCCTCGAATCAACTTGAAATCCTTTGGGTATATATCCATGGCTGATATGTGTATGCGAGTCTTTGTTGAAGGTCGGGTTCAGGGTGTCTGGTTTCGTGGGTCTACTCAGGAAAAAGCACTCTCTCTGGGAATCGGTGGCTGGGTCCGCAATCTGTCTGATGGGCGGGTGGAGGTATTGATGTGCGGACCCAGAGCGGCAGTGGCCGAGCTAGAGCTGTGGCTCCACGACGGGCCGCGCATGGCCAGAGTTGATCGAGTTATTGCAACGGAAGAGCCAGTGCAGAGTTTTACTGGTTTCACTACTCGCTAGCACTGAATGCCGAGAAGTTTTATGACCTGGTTTTCGTAAGTGCGCCAATGATCGTCTCTTTCTGTTTGCTCTCTGTCCGGGTTCAGTGCGCTGGCCTCTTCAAACCATGGCAGGTAATTCTTTGGTGGCTGCCGGAGAATTCGCGCGCAGTGCGCCTTTTGGCTTAGTAACGAGCTATTTTGCGGTTTTTTTTGTAAAGACTGGTCGGCTATTTGATAGGCTTTGCTGCACAACAGTTTACCTCTTGTCAGATCTTTGCTCAGGTAGCAGTGCAGCGCTTCGTTGAAATGCCTGATAGAAATGACCAGGTCGCGTTGGCTTGTGGGGCGCAGCCTGGTGACTTGCTGATCAAACTCCGCCCACTTGCATTGTCGGCAAAGGTTAATCAGCTGATGGGCCAGAAAGTCGCTGTCTTCGCAGTAGCGCTGCAAGCAGGCACGGAGCAGTTTGGTGTGCTGTTCTTCAGGCCCGGCTATTGCCAGCAGTCGTAACATAGCCATGTCCAGAACTGGACTGCCACATGGAGTGTGGGCGGCGGCTGGTGCGTTGAGGGCAATGCCCATCATGGCCAACAGTAAGGTTTTAGCTTCCTGGTAACAATGTTCGGTTATCAGGATTCTGACCATGGCCAGATCCAGGTCATGATGGTGGCAAGGGGTAATCTGGGCCAGGTGTTCTGGCAGCCCACGTTGCCCGTTTTTGCGGTAGAGATTCATGGTGGCCAACAGCAGTTTTTTTGCTGCGCTGATGTTACCCCGTGTGGCGTGCAGTGAAATCATTGACATATTCATGATATAGCTGGTGGAGGGAGCGACCCCGATCTCGTCTACACAGACAGTGATTCGTGGGAGCAGGCAGCTTTTCATCATGGCCAGCATTAGCTGCTCAGCGGCACCGTGGGTCTGTGTGTGCCGTTTCAATACGGTAAATAGCATCTGGTTCAGCAGTTTTTGTGCGCAAGGAGTCACCAGGGCCACGCTGCGGGGCAGGTTCTGTTGCGTGCGTGGCCGGTGTGGCTTCATCATGGCCAGCAGCAGGTTAATGGACTTTTCTTGTTTATTCATTTCCAGCAAGGTGATAACTGCCGCCTGGTCAACATCGCAACGTCCGCAAGGTGTTGACAGGCTTTCCTCGGGTGGCAGTACTGCTGCATCATCCGGGCGGTTTTGCGCCATGATCTGCAGCAGCAATTGCAGGGCCGCTTCTTTCTTACCGGCTTTGTTCAGCAACTTGAGCATGGCTATGTTGTTGTGGTGGTGCAGGCAGGGAGTCTGCATGGCCTGCTCTGGGGATGTCAGCTTATCCCACTGCCGGCCTGGCCGGTGTTTTGCCATGGTTGACAGCATCAGGCTGATGGCTGTATCGAAGTTACCCTGCTCCTCCTGGGTCAGAACCATGGCTATATTCACTTCGTTATTGTCACAGGCGGTAACTATGGCCTCTTTTCGGGGCAGGTCAGGCTGGCAGTGTGCTCGATAGGTGGACATAAGCGCCAGCAACAAGGATTCGGCTATGGCGTATTTGTGCCTGAGGCGCAGAATTTTTGCCATTTGCAGATCCAGCCTGAGCTCACCAGTGGGTGTCACAAGAGCAACCGACGGCGACAGGACATTTTGGTGCTCCGGGCGCTGTTGCGACACAATCCTGCTCATCAGCAATTCCGCTCCAGGGAGATTTTTCTGACTGATAAGCTGCTGAACCATGGACAAATCTTGCGAAGTGGTGCCACATGGTGTGGTGATCGCCTCGTCTCTGGGCAGATAGCGCTGATTTTTCGGGCGATGGCTGTTCATCTCCAGAAGCAGGAATGCCTCTGCTTCTGTTAACCGTTGTTCATCATTTAGCAGCCTGAGCATGATATGGTTGAGGGCGTTGTTGTGACAGGGCGTTATGTCTGATGACGATTTGTTTTTGTCTGAGTTGCACTGGTTTGTGCTTTGCATGATGGCGGTGAGTAACTCGATGGCGACCGTCCTGTTACACTCTTTGTGCAGTTGCCTGACCAGACCTAAATTCAACTTGTAATCGTAGCTGGGTGTCCGCAGGGCCATATCCTCGCTGAGTCGGTGGCGGGATGGTTCGGCAAGGGCCATGATTTGCAACATGAACAGTCGGGCCTCATGGTCTCTGTCGGCTTCTGACATCAGCCGAAGCAGGTTCAGGTTGAGCATTCGATCGGCGCAGGGCAGGGGCGATACCGGGTAGGACGGCAGGCGACGCTGTTTTTTGGCTGGGAATTTACGCATGAGCGCCAGCAGCATTTTCTCTGCGTCGGCAAAGCGCTGCTGTTTTTCCAGAATTCTACACATCAGTACATCAAGCTGATCATCGCCGCAAGGCTGGAGAATTAATTTCTCCTCCGGCAGGCTGAGTTGCTCAGGTGGGCGCAGATCAGCTGTCATGGCCAGCAGTAGCACTCTGGCTTTTTGGTAGTGGCATCTCTCGAGATGAAGCAGCACCATGGCTTGATCGAGATTCTGGTGGCCACAAGGAGTAACAAGTGCAATTCTCTCATTATTGGTGCGCCCTGGGTCTACCAGCTTCATGGTTTGCAGCAGGAGCGTCTGGCTCTGGGCAAGTTTGCCGGAATTGATCAGGACATGGGCCAGCGTCAGGTGCACGGAAATGATTTGTGTTGTTGGGGTGTCATCAGTAAATTCATACTGCAGCTCACGCAGGATGCGTTCTGCCTCGGCGCAGCACTGCCTGCCCTGGCGCAGTAGTGATCGGGCCAAACCTTCTTTCAGGTTGTTGATCTGCCACTGGTGACAGTCGCCGGCCTTGAGCAGGTCATAAAACTGTGTTTCTGCCCTGGCCGGATTGAGCTTCAAATTTTTGAAAGCTTCGGCCACTTCGGGCCGTCGAAGGAACCTTGACTCTTGGATTTTTGTTGCAAGTTTTGCCTCTTTGCGACGAGGTATGGTGCTCTGACTGGTGTTTTTAAGGGCGTTGGTAGCCACAGCCTTGGCCACGATACTAGCCAAAGTCACTCTCTGTTCAGTGTTGTTTTCAGGTGGAAAGGTTTCAGGATGTGGTCGCTCTGTGTCCGGTGATTTGGTGGTTTTTTTTTGAGCCTCACCGGTTGACTCGGTTTGTCTTGCTGTTTTTGGGAAGGTGTCAGTCTCTGCAGCCTTGGGTGGTGTTTCTTGGGGAGGTGCTTTCTTTGCGAGGGTTTTTTCTGGTAAGGAGCCTTCATTGCCACTGGATGTCGTCGCAATGGCCTGGTCAGGCATTTGGTTGCCGGGTGCATGGGCACTTTGGTCCGTGGTTTTTTCTGTGCTCGCTGGTGTGGGTTTGGCTGGAATTGCTGCACTGCAGGATGCAGTTTTGGTCGTCGGCGCTGTTGTGTTGGCTGAAGCCTTTTTTGAGTATGTTGGTGCTACGTTACTGATTTTGTTCTCTGGTTTGGTCGATTTTATCAGTGTCTGCAGATTGGCTTCTTTGATGTCTTCGTTGCTTTTTGAGGCATCTTTTATAAGGATACCATCGGTCTGATGAGTAGTTTGACATGAAGGATTGCACCGGGTTTTCACGACTGTCTCGGCGACCGGTAGCGAGGGCAGTGGTGGATAGTGATCGATATCGTTGATAAATGGTGCATCATTCTGGCTACTTTCACCATGGTCAGGTGTCCTGGCCGTACCCTGTTGTGGTATGAACCCCTTAGCCAGAGGGTTTAGTGATGTGGTGGTTCTGTGTCTGAATACCCGGTACCGACGCTCCTGTTGGCACTGCGGGCAGCAAGGATCGTAGTCGTAGGGCAACGCAGACCCGTCCGGGTTCGCTGGGAACATACCATCAAAGTCCTGTTATTTGGATTTCTTATTGACGCACACAAGGTAGCAAAGATTTTACCGGGAATCGCGAAAAGCCCGCTACTTTGAGCAAGGCATAAATTCAGGGGTCGCCAAGACCCGTCGGACAGGGCTGGACTATCTACTGGAATTAATGGATTTTCCTGATTGTGTAATTAAAAAAGGCTCTTCGCCGTTTCATATGGATTTCAGGATATCTGCCACGGGGCTGGCGATCAGGTAAATCATCGTTATGAACGTGCCTGTGTTTCGGTAACCTTTAGCCCTCGCCGCTTGGAACAAGCTGTTCAACCCTTTCATACGGGCATTGGTATAGGTTGATACCAGCGCTGCAGAATCTTGTCGGCATGTCGCTCCACCGTTTCCGGTGCTTTGCGCACGGACTCCAGTATCTCAACCTTACTTTGGGGGCAATGCTGGGTGTCACTGGCCGTCATATTCGAACGGGTAGCTGATAAGGCATTCACCGGCATCCCTGTTATTTCATTTCCGGCCCCTGCTTCAGGTAACGCCAGCAAACTCAAAATCGCTGTTGCCATGCTCAAGGTTGTACACAAGGAAGTACAGGATCGGGCACTGCGGCTGGTGACGGACTACTGGTACATGAATCGGACGTTAATGCAGCCAGCACTGGAAATGGATATGGAAGTCATTGGTCAAATACCATCAAACCGGGCCCTTTATGCATTACCGACATTACCCGCAGTCAAAAAACCGGGACGCCCCGGAAAATACGGCACCAGGATGACATCTGAGAAGGTAGAGGAACTGCCCGGGCACAAAGCGGTGGTGTGGATGTATGGCAAGTTTCGCACCGTGCGGTATCGTACTCTGATTTGTCGGGCAAAATTCCTCAAAGGGCGAGAAGTTCGGGTTGTCTGGAGCTGTTTTGAGAACGGAGGCTGCATAAATACAGTCATTTAGAGAAAAACTGGCAATAAAAGCGAACCTGAAAAAATTATTCGCTGATGCTGGCTTGTTATTTTATCGAAACCTGGCCAATCTTTCGTGTCATGCAAAGTCTAAAGTCGAGTTTCGTGTTGCTACGCGGCGGCAATTGAGCGAAGCCCCGGGAGCGTAGACATACCACGTGACCAGGGTGAGCGAATGAAGCCAACAAAGTAGCAGCTTGAAAGGCGACAGGTATATATGCCACTGCTGTGTGGAAAATGTGTGCTGCCAATTGTCTGGCATTAATCTGCATCATTGGTTGTGGCTACGCCTAAGCAGTTCTTTGAGGTAAACTTCGCCAGCTTTTTTACCTTGTTTTACCCCGGGGCTGACAAGCCCCGGATCGATCATTCATTAAAATTGAGTATGCGTGATGACGTCACAGGATGGCTTGTTAACAAGTTCAATCGCCCTGGTTGCCGATATTGGTGGTACCAATGCGCGGTTCGCCCTGACCAGCAACGGTGAGCTGCACACTGATTCGGTGCAAGTGCTGCCTTGTGATGACTTTGATAATCTCAACCATGCCATCGTCCACTACCTGGCCCGGCAACAGGCTCAGGTAGAGCATGCCTGTATGGCGTTTGCCTGCCCGGTCAGTGGCACCAGCATCAGCATGACCAACAACCACTGGGCCTTTGACAAGGCATCCATGAGACATACCCTGGGGTTGAAAACCTTTAAAGTGATCAACGATTTCACCGCACAAGCCCTGGCTGTAGCGGCCATGCCGGCTGAAACGCTGATGAAAATAGGCACAGGGGAAAGCGTTGCGGGTGCCACCAAATTAATTATTGGCCCGGGCACTGGCCTTGGCGTTGCCGGCTTGACCAAAGTGGGTGAGCACTGGCTGCCCCTGCCCGGCGAAGGTGGGCATGCAGCTCTCTCCCCCGTCACGGCTCAGGACAGGGATATTCTGGCCATTTTGCAGCAACAGCTGAACTTCGTTTCCTGGGAGTCGGTACTGTGCGGCTCGGGTCTTGAGCGACTGTTTCATGCTCACAGCCTGCTGGCCGGGCAAGAACAACGATTGAAAAACCATGAAATCACTGCCCGTGCGCAAGATGGTGAGCCATTGTGCCAGCAAACACTGGCTCATTTTTGTCAACTATTAGGCCGTGCCGCAAGTAACGCAGCATTAACGACAGGTGCCCAAGGTGGGGTCTATATCGCCGGTGGCATTATTCCACGTTTTCCCAAGTTTTTTGCCCAGTCAGAGTTTCGTGCTGCCTTTGAGGTCAGCGACAAGATGACTGACTATCTGGCCGCTATTCCTACCCACATCGTGCTGCACGACAATCCGGGCTTGATCGGTGCCTGTGCTGCGCTGACCAATCCCCTGGTGATGTGACCGATCAGGACGGCGCTCTCCCTGGTGATATACCCAGAGGATTTCAAGTTAATTCGAGGCGGCAAACAAGCAAAGTCCCGGGAGCATGGAAATACCATGTGACTGGGGTGACGACTGCATGGATGCAGGAGGTAGAGCAACGCATGGAGCAGTTGCCGAGCGAATACCCTAAAGGGCAAAAGTGCAGCCAACAAAGTAGCAGCTTGAAAGGCGACGGGTATATAAATGCATTCAATACTTGTATCTGAACTGCGAGTTCTCTACGCTTCTGATTGACGTAGAGAAAGCTGACCATTTAATCTGCTTGTTTGTTGTTACACGTCAGTGGCGTGTAACTCTTGTACGATCCGTGTACACTCTTTTTTGCGCTCCGCTTGCGCTCGAACCAGCACACTAGTCACTTACATCAGAGTCACGCGATATGACCCTTCAACTGCGTACCGGTACCACCGCTGCAGCCTTCAAGATGACCGGTGGTATTTATACACTGACTACGCTTGAATTGCATACAACCAATCCAGTAGAAATTGCTCATCAGCTGGAAACCATGGTCGAAAAAGCACCCCGGCTGTTCCAGCAGACGCCGGTGATCATCGCTTTTGACCAGCTCGGCCCAGAGCAGCCCCCCATCGACCTGTATCAACTGCGACATACCCTGCAACAGCTTGGCCTGATCTTTATTGCCATTCGCGGCGGTCAGGAGAGCCACAAACAGGCAGCCATGATGGCGGGCATCCCCTGGCTTCCGGCGCCCAGGCAGCGCAGCTGCCAGGATGAGAACTTCGAAGGAGAAGAATCCAATGTGGTGATCATGCAGAAAACCCACACGGCGGCGCTCACTGAAATCGCCGAGCCACCACCAGCGAGCATTCCCAAAGCCATGATGGTTGAGCATCCGGTCCGTTCTGGCCAGCAGGTTTACGCCGAAGGTGACCTGATTGTCACCGGCCCGGTCAGCGCCGGGGCCGAGTTGCTTGCCGGCGGCAATATACACGTTTACGGGCCACTGCGTGGCCGGGCCCTGGCTGGGGTCAATGGCGACGGGGAAGCGCGCATATTTTGTCTACAGTTTGCCGCTGAACTGATTTCCATAAATGGCCAGTACCGAACGCTCAACGGAACGAAGTTCAGCTGTTGCTGCAAAATGGCCAGAATATCCCTGTCCTGAGCCGTG
>JAKROC010000190.1 GCA_024509075.1 Endozoicomonas sp.
GAGGTAGTACCCTAAAGGGCATAAAAGCAACGCATGGAGCAGTTGCCGAGCGAATGTAGCCAACAAAGTAGCAACTTAAGGGGCGACGGGCATATAGCACCGGTTTTTAATCACGAATTACCCGGTTCTTGCAGGTAAACGACGTTGGTTATTTCAAATACGGACACAGGTTGATCAAAAATCAGCCGAAAATGCCGTTATCCAGCCGCCTGAATGAGAATACTCATGCTGCCCTTGCCGCCAGTACGTTAATTTGCATCAGATCAAAAACCGACGGCGACAGTACCTGCAAATACTTGTGCAGACTGTTTTTTTTTCATGATGGTTTACACTGTCTTCGACTTAATAATGACTAAATGAGAGCGACTAAGGATAAAACATGAGCGTAACCTTGGGTCAACCCGTTCCTGACTTCACCGCCCAGGCAACCAGCAGCACTGCCGTAAAACTTTCTGCGCTTAAGGGCCGCAAGGTGATATTGTTTTTCTACCCGAAGGACAACACCCCCGGTTGCACTAGCGAAGGACAGGCATTCAGAGACCTCTATGACCAATTCAAAGCATCTGACACCTTGATCTTTGGCGTCTCCAGGGACAGCATGAAAGCACACGATAATTTTCGTGCCAAACATGGGTTTCCCTTCGAACTAATCTGTGACCAGGAAGGCTCCCTGTGCCAGCTGTTTGATGTGGTCAAACTCAAGCAAATGTACGGCAAGGAGTACTTGGGAATTGAGCGAAGCACCTTCCTGATTGACAGCAATGGAATACTTCAGCATGAATGGCGCAAAGTACGTATTAAGGGGCATGTTGAAGACGTCTTGCAGGCAGCCCAAATGATTGACACTCAGTGCCAGCAGAAAACTCGCGATGAAGAGGAGTAAATCAGACACCCCCCCGGCACGCCTCAGCTCCGGTGTGTCGAGGTACTGCACTTTTTTATGCCATTCTTCCCGGCACCTCCTCCAACTTCTGCATCCCAGTGACCTGTCAGCCTGATTCAGGCTCAACGACCGTGGGCCAGGCAGTCATTACGGCTTTGAACAGCGTTGCCAACGGAATGGCAAAAAAGACCCCCCAAAACCCGCAGAGACCACCAAAAACCAACACAGCCAGAATGATTGCCACCGGATGGAGGTTGACTGCTTCAGAAAACAACAGTGGTACCAGAACATTGCCGTCCAGCGCCTGAATAACACCGTATGCTACCAGCAACACTGCAAACTGATCATCCAGCCCCCACTGAAAGAAACCAATCAGAGCCACCGGAATGGTGACAATGGTTGCGCCAATGTAAGGAACAACCACAGAGAAGCCAACCAACACGGCCAGCAACGCTGAATAGCTCAGCCCCATAATGGCAAACACTAAGTAACTGACTCCACCAACAATGGCTATTTCAATGACTTTGCCCCGGATGTAGTTGGCAATCTGCTCATTCATTTCACTGGCTACCTGGTCAATCAATCGACGCCGGCGCGGTAAAATACTGCCTACCCAGTGCAACAGCATATCTTTATCCTTTAGGAAGAAAAACACCAGAATGGGCACCAGAATCAAGTAGACCAGCAGAGCCACTGCGCTGGGAATTTTCGACAAAGAGAAAGAGAGCGCCCACTGACCAAAATCAGCAAGATGTTTGTTGATGGTGGCCACCAACAACGTGACCTGCTGTTCAGAGACGAACCCCGGAAATAGCTCCGGCAAGCTAACCAGCAATGCCTGCCCTTCGCGCACCATGCCCGGCGTGGCATTCAACAGATGGGTCACCTGCTGCCAGACCAGCGGGATAACCACCAGAATAACCAGCAACAACAGCGCCAGAAAGCCAGAAAACACCAGAGTGACTGCCAGTATGTGCCCAACGCGATGCTGTTCCAGCCAGCTCACCACCCCCTGTAACAAGAAAGCAACCACCAAAGCTGCCAAAGCCGGTGCCAGCATAGTGCCCATGGTCAGAATCACCACAAAACCAGCCAGCAAAATCAACAACAGAACCACCGCTTCCTGATCGGAAAGATAGCTGTGTAACCATTCCTTAATGACCTTCAGCATGTGTGACTCCGTAACTGGCTTGGTTTATTTATGCTGCAACGTATGGATATAAAGACCCTGCTGTTCTTCACTGGACACAAGGACATGACCACTGATGCGGGCAAAGCTGGCAAAATCACGCACAGAACCCGAATCCGTGGCGTACACCCGAATCACCTGCCCCGAATGCATTTTACTCAACGCCTGTTTAGCCTTGAGCAGTGGTAATGGGCAGGACAACCCCCTGAGATCCAGCTCCTGATCAATATGCACGGTTAACACTTTCTTCATCAAGCCCCCCATAAAAACAACACTTTCCGCAAAACCTGACGTGACGGCCGCGGTAAATAACGCACAGCTGTGCAGCAAAGCATGGTAGAGTGTACCGCAGAAAACAGGAGTACGAGTATTCTATGAAATCAGCGGGCACCGTGGCGGCACTTATCTTAACGGCAACCCTGGCTACCTGCATTAACGCGGCCGGGCCAGCGGCCATTCGCGAAGCATCAGCGGCAGACGCCACCAGAAACAGCAATTCTTTTAACCTGCCGAGCCTTGGCGATACTACGTCGGGCATTATCTCCAGACAGCAGGAGTATGAACTCGGTCGCACATGGCTCAAGGCTTTGCGCAGCCAGACACCTATGGTTTCTGACCCGCAATTGAAGGAGTACCTCGAAAACCTTGTCAATCGGCTGGCAGCTGTCAGCGAGGTGCAAGACCATCGACTGATACCACTGGTCATTGACAGCCCAGCCCTCAACGCTTTTGCCGCCCCGGGAGGAATTATCGGGGTTAACACCGGCCTGTTCATTCACGCAAAAACCGAAGCCCAGTTTGCCGCCGTGCTCGCCCACGAACTTGCTCACCTGAGCCAGCGCCACTACGCCCGTAATATAGAAGAAGCACGCAATAACACCATTCCCAATGCCGCGGCAATTCTTGGCTCCATCCTGATCATGGCCACGGCCGGTGGCGATGCCGGTACTGCCGCCCTCACCTCAGCCGTTGCCGGCATGCAAAGTGCCCGCCTGCGTTTCAGCCGTCAGTTTGAACGGGAGGCAGACAATATTGGCATTACCACTCTGGCCAGAGCCGGTTTCGACCCCCAGGCCATGCCAGAAATCTTTGAACAGATGAATAAAGCCAGCCTTTACGGCAGCCGCCCACCAGAGTTCCTGCTGACCCACCCAGTTACGGAAAACCGCATCGCCAGCTCTCGCGCCCGGGCTGACCAAATGTCCATCCAGCAGCTGGCTGCCACTTCTGGCTCGCTGGACTACCAGTTTATGCGGGTACGTGCCACCGTCCTTAGTAGCGCCAATCCTGATGAAATGGCCAGACAGCTGCAAAAACAGCTGGCTTTAACTCCCTCCTCGTCCACCATCCATTACGGTCTGGCCCTGACCAGCATGAGGATTCGCGACTACCCGGAAGCAGAAACGCAGCTGAACTGGCTCAGACGGCGCCACCCTGATGACCAGCACCTGATCATCACCCAGGCACTGCTTGCAGCTGATAATGGCAAGGCTAAGGATGGGCTGCTGCAGATTGACAAAGCCCTGAAATCACACCCGAACAACTATCCTCTGATGTCTGCGCAAGCAGAAATCATGTTAAAACAACAAAATTACGCCGGTGCCCGACGCGTATTGCAAAGACTCAGCCGACAGCGCCCGGATGACCCGGACATCTGGTTTGAACTGGCCGAAGTACAAGGACTGGCCGGCGACATTGTTGGCCTGCACCAGTCAAGGGCCGAGTATTTCTTCCTTAACGGCAATATCGACGAGGCCATCAAGCACTTGCAGTATGCAGTAAAAATGGTAAACAACAACTTCGCCCTGAAGGCCAAGCTGCAGCAAAAAATGACTGATATTCACAATTACCGCCAGAAAATACGCAACTCTTGAAGCGAAAATATTTTTTATCCGCCCCCACCTCTGTTGCCCGCCGTGAACTCAAGCATGCGCTGCAGGGGTATCAATGCCCGTTCACGCAGCGCACTGCTGATCTCGATGATATTCTGGCCAGCAGGTTTTTCCAGGCACACAGTCAAGGCCTCAAGGGTGTTCATTGCCATCCACGGGCAGTGAGCGCAACTGCGGCAGGTGGCACCGTGACCCGCCGTTGGCGCTTCGATAAATTGTTTTTCTGGCGACAATTGTTGCATTTTGTAGAAAATGCCCCGGTCAGTAGCAACGATAAATGTCTCGCTGGCCAATTCCCGACTGGCCCGTAGCAGGTGGCTGGTAGAACCGACCACATCAGCCATCTCCACCACCGATTCTGGCGACTCTGGGTGCGCCAGCACTATGGCGCCAGGATGAACGCTCTTGAGGTCTGCTATCCCTTTGGCCTTGAACTCCTCATGGACAATACAACTACCTTGCCAGAGCAACATATCGGCCCCGGTTTTTTTGCGAATGTAACTGCCCAGGTATTTGTCCGGCCCCCAGACGATTGTTTTACCCCGGGCATCCAAATCATCAATAATGTCCAGTGCACAGCTTGAGGTTACTACCCAGTCCGCCCGCGCTTTAACCGCTGCCGAAGTATTGGCATAAACGACAACGGTTCGGCCGGGATATTGATCACAAAAAACAGCAAACTCCCTGGCCGGACAACCAATATCAAGGGAACACTCGGCTCTTAGAGTGGGCATTAGCACTTGCTTGTCCGGGCTGAGAATTTTCGCCGTTTCACCCATAAAGCGCACACCAGCGACCACCAGCGTTTTTGCCTTGTGACGGGCCCCAAAGCGAGCCATTTCCAGTGAGTCAGCAACGCAACGCCAGCACTATGGCGCCAGGATGAACGCTCTTGAGGTCTGCTATCCCTTTGGCCTTGAACTCCTCATGGACAATACAACTACCTTGCCAGAGCAACATATCGGCCCCGGTTTTTTTGCGAATGTAACTGCCCAGGTATTTGTCCGGCCCCCAGACGATTGTTTTACCCCGGGCATCCAAATCATCAATAATGTCCAGTGCACAGCTTGAGGTTACTACCCAGTCCGCCCGCGCTTTAACCGCTGCCGAAGTATTGGCATAAACGACAACGGTTCGGCCGGGATATTGATCACAAAAAACAGCAAACTCCCTGGCCGGACAACCAATATCAAGGGAACACTCGGCTCTCAGAGTGGGCATTAGCACTTGCTTGTCCGGGCTGAGAATTTTCGCCGTTTCACCCATAAAGCGCACACCAGCGACCACCAGCGTTTTTGCCTTGTGACGGGCCCCAAAGCGAGCCATTTCCAGTGAGTCAGCAACGCAACCACCAGTTTCATCGGCCAGCTGCTGAATGACCGGGTCAGTGTAGAAATGGGCAACCAGAACCGCATCCCGCGATTCAAGTAGCTGTTTAATGCGGGTTTTTTTCACTTTTTCTGCGCCTGGATCAAACGGTTGTTGATGAGTCATGCGCAGGTGATCTTGAACGATTGTTCTTTCTGTCACTGCATTCACAGGTGTTGGGCTGAGGGAGACATGGCAGAAAGTCTAACACAGGTGAGACCATCCAACATTTTCGTTGAAATTATCAAGGCATTTGAGGATCAGGGACAATGCCCAATGGATTTCATGTTGCTACGCGGCAGCAATTGAGCGAAACCTTGGGAGTATAGTAATGCTACGTGACTGGGGCGACGACTGCATGGATGCAGGAGGTAGGGCAACGCATGGAGCAGTTGCCGAGCGAA
>JAKROC010000191.1 GCA_024509075.1 Endozoicomonas sp.
AGTCTGATCCTGTTTTATTTATCTTTTCTCAGAATAATGCATTGTAGGAAAATCGAGGTCAAAAAAACCTGGGTCAGGTCTTTCTTTGTGCATAATTGATTTATTGGTCTACTTTCAGACTTCACCAATAAAAATGAAGTAGACGGAAATGAGCAGACCACTACGAATTGAGTACGCTGGTGCGTTGATGCACGTAACATCCCGCGGCAATGAGCGCAAACCTATTTACCGTAACGTTGCTGATTTTCAGCTATTCCTCAATACGCTCTCAGAGGTTTGCGATCAGTTTAACTGAGTGATCCACTCGTTCTGCCTGATGACCAACCATTACCATTTGGTAGTGGAAACGCCGGATGCAGTCTGATTTATGCGGCGGACACATTGCTCTCTTTCCTGCACGGGAAGCAGGTCTTGTTTTTTTTTCAACACACACTAACTTACGGCGGCGAGATTTGTGCATGCCTGTCCAGTGTGGGGCGGGACTGCGGCACGCATCGGTTACCATGCGCCGCGCGATGCATGATGACGGCGAGAGCCGAAGCCAGAGAAACACACAAGGTAGGCTAGACATGCTTTTCAGGCACCACCAACTGACAACCCCTGACTGCACACTGCAATCAATACCCAAGGTGATCTCGTCTCTCACCCGTCACTCATGTCGCTGTTGCGGTCTGATTGCCCTGACCTCAGCCGCCACCTGTGCCATGGCGGTAACCGGAGACAATATTGACTTCACCGCCTATGCCCGTTCCGGTATTGGCAGCACCGACAAAGGCGGGCCACAGCTGTGCTTCAAGGCAGCCGGTGCTCCCTCAAAATATCGTCTGGGTAACGAGTGCGAAACCTACGCCGAAATGAAGTTTGGTGCCAACCTGTTTGATGAAGACAATGTGAAGTTCTATCTAAACACCAATATTGCCTATAAGGTGGCACAGCAAACCGATGTAGAGCCTACAGAGCCTTGGTTACGGGAAATGAACATGGTGGCCTCCGGCTTGTTCCAGAACACACTGCCTGGTGCCGATCTTTGGGTGGGCAAGCGTTTCTACCATCGCCACGATATTCATATGATCGATTACTACTACTGGAATCTTGCCGGTCCCGGGGTAGGGCTTGAGAATATTGACGTGGGTATGGGTAAGGTGGGTGTTGCCTGGGTGCGGAATCAGAATGGGATGAAATATGACGAATGGGTGGCGAATACTGGGTATAAGAGTACGGACATCACCACTAATATTCTCGATTTCCGCTGGAATAATATCCCAATTATGGACAACCTAAAGCTGGAACTGGGACTTGACTACGGTATTGGCAGCCCTCCTGACAAGCTTGAAGTCACCGTGAATGGTACACCTGAGGGTAAGGGTTACTTTGATAAAAACGGGTGGATGTTCACCGGTGAACTGACATGGGATGTAATGGGTGGCTTTAATAAATTTATCGTCCAGTACGCTACCGATGCCATGACTGGCCCGGGTGCAGGCACAGCCGGAATGTACATGCAAACCACCGACTGGTTTAAAGGCAATAAACTATGGCGGGTGATGGATCATGGTGCGGTATCCCTAATGCCTCAGCTGGATATGATGTATGTGCTTGGCATCACCGATGTTAAATACGATAAAGACACGATGTATCCTAATGATGGCAAGAAAACCACTTGGGTAACTGCCGGAATTCGCCCTTCCTGGCAGTGGAATGACTTGACCAGCACAACCATCGAGCTGGGTTATGATCAAGTCAAGAACGCAAGCTCATCATCTGGCGGTGTTAGCAGCGATCTCTTTAAAAGCAAACTGATGAAATTCACTTTGGCTCAGCAATTTCATCCGCAATTTGGCAACTGGGTAAGACCACAGATTCGTTTTTTTGTTACCTATGCCAACTGGGATGTGCCCGACGCCACCAATACGGGTCCTGGAACAACCAGTACGCCGTGTAACAATTCTGCCCAATGCAATGCTCTGGGTCTTGAATACTTTGATACCATGACCGATGCGTCACAAATCGAGAACGCCTTTGGTACAACTTCCGATGGCATGACCTTTGGCGCCCAAATGGAGCTATGGTTCTAAAATAAAGGTAAACAATCGGGCTAGGTCTTTCTATAATCCATGACTTTTGTCGTTTAAAGTGACGGGAAAAGAGATTTGCACGATAAAGGTCCCCCACGATTATTGAACAGTTTTTTTGCCACACAGGCCCGGAGCCACAGAGGAAAGACCTTTTTCTTTCCTTCGTGGCTCCGTAACAATTTTCCCCCTTTGCAGACAAAACCCTCCTAAACCCACCTCAACAACGAACCGGACCAACCACCCCCAAGCCAACAGGAGACAGCATGAAAGCCGCCGTCGTCCATCACTTTAAAGAACAACTCACCATCGAAGACCTGCCAGTACCAAAACTCGGTGCCCGCGATGCGCTGGTTAAAATCCACGCCTGCGGTGTCTGCCACACCGACCTCCACGCCTGCCACGGCGACTGGCCGGTGAAACCGAAACTGCCCCTGGTACCCGGCCATGAGGGCGTCGGCACGGTAGTAGAAGTCAGTGACCAGGTAAACCATATCAAAGTTGGCGACCGTGTCGGCATCCCCTGGCTCTACTCCGCCTGTGGCTATTGCGACTACTGCCTGGAAGGTCAGGAAACCCTCTGCCTGGACCAGAACAACGCCGGCTACTCCGTGGACGGCAGCTATGCCGAGTTCTGCCTGGCCGCCGCCGACTACCTGGTCAAAATCCCCGAGGGCATCAGCTTTGTCGATGCCGCACCACTGTTCTGCGCCGGCGTTACCACCTACAAGGCACTGAAAGTCAGCCGCACCAAGCCCGGCGACTGGGTCTCCATCGTGGGCATCGGCGGGCTGGGCCATCTGGCGGTGCAGTACGCCGTGGCCATGGGCCTCAATGTCATCGCCGTGGACACCGGTACGGAGAAGCAAAAACTGGCGCTGGACCTTGGCGCCAGCCACTTTATCGATTTCCGCCAGTGCCAACCGGAAGACAAAATCAACGAACTGCTGGGCAATGGTGTCCATGCCACGGTATGCACCGCCGTCTCCAAAGCCGGTTTTGAAAGCGCCTATCGCTCCGTACGCAGGGGCGGCACCTGTGTACTGGTCGGCCTCCCCCCCGAACAGATGCCCATTCCCATTTTTGATACGGTGATCAACGGCGTCTCCGTGGTGGGCTCCATTGTCGGCACCCGCCGGGATCTGCAGGAGTGCCTGGATTTTGCCGCCCGGGGTAAAGTAAAAGCCATCATCCAGACACGTACCCTGGAGGAGATCAACGCCATTTTTGATGAGATGGTACAAGGCGATATCGCCGGACGGGTGGTGATGGAGCTGGTCAGGTGATTCTACCTCTGTGGTGGCAAAACCAGTGAAGCAAGCCTCTTTTTTACAGGTCATTAGTCGTTTAAAAACAAGCGTCAGGTCTTTCACTACGCATAACTCTTGTCGTATACGGTGACACGGAAGAGATTTGCACAGCGAAAGACCTCAACCCGGTTTTCTACTTGCAAGGCTGAACATTTACCTCTTCTGAACTCTCGCCCCACCTGGTACAGGAGAAGTGAGCACGGATGCATCACACGACAACACAGGACCAGGGCGACCCGATTGTGTCTTCTTCAGTTGTTTCACTGTGAGCCTCATCATCGGTTGTTGAAACTGCATTATCCTGGAACACACTTTCAGGTTCTGAACCTGTTTCGTCCAGTTCCTCCTGGTCTCCGATTCTCGACAATGTTTCTTCCAGTAACTGCACACATTCTGTGTGCCTATTCCTTCTGGCCGTCTTCACGGCATGCTTGAGCGTCTCCGGACTAATGATTTCCATGTGCTCAAGCACAAACTCCAGGCAGTCACTTTTGCCAAACTCGGCTGCCACGAAAAGCGGCAATTGCAAGTCAATATCGTCTGGACTGAAGTTATTCAACACGACGCGAATAATGTCGGCGTGGCCAAAATAAGCAGCCAGCATCGAACAAACCGCAGGCTTAGCACCGTTATCGATAAGAACCTGCATGCACTGAGCATGACCAAGATAGCTGCAATAGTGGGTAAGAATATCCAGATCCGGTTCGCCGTTTTCGATAGCAACCTGCAAACTTTCACTGTTGCCACTGCGAATGGCGATCATCTGAGCTACGGTAGCATCGTCACGCCCTTTTTCAGACAGAAGTCTGACGAAATCGACATTATTCACAGATTGCGTCACACCTTCACTCAGATTGCCCGCCCTTTCTTCAATCAACACTTTTATGCATTCGACGTGCTCCCCATTGGCGGCTTCAACCAGTGCGCGGTGCAGGTCATTTGCCCCCTTATTGATCAAGGCCCTCACACACTCGCTGTGACCAAGGCCGGCAGCTATCGACAGCAGGGATACCAGCTCCCCCGTTTGTGCCAAGTGAAACTTCTCGGTAGCCGCCTCCGGAACTTCGTCCAGCAGCTGGCTCAATGACGCTTCATCACCACGACGACAAATGGTAACAGCACCTGACTCACAATAGGGGGAGTCTTCGACCAATTTGGCCCCCTCGGCACGAATCAGGGGTAAAGGATCCTGCTTGCATACCATGCATTTTCTTTCATTGGCCGAACCCTCAAAGTGTTGGCTAATGCAGCCAAGGTGATAAGTGTGAGGATCTGGCTGGCAAGCGGTCTTGACCACTGTCATGTCCACTGGTCGGTCGCTAAATTGCACCTGAGTATTATTTTTATCCTGGCAGACAGGGCAAAAGAAGCTAGCAACATCACCACTGCTCATTGTTGGGTTCATAACTCTACCATTGAGTGATCGTTAAATTATCGCTTCACAGCTACAAACCACCCGGCCGCAACCTGACTGGTGTCTTGGACATGGGTGACTTCGCACTAGCGGGCCGTTGGACTAACAGGCCAGAATAAAGTTCACAACACAGTTAAGATCAGGTAAAAAATGGCACTCATTTTTTTCTCAGGGGCTTAATAAACATCTATGGGCGTCTTTGTGTTAGGGCGCTAATGCGACTTTTATGACTGCCACAGGCTCAGCTGTCATCCTGTATATGTTTTACAATCTAACCCACAAAACAACAAAACATCACGCCGTCAAACAGAAAACGACGCTGGTATTAAGATTGATTTGATCAGCAGAACCAATCGCTGTAACGTTAGCATCTCATGCAGTGAAAACCTTAAGGATTGTCCATGCTGAAGAAAAAAACCATCAAGAAGACAGCAGAGACCGAAGTGACGTTTGAGTTCACTCAGCCGGGCATCACGTCAGTATCTCTGGTTGCGGATTTTAACCAGTGGCAACCGGTCACGATGAAGTTCAACAAGAAAGAGAACGCCTTTCGGACCAAAGTAAAACTACCTGGTGATCAGACCTTCCACTTCCGCTATCTGCTGGATGAGACCACCTGGGAGAACGACCATAACGCGGACGACTACGTGCCCAACCCGTATGGTAGTGACGACAGTGTCGTCTATACAAATGCAACAAGATAACCCGTCAATTGTCGCGGGATCTTTTATTCTCTCTTAACGCAAAACGGAGCCTTATGGCTCCGTTTTGCGTTCATCCATCAGACCAGCAAATCAGGCCACAACCAGTGCCTTGATCTGAGTGCAAATCGGGGTCACGAAAATCGGGGTCAGAAAATCGGGGTCATGTCTTTCTTTGGAAAATCGGGGTCAG
>JAKROC010000192.1 GCA_024509075.1 Endozoicomonas sp.
TTTTTCCGTGTTAACGATTAGCTAAATTGCAAATGATCACCCAGGCGGTAGCGGTGGACTGGACCAGCAGGGTTTCATCCTCTTGCAGCCGCTTGAGGGTGGCGACGATCTGGTCGTAGCAGGCCCAGTCCCGGGCTGCCCGGCCAATGCCGCCATAGACCACCAGTTGCTCCGGGTGCTCGGCCACTTCCGGGTCCAGATTGTTCATCAGCATGCGCAGCGGTGCTTCCACCTGCCAGTTGCAGGTGTTCAGCGCACTGCCCCTGGGCGCACGAATGGTGCGCTGCGGGTCAAATCGTCTGGTTTCGGGTTCGTTTGTCATGGTTGGCGACCTCTTTTTCCGTGTTAACGATTAGCTAAATTGCAAATGATCACCCAGGCGGTAGCGGTTGCCAGGGTGCAGCAGGCGAGTCAGGCTGACTACCCCTTTGCGGCACCAGCTGCGCCTGGTGATTTTCAGGCAGGGGGCACCCGGCTCCATAGCCAGGGCGGCAGCAACTGTTTCTGAAGGTAAGATGGCCTCTACCTTATGAGTGGCGGCGGTGAGAGCGGCCACTTGGTTCAGGTAGACATTAGGAGGCTGGTGGGCAAAATCCTGATGCAGATAATCCGGGGCAAAGCGGGGATTTACATGACGCTCTTCCCACTGAATTGGCATTTCATTCTCATAATGCACCAGGATGGAGTGGAATACGCTGGCTGATTCAGGCAGCTCCAGGGAGATGGCAATGGCCGGTGCTGCCGGTGTTTCTGTCAGATGTACCAGCCGGTTGTAATAACTGCTGCCCCGTTCACGAATCTCATCGGCAATGTTGCGAATGGTGAGCATGGACGACTGAGGCCGCAGCGGGGCAACGAAGGTACCCAATCCCTGCTGGCGCACCAGTACGCCTGAAGTGGTCAGCTCCTGTAACGCCTTGCGAGCGGTCATACGGCTGACACCAAACTGCTGGCACAGGGCATTTTCTGAGGGCACCCGGTGAGACTCCGACCAGTCGCCGCACTCGATCCGGTCGAGAATAAAGTGCCTGATCTGCTGATAGCGGGGTAGTGGGTGCCTAGTCATCGGTTTTGTCCACAGTGGTGAAAAGCATTGATTATTGTTTTTGAGCTTTCGCGGGCTGCACGAATACATCGATTGCGTTGAAACTATAATTGTATATAGTTGTATATACAATCAAATGGTGATGTTATTTGCTGAATTCTGAATAAAAACGTTAAATTCCCGGACTTTCTCCCGTAACTCAACCTACGGTCAGTGACCATGAAAAATGCTGAAGCATCCCCCGCCCGTTGTGAGCTGTTAATCCGTAATGTCCATCTTGCTACCATGGATCCGTCTCAGTGCCCTTATGGCAGTATTCGCGCTGGGGCAGTAGCGGTGTCCGCTGGCAGGATTGTCTGGCTAGGTGCCGAGTCCGAGCTGCCGGCAGTAAACCCGAGGGAGATTATTAATGGTCAGGGGCAGTGGCTGACGCCCGGGCTGATCGATTGTCACACCCATTTGGTCTACGCCGGTGACCGTTCCCGAGAGTTTGAGCAGCGCCTTGAGGGGGTAAGTTACGAAACCATCGCCAGGGAAGGGGGCGGCATCGTCTCTACCGTTCGGGCTACCCGGGCTGCAACGTTGGACGAGCTGGTGGCCACTGCCCGCCCCCGATTGGCAGCTCTGCTCAACGAGGGTGTGACCACGGTGGAAATCAAATCCGGCTATGGTCTGGACGCAGCCACCGAATTGAAAATGCTCCGGGCAGCGACACGGTTAGCGAGCGAATACCCGGTCACCGTTCAGCGTACCTTTCTGGGTGCTCACGCCTTGCCACCGGAGTTTGACGATCCAGACGCTTACATAGAGCACGTTTGCCAGGTGATGATTCCCACAGTTGTCCGTCAGCAGCTGGCCGATGCGGTGGATGTATTCTGCGAAAACATTGCCTTCACACCCAGCCAGACGAAACGGGTTTTTCAGGCCGCCAAAGCCCATGGGTTAAGAGTCAAACTCCACGCCGAGCAGCTCTCAGACAGCGGTGGAACGGTGCTCGCTGTCGCCCATCAGGCGCTCTCGGTGGATCATCTGGAATACCTTAGCCCGTCGGGTATTGACGCGCTGAAAAACAGCAATACCGTAGCAACGTTACTGCCCGGCGCTTTTTACTACCTGTGCGAAACCAAAAGGCCGCCGGTGGCTGCGCTGAGAGCTGCCGGTGTGCCCATGGCCATTGCCAGTGACCTGAACCCTGGCACATCGCCCTTTGCTTCCATCCGGCTGATGATGAATATGGCTTGCACTTTGTTTCGCCTGACGCCTTCTGAGGCTCTGGCCGGTTGCACTCGCCACGCTGCCCAGGCTCTGGGACTGCAGGAGCGCATTGGCATGATCAAAACCGGTATGGACGCCGACTTGCTGCTCTGGCCCATCGACCATCCGGCAGCGTTGGCTGCGGGGCTGACCGGCATCGCACCATCGGTGGTGATTAAAAACGGTCGCGTAGTGAAGTCCACCCTGGTTTGCCAGCCGTCATTTTCCTGGACCGGTCGCATCGACAAGGAAACGGACAGTGCCGCTGCCCAGCGCTGGCATCAGCAAGTGGGGCGCTGGTCATCCGGTTGTGCGCCTGGCCTGACCCTGCTCGGCTTTGCCTCAGACGAAGGTGTGCGGCGCAACTGCGGCCGTCCGGGGGCTGCGAAGGGCCCGGATCATATTCGTCGTGCTCTGGTTAACTTGCCCTGGCGCCGTCAGGCACCGGTTTGGGATGGCGGCAACATTGCCTGCCACGGTAACGATCTTGAACGAGCTCAACAGAACTATGCCCAACAGGTGTCTGTGCTGTTGAATGAGGGGCAGATGGTCGCTGGGCTGGGCGGCGGCCACGAAATAGGCTGGGGCTCTTACCTGGGGTTGATGCTGCACTTGCAATCCCGGTCAGTGCCAAGCGTGGGCATTATCAATTTTGATGCCCATTTTGACCTGCGCCTGCCGGAGGTGGGTGCCAGCTCCGGCACCCCATTCTGGCAAGCAGCCGATTACGCCAGGGAGCAGGGAATCCCTTTTCGCTATCTCTGTCTGGGAGTCAGCCAGAGCAGCAATACCCAGGTCCTGTTCAACCGCGCCGATGAACTGGGCGTCCATTACAGCCTCGACCGGGAGATGACCATAACCAATCTGCCCCGACTGCAACAACGGGTGCAGCAGTTCATGGATCAGGTTGATCATATTTACCTGACCATTGATATTGATGCATTCCCGGCAGCGCTGGCCCCGGGTGTGAGCGCACCGGCTGTCCGGGGCATTCCCCTGGAGGTGGTGGAGCCGCTGCTGGAGATTATCCGGCAAGGCAAAAAGCTGCGCCTGTTTGACCTTGCCGAAACCTGTCCAGAATATGATATTGATGGCCACACGGCTCGGCTGGCAGCGCGGTTGATCGACCTGCTGGTTCAATGATCCCGTGGTAATTGTTCAGATACCCGATTGCAAATCAGCGACTACCCTCTATGATGCTTCGTTTACACGAAATTCAGAGTATCCGTTTATGGCTATTGAACCCTTTCGCCTGATTTGCATTGATCAGCTTGAAGATCCAGATGCAGCCAATGAACAACTGAACCTGTGGCTTGATGTCATTCGTCCGGCTTTTTTGGCTTCGCCTGAATACGCCAAGCTGTCCAAGGCAAACAAAAGGGGGGAGGGTTGCTGGTTTGCCATGTTCATGAGTCTTTACCTCAATCACATTGGCGAGGATCTCAGCGAGCTTGATGTGGAAATGGCTGAGGAGATCATGCTTGATCTCTACCCCCGAAAACTCATTTGTTCAGATACTCAGGCCAAAACCATTGTGCCGGAGTTGATTGCCTACTGGCGTTTTTTACACAGTCTTTTCAATACTGGCGGACGCCCACAACTAAAGTATGCAGAGAGTATCATCAGTTTCCTGGAGAGTATCCGCAAAGATTATCTGGCTATTTACAAAGGCGGTGGTAGCAATCACCCGCTGAGCGATTTCAACTCCCTGATGCGGGCTGCCCTGAACCCATCACCGGATGAACAAGATGACTGGGTAAGTGAGCTGATTGCCGACGCAGCGCGCAATCTTGCCGACTACAAACGTCACCCGGCACCGCCGAATCACTGGCTGCCCCTACGACAATTGCCTTGCGTTGCCCAGCTGCTTGAGCACGTCTGTCACCACGGCTACGACCACAGCCAGCCCAACAGTGCTGATGCGGTGTTCGAGCTGGTCAGTTGCGCTTGTCAGGATATGTTCATGCAGATTCGCCAGGGTGACAGCAAGGCACTGGCTTTCTGGCAGGGTATTGAGCAACGAATCATTGCTTCGGCCCGGGAGAAAGACAGCCTGGAACCGGACGGTATGATGGTGATTTTCTCTGTGCTCTCCAGCCACAAGCAGTTCCTTTCCTCCCAGTTTCTTGAGTTTATTCACCAGTGGCATATGAATCATGTGGAGGAGATGGCACCCGAAGAGCTGACTTCAGAGGCGGTGGAGCAATCGCTGCTGAGCATGCTTGAAGAGATTCCCGATGAATTTGCCCTGGTCTCGGCCTTTAGTGAACAGCTGGCGTTTTTGCCTGCCGAGGGGCTGGAGCTGATCACCAGCGCTTTGGTGTCGTCGGAAAAAGGCTTGAACGGCACAGCGTTGATGGTGCTTGACGATAACCCGCAGCGGGCAGACAGCATCGTCAGCGTGCTTGGGCAAAACCCTGGGGCGCTGACGCCAGTTACCCTGGCCCGGCTGATTCGCATCCGCAACTGGTTGGCCAAACCGGTGCAGGTCCGGGTTGATAAACTGATCCAGACCGCCCGCAAACAGGGTGTGGCTCCCGTGTCGCCAGTGGGTCTGGCTGAGAGCGACATCCTGGAAACGTATATGACCGCGGTCGATGGCATTGGCTCCCAGGGTGTCATGCTGGTAGTACGCGATGGCCGGCGCTTCCGGCTGATCTCTTTTGTCCTGAAGGAGTCTGTAGGGATTGTTGACGTGATGGTGACACCGGCGTTGGGCAGAAAACAGATAAACCAATATGTCTCATTAATGAAACAACAGGAAACCACAGTGGAAAGGGTTTCACCTAACCTTATCCACAAGCAGTTACCGTTTTTTCTGGCGCTGAACCTGAAAAGCGGTATCAGCATTGACCATGAGCTGATTCAGGTGATGGAGCTGCTTGGTGTCGGTGACTGGAATCCCGACAGCAGTCACTTGAACCGGTTGTACGATGAGCTGATTCCCGGAACGCCGTCCGCAGAGGATATCTGTCAGGCACAAAAACGTTCAGAAAAGTGGACTCGAACCTCCTTTGGCCAATCCTGGGTTGAAATTCCTGACTCTCCTGAGGCAGTGGAGTGGAGCGCCGACAGTTTTTTTAAAAAGGTCATTGAGCCGGTGCGGGCGAAGTGGAGCGAGCGCACTGGGCGTATGGCTTTATGGGCCCATCACTGCAGCAGTAAAACCCGGCAAAAGCAGAGCCGGGATTACGCCGTGATCAGCTGGCTGCTCGGGCATTCCGACGTGCCAGCTGGGGAGATCAGGCTACTCAATGCTATTGCCCGCAACTCCATGTGATTATACCCGTCGCCTTTCAAGCTGCTACTTTGTTGGCTGCACTTGTGCCCTTTAG
>JAKROC010000193.1 GCA_024509075.1 Endozoicomonas sp.
CGAGTTTTCAATTCATTTGGTCAAGAATACCGAATTTCATTTGCATGACTACTTATAGCGCGACACATCGCGCACAGAAGATACACACGACAAACAACATTAAAACTGAGAAATGTCTTATTCGGCAATAGACGCAAGAGCCATCTGAATTCAGCAATACGCAGGGGGAACAAAGTTACAAAACCGCATAAGCTCAAATGACTTGATGATTAAAAAGACCAGATCATTACCCTCTCTAACCAGCTTGGAATGACAGTCTAGCAAAGCATTTAAAAATTACCTTGAATCTGTCAATTATTTTTTAACCTCAAGCGCGTATACCCTCAGTCGTATAGGCTGCCATCAATTGGTAGGTGCTCCCTTGAACATTAGTACTATTTTCTTCATGTCGGCCCTGAGTTTCTGGTCTTGACCAAGGGGTGCTGGCTTTCTCTAATAGCTGGATTTGCAGCTCAAGGTTGACTTTGAACAGTGGATCCCCAGACAGGTTCGGAATACTGGCGGCATTGGGGTTGTCTTGTTGTTTCAGCCACTCCTCCAATGCACGACGAGTGACCATCGTCATTCTCGCTTCGCGAACCTGCTGCTCCTTTTGCAGCCTCTGTGCGAAGCAGCTTTGTTGGACCCTGGCCAGGATTTGCGACGCTTCCTGACTATCTGGCAACTGGTACAATGGCTGGTTTGCCGTTGCCTGTGTTTCCTCATTTGTCATTCCTTGCATTGATGACTCTATATGTCGTGCATGCAGAATATGCAACAGATGATCGCCCTTATGTAGCTCGATGTGGTAATTCTTTACAGTCGCCGTAACAGCTTCGGCAGTGTCACCGGGTGTGGTGGTGCCGCAGCTGTGCTCCAGAAATGCATCAATTTCCTGTTGCAGATTGATCAGTTGGTAAGGCAGGAGTGCGGGCTCCAGAGGGAGAAAGTGCAGGCTGATGAGCTGTTGGTTGAAATTGGTTATGCGTTGTATGTTTATTAAAAGGCTATCGACGTTTTTTAAGGCAGCCATCACCAACTCTCTGGCCTTTACAAAGTTTTGTATGTGCTGAACATCCTCTTTGATCTGGGCTTGCCAGTGTTTATGCAGTATTGCTGCGAATTTTTGCTGAGTATGGTCTGGGTACTGTAGCTGATCCCAATACTGGCTTAAGGCCAGACGAAAAGCGTTGTTCCGGTATTCTGTCTGAGAGTTCTGTCTGGCTGCGGCCATCTGTTCCAGGGTGATTCTGCTGATTTGTTCGGCATGTTGTCGTGCTGCCAGTGCTTTAGGGCTACCGGTTACGTAGGTTCTGGCCATGTGTGCCGCAACGGCCTCAGACAACGATGTCCATACGTCATCAAGAGGGTTGTAGTGACGAGCCAAAAAGCAAGCGGTGATTACAAGCAAGGCAATGCTAATCAGGGCTGCGCCCAGCATTGGGCTGCCAAACAATATGACGGTCCTGAAGGTGTTGATAAATCCGAAGGCAGCAGCTGACAGTGCTGAAGACAGACCAAGAATGTGACCAATTTTTTTTCGCTCGCCAGCCAGCAGCCTGCGTGCAGTTATATCTCCCGGGTTGGCAGCCACCGCATCAATCTTTCGCTTGTATTGATCGAAGCGATGGATCAGTGGGTCCAGAAGGTAGCTCAGGCTGCCACCCATCACCGAACCTTGTCGGCCCACGTGGTGGGCAAATCGAACGGTTGCGTCTGGGCTGATTGAGGCCAGGAAGTCGGGTGTGATGCCCAGATTAAGACTCGGCATCAGGTCCAGGGCGCAGCGCAAGTTGTTGCTCAGGCGGATCAGTGGTGGTTTCATGGCACCTATGCACTGTCGGGCCAGATAGGTGGACAGCGAGTTCCAGGCCACTTTTTGCAGTCGTTTTTCCAAGTCGGAAAAATTGTTGCACAAAAAGATATCCAGTACTGGTAGCCCTACGTGAAGTGCACGAATAATGTCGTGCAGTAGTTGAAACCGCTTGACGATGGTTGTGTATTGCGGGTTTTGGCTGGGGTTAAAGTCCAGTGAGTGGATTGAGTCACCACTGAACAGTGATGCCAGCGCCTGTCCACGCAGGCAGAGCGCCATTCTTTCCAGGGGGGCCAGCAACGATGCATCATGACCAAGCAGGCTTTGCAGTTGGGGTATAAGGAGGGCAAAGTCACCCCACATAATGCGGAAAAACTTTGGACTCTGTTGCGCCACAGCCAGCATTGAGCTAAGCGTTTCACTGATCAGGTTGTGAACCGGGCTATCCAGGCTAAAAAGTGTTGAAAGCAGTCCTCTACCTTCTTTGTGGAGAAAGTCCAGGACGTCAGAAGACCCGGAGTTTTGAAACTTCTGGATCAACTTGCTGGCTCTGGTGCACAGTGAGCGACTGGCGGCAGAACCCCAGCGTGCGGTGTGGAAAAACAGGTCTTTAAACTCTGTGTATGGGTCATAAGCCAGTAAATGCAGATAATGCTTTCGATGCAGTTCGGCAACGGTGTCTTCGATGTCTTCCTCTTCCTTCCAGACAATATTGAGAGCACCCAGAGCGTAGGCATAGGAGTTTGGGTTCAGGGCTCGACAACCGATAGTTCGGCGATATTTGGCCAATTGGTTTAGATGCTCAATGTTTTGTTCAAACTGTTGGGCGGGAAGGAGAGGGTGACTGGTTTCCTGTTGGATCAGGTGCACCATCAGCTGTTGCTGGTAGTAAACGACATCGTGGTAGCATTGCAGCCAGTGTAAATCCTGTTGAAAACACTTATCTGCAGCAAGACTGCTTTGTGCATCAAGAAATTCGAGGGCAGCCAGATAAAATGCTTTCTCAGGGCTACTGTTGTGTTGCATCAAGACAGCTTTTATGTGCCTGCTTGAGGGTGTCTTGAGTACATACCAGGTGGTGAAGATGTCATGGCCTTGACTGTTTCTTGCTGACTGGGTGGATAGCAAAAGTTGCACCAGCTGGGCAGAAATACCCGCCTGCCGACCTTCCAACGACTGTGTGTCGTCTATTTCTGACGCCAGTTCAAGCACAAAAATCAGATGTCGTCTGGCATCCAGTAATTCTGACAGACTGCTCGGCGGGTATTTTGTTAATTGGCAGTTCAGGCGCATACAGTGCAGCGTGTATATCTCATTGGCCAGCAAATTCTCGATAAAGGGGTTGTCATCGATCATTTGAGCTATGATCGGGCGTTGTGTTTGTGTCGTTTGTTGTTCAACGGCCAAAAGCGTTCTGGCTATACGGATACTTTTTCTTGAGCGCTGGTATTTGACGTCGTAGCAAGCCAGCTCGGTCAGCAATGTTTGTACCGTGTCTGGCTGCTCTTGTCGGTATTTGTCCAGCAGGTGGCGACGGTCGGTTCCCATCTGGCTGGACAACTGAACCAGCGGGCGCTGCTGCACGGTAGCGCGGATTTGATCCAGGGCCTGTCCCCATTTTTTCGCAGCCAGTCGGTGAAGGGCCGCGCGCAATAGCTGCTCGCGCTTTTTACAGCCTGTCCCCAGAAGATTGAGCCAGAAACTTGATTGTTTCTGCCGATGGTTGGGAACGGTGTCGTTCTCAATCGATACCGGTGCGCTGGCCAACGCTGTTGATGCAATTCTATTTTTATATATCAGAAAATTTGCATCCAGCTTGGTTTCCAGAGGGAAAAAATGCTGCTCTTGCTCGTAGGCCTTCAGAGTCGTCAGCAACAGCAGTTGGTGATCCTGGTCTGTAACTCCACGTCGCCAGTCGTTTTTTACACATTGACAGGCTGCACGCAGGTCATTTAGTCCAGCCATGTCGGTGAACAAGCGCAACCTGCATTCAATCAGATTGATGGCAGTTGCCGGATATCGTATAAGAATGAGTTGCAGGATGCCGTGCGGGTATAGTGAAACAAGTAATTCTGGTTCGTCACCTCGCCCCTTGAGCTTGATTATACTGGTGCAACCGTATGCCTGTGTGGAGAGTCTGACCACTGGTATGGGGGTTCGATAGATTTCTTCGGGCAACAATGGCGAATCTGGCCAATGGCGTCCTGTGGATTTTTGGGGCTTGTCTGTTGGAGCATTCGTATCCGGTGAGCTGTCTGTCAGGCGATCTGAGTCGCTTGCCAGCGCGTCTTTTTCTACGAAGATGGCAGTACACTGACGGGTGCTGAGCGCCCTATTGATCACTGCAGGTTGCGTTGAGGGAGGCTGTGGCAGCCGGGCAGGCTGGATTCGCTGATGATCCGCTGGCGGTACTGTTAAGCATCGGGCAACCGGCAAGAAAGGGGAGGAGGAACTCAGTTGTCTGTTTGCCTGCATTGGCTGACCTTGTCTGACCCTGGCTGTCGGAAGTGCTCACTAACTGCTCAGACTGGCTATACGGAGGATGGTTTCATCGACAGGGTGCAGATAGAGACAAAAAAGCCGAGTGGCCGTATAATTTCCCGAATTTTGTCTGACGCAATTAGACCGGTTTTCTATGTATAAATTGACCCGAAGTGCACTGTTTTGTCTTTCAGCAGAAACGGCCCATGATTTCGCCATGGAAGTGATCAATGCCGCCGGTCGTCTTGGGTTGACACGGCTGATGGCACCGACTGCGCCGGCCAAACCGCGCCAGGTGATGGGGTTGACCTTCGCGAACCCGGTGGGCCTGGCTGCAGGGCTGGATAAAAACGGTGAGTGTATCGATGGTCTTGGTGATCTGGGCTTTGGTTTTCTTGAGCTTGGCACCGTGACGCCGGTAGCTCAGTCGGGCAATCCGAAACCGAGGATGTTTCGGCTTCCGGAAAAAGAAGCTCTGATCAACCGTATGGGCTTTAACAACCTGGGCGTGGATCAGCTGATTGCCAATGTGGGCAAATGCCGTTACCGTGGCGTCATTGGTATTAACATTGGCAAGAATCTGACTACGCCGATGGAGGAGGCCAACAGCGATTATCTGACCTGTCTGCGCAAGGTTTATCCTTATGCCGGTTATGTGGCGGTTAATCTCTCCTCGCCGAATACGCCAGGGTTGCGCAAGTTGCAATACGGTGATGCTCTGAAAAGCCTGCTGTCGGTTTTGAAGGAGGAACAGGCACTGCTTATGAAAGAGTATGGTCGTACAGTTCCCCTGGCCATCAAGATTGCCCCGGACATGACTGATGAAGAGATTGCCTCTGTGGCCGTCGAGCTGGTGTCGTGGGAGCTTGATGGTGTGATTGCAACTAATACGACGTTGAACAGGGAGCTGGTCAAGGGCTACGCCTATGCCGAAGAAGCTGGTGGTCTCAGCGGTGCACCATTGGGCGATAAATCTACAGCGGTAATTAGATTGCTGGCTGATGAGTTGTCGGGCAAGCTGCCAATTATTGGTGTGGGCGGGATTATGGATGCCCAGAGTGCTGCCGAAAAGATCCGTGCCGGTGCCAGCCTGGTGCAGATTTACTCAGGCTTCATCTACAAGGGGCCAGAGCTGATCAGGGAGGCGGCAGAGGCCGTCTATTCGGTTGAGTCTGGCAATTGAAAGCAGTTTGTTGTGTAAAGCGGGCATGGCAGGCAACCAGGCCAGCCATGTCCAGTGTTTTAGCGAGAAGTTTTACACCCGCCGCCTTTCAAGTTGCTACTTTGTTGGCTGCATTTGCTCGGCAACTGCTCCATGCG
>JAKROC010000194.1 GCA_024509075.1 Endozoicomonas sp.
ACGTAGGATTCCGTTTAACTTTATCAACCTCAACGATCGCGGGCATGCTTGTTCCTGAGTAAAAATGCTGCCATCTGTCCGTAATCACTCAGTGGATTGTGACGATAGTAAGTCTCTCTGAAGATTTGTGCATGAATCCTTTCTGACAGGCCCGGATCGCGCACAGTATATAGTAAAGCCAGGCACAGGTCTGCCAAAGGTTGAGAGAGAAAAAAGACGACCCGATGAATTGAGCGTCGTTCGACCATGATGCCTGCCACTTATCGATGGCAGGTCCCAATGCAGGGTAGCGACAATAGAAAACTGGGGCAGCCCAACCCATAAAGAGGCTGGTACCGTAGCGCACAATAATATTAAAGGCCATTGTCGTTATTGTTTTCATGATGCTACCAGCTCACCACTCCACGTTGGCAAGAGCCTCCATCGTTTCATCAAGTGCCGCCTGAAGTGAAGGAATTAGTGTGGCAGCAGCACTTAGCTTGTGCTCCTGACTCTGTTTTTCTATGGCCTCGGCGATCATGGCCAGTTTAATGGCACCCAGATTATTGCTGCTGGATTTAAGGGTATGGGCCGCTCTGATCAGTATCTCGCGATCCGCCTCTTTCGACGATGACAGAATATCGGCCAGCAGTTTTGGAGCATCTTCAATGTAACTGTTAACCAGTGCTGGAAACTCTTCTTCCATCAGTTCTTTCAGTGACGCTAGCACTTGCTGGTCAACCAGTGGTTGTTGTCCAGTCTTTTCTGCCATCTCCCTTGATGCACAGGCGCTATTGGTGGACTGTGGGAGTGTGTCGTAAATAAGCCACTGGGCCAGAGTCTTTTTTAATTCTTCTTTTTTCACAGGCTTGCTCAAGTAGTCATCCATACCGGCAGCAAGGCACTTCTCCCGGTCTTCGGGCATGGCATTGGCAGTCATGGCGATGATTGGGATGGGCGGCAACTGCTGTTCTCTTTCCTGATGTCGGATAACGCCTGTGGCCTCATAGCCACTCATGTGTGGCATTTGGCAATCCATGAGGATCAAATCGTAGGTCTGGGAACTGTTCATGGTCACTGCTCTACGCCCATCTTCAGCCACATCAATGTGCTGAATGCCAATTTTTTTCAGCATACTGATGGTTACTTTCTGATTTACCACATTGTCCTCGGCCACCAGCACTTGAATGGTGTCTGGAAAGGCAACAGCTTCCTGATGGTTAGGTTTTGGTGTTGCAACGGATTCCCGGGAGGCTGGCGGTCTGGCCTGGTTTTCAGTGATGGCCATATTCAGGGTAAATGCAAAAGTCGAGCCGAGTCCTTCGGCGCTGACCACACTGATTTCACCGCCCATAAGCTCAACCAGTTGTCGGGAGATAGTCAGGCCAAGGCCGGTGCCACCAAACTTGCGCGTAGTACTTCCATCTGCCTGGGTAAATTCATTAAACAACTCAGGAAGTATGTCCTCTGCAATCCCAATACCAGTGTCTTCTACTGAAAACTCAATCCGAGCAGAGGATTTGACGGTTTCGAGCAGGTTGACCCGGACGCTGACGCCGCCACTTTCAGTGAACTTGACCGCGTTACCAATCAGGTTGGTTAACACCTGTCGCAGGCGCACCGGGTCGCCGACCAGCATTGCCGGCAGGTCAGCGTCTGTATGGAAGTTCAGGGTCAAACCTTTTTCTCGAGCGGTTCCTGCCAGCAATGTACAGATTTCGCTGACAATATCGCGGACACTGATCTCGATGTATTCAATGGTCATCTTGCCTGCTTCAATTTTGGAAAAGTCGAGAATGTCGTTAATGATGGCCAGCAGGGAGTCGGCAGAAGCGTGAGCCGTGCCCAGTAAGTCACTCTGTGTCTTAGTCAGAGGGGTGTCTTTTATCAGTTCCAGCATGCCGAGCACGCCATTCATTGGTGTGCGAATTTCGTGGCTCATGTTGGCCAGGAAGGCGCTCTTGGTCTTGGCCGCCTCCAGTGCCGCCTCTTTTGCTTCATGCAGTTCGCTGAGGTTCTCTTTCAGGTCACGGTTGGCCATTTTTAATTCATGAGTCCGACTGGCTACGGTGACCTCCAGTTGATCACTGTGCTGCTGCAGACGGTCATCCCGTTCCTTGATCTGTGCCAGCATCTCATTAAAGCAGTCATAGAGCTGGCCAATCTCGTCGTTATCAAACTTCTGTACCTGCCTGTCGTAGCGCTGGCGGCGGGTGATGTCGCTGATGGTATCGGCCAGCTCAGTGATCGGTCGGGCCAGCAGCCGTTGCAGTCGGGCACTGAGGGCCGCAGCCAGCACCACCGAAATCAGTGCGGCGATCAGGGCCAGAAACAGAATATTGCTCAGATGGAGATAGAGTTCGCGCAGGTTGGATTGGAGATAAATCGAGCCTATAAACTGATTATCCAGGACGATGGGGCGGTAAAGGTGCAATTTAGCCTTGCTAAAAAGTGTCACCGGCTGGTTAAGCTCCTCCAGAGTAAACGCCCACGGTTGTTTTTTCCCACGATAATAGGCGGCAACTTTCGCGCCATCCTGATTCAGCAGATAAGCGGCTTCTATTTCATCGGTATTAGCAAAGCCATTGAGTAGCTCCTCGGCCGAGGAGCTGTCATCAAACAGCAGGGCTGCCTGAACATTAGCGCCAATCACTTCCACCAGCGTTTCCAGCTTGCTTACCAGTAGTGAGCGAGAGTGAATGTACTCGGAAACTGTTTGGACACTGAGGGTGACTAGCAAAACTGCGTACGCCGTTAACAGCATGGCGTAACGCAATTTCTTTTTAATGGGCAGGTTCTTGAAGGTCATCATTTGACAATCTTGGCCAGCCTCATCAGTTGGGGGTTAATAGCCAGCCCAGCGCTTTTCGTGGCTTCCTGACTGATGGCGAACTGAATTCGGCTGCCAGTTCGGAACAGGCCAATAACACCGCCCTGGTAAACAAAATTGTCACTGTCGCTTATGGTCAGTACCGGATGGTTTTCCAGGTCAGACAAAATGCCGGCAATGGCACTGCTTTTGGTGTTGTGGATGTAAACCAGGTCACACAGCTTTTCCAGGGGCGCATTAGGCGCTTTATGAGTCACTGATATGCGCCGTCCGGAGCTGTATTTGTGATTGATTTTTAACAGCTCACTGTTGATGGTGTCGTCCCCGACAATACACAGCGACAGCGTCTGTTTTTTCTCTGGCCAGGTGACGAACTTGGTCAGTTTGTAGACAATGGCCGCCTTTACCTTGTCGGCTTTGGTGGCCGAGCTTGCTTCTGACTGGCCCGGAGTCAAACTGCCCAGCAGGGCAATGGCGAAAATGGCGAAGGTTTTGTTGATTATCGGCATGAAGTTGCTCTCCCCATCCGATCAGTGTTGCCAGCGCAACTGAAGGTACCAGGCTTGCTGTACCTCAGTTTCGCCAAGCCCGCTGAATATTTCGCTGAACTCCAGCCGCTGCTTTTCAAACAGATTTTGCCCGGTCAGAGAGAGCTCCAGATTTTTGCCAATCTTCTTTGCCACCCGAACATCCAGTGCTGTATATGCGCCGACCCGTGCGTTTTTCAGGTTGTCCATATAGCGCACCCAAAAATCCAGGTACCACTGGTTCGGCAGGTTCATGTGTGAGCGGATATTGGCTGTGTGGTCGGCACTGAGTGTCTCAAGCAGTTCCTCATTACCCTTGAGGTAGCCGTCGGTCAGTGGATTGCCGGTGCTTTCACTGAACGCGTCAACACTGAGAAAGCTGTAGTTGAATTGCAGTTTCCACCAGGGCGTTGCCTGCCAGTCTGTGGTCAGCTCCACACCATAGGTGTTGGCCGTCAGTCCATTGGCGAAGGTGGATGATAACTCGAAAGCTGGAATTGTTGGTTGTTGCGTGTAAAAACAGCCAAAACCTGAGGGTATTGGCGTCGTTCCATCGAGACAGGAGTAATCGACATAAGCTAAAAGGTCTCGGTACTGGTTAAAAAAGGCGGTGATATCAAACAGTAGTCGATTATTGAACTGCTCTCGATAGCCTACCTCCAGGGCAAACAGGTTTTCTGATTCCAGATTTTCATTACCGGTGATAGCCAGCAATTCGGGAATGCTGCCGTCTGATAACAGTCGTTCTTCCTCCCGAATAAAGGCAATACCCCGTGAGGTGACCGAGGTTTCACTGATCGATGGTGTTTTTACGGCACTGGCCGCCTTGAACCACAGGGTCTGCTGATCAGAAATTTTCCAGGTCAGGCTGGCATTGGGTTGCACCTCAAAGCCGGTAAAGTCGTTGTGCTCGAAGCGGGAACTGAGCGTCAGTGCCCATTGCGGAGTCAGTGAGATGTGATCCTGAATAAAGGCGCTATAGAGTTGATCGGTACGGTCCGGGTCTCCGGTACTGACGTGGTTCATCTCGGTAAGATTGTAATGGGTAAACCGATAACCCAAACCCCAGATGATGTCGTGATTGCCCAGGGGTAGCATCTGATGCTGAAACTCCAGGTCAGCAACATCCCTTTTTTCTGTCACCCGATAGTCATAGTTCTCGTAGCGGTCGTAATAGCCTTTGACAGAAATATGGCTGCCATCGTTTAAATAGCGCTTGTAGTTCCCGATCAGGTGGCCGCCTTTTTGATCCCGGCTCTGATTGGTGAGCAGCTCCTGTTCCTTGGTATCGTCGTTGAACACCTTTAAGGTCGGACTCGTGGTACCTTCATAAATCTCACCTTGCAGCGACACCTCGGAACCGTTTCTGGTGCGCCAGTCGGCGCGCAGGCCGGCACGGTTGATTTGCCAGTCATCGTTGGCATCGGAACCATCGGCATTGGCCAGTCCATCGCGGGAGAAGGATTTAACAAATGCCCGGTAATACCCATCGTCACCAAACTCAGCGCCGTAACGATAGGAGCCAAACGCTTTTTCTTCCGAGCCAAACCCAGTGGAAAGAAGCCCACCCTGAGTATCTGCCGCGTGTTTGGTAATGATGTTGATAACACCGTTGACGGCATTGGCACCCCACAGGGCAGCACCCGGACCGCGAATCACTTCAATACGGGCAATGTCTTCCAGCATGGTGTCCTGGACGTCCCAGTTCACACCGGAGAACAGTGGCGAGTAAACCGTTCGGCCATCGATCAACACCAGTAACTTGTTGGCGAAGATATAGTTAAAACCGCGCGTGCTGATCGACCAGGTGTTGCTGTTAAGTCTGGCCACCTGTACGCCCGGCACCATTCTTAATGCTTCGGGTATGGAAGTAACACCTGAACGCCGTATATCTTCGTCAGTGATGACGTAGACGGCAGCGGGTGAGTCCATCAGACGCTGTTTCCTTTTCGATACCGAGGTAACGTCGGGTACGTCCAGCGAGATCAGCTCTTCTAGACTCAGGTCCAGCAACTCGTCATCGCTAATCTGTGCGGATGAATCGGCCTTGAGACCCACGGGGAAAGCAAGAAGGGGTATAACTGTGGCCAACAGCAGTGATTGATTAGTTAGTTTCAAGATTCCACTCCATGGATTGACAAAAAGTCACGCACTACTGAATCGTCTACTTCTTATTACGAACGGGTTGATATGCCAGCTTTA